>DAITQH010000075.1:0-11461 GCA_036833175.1 Candidatus Dormiibacterota bacterium
TAGTTGACGTCCAGCTCGAAGGTTTTGTGCAGGATGCGCACGCCCTTCTCGACCTGGTCACGCGCGACCATGCACGTGATCCGGATCTCGGATGTGCTGATCATCTCGATGTTGATTCCCGCATCGGCGAGCGCCCTGAACATGCGGCCGGCGATGCCTGGCGTGCCGAGCATGCCGGTGCCGACGATGGAGAGCTTGGCGATGCCGCCGGCGGACACGACTTTCGTGGCGCCAATCGACTTGGCCGCCGCCTTGACGAGCTTCTCAGCAGCTTTGAGGTCGGACTGAGCGACTGAGAAGGTCAGGTCCGTGCGTCGCGAGCGGCCGATGTTCTGGACGATGACGTCGACCGAGATTCCCGCGGCGCCGAGGGGTTCGAAGATCGCGGCGGCGATGCCCGGCCGGTCAGGCACGCCGACCACTGTGATCTTCGCGACGTTGCTTTCCTCGGCAATTCCTCGAACGCGTTGTCGGTCTTCCATCGGCACGTGAGCGACGATCATGGTACCGACGCCCTCGTGAAAGCTCGACCGGACATGGATGGGGACGCCGTAGAGCTCACCGATCTCCACCGCGCGCGGATGCAACACGCGAGCGCCGACGGCGGCGAGCTCGAGCATCTCGTCGTACTGGATATGGCTCAGCTTGCGGGCTGTCTTCACGAGTCGCGGATCGGCGGTGAAAATGCCATCCACGTCGGTGTAGATCTCGCACGAATCGGCCTTCAGCGCCGCTGCGAGGGCGACCGCGGTGGTGTCCGACCCGCCCCGGCCGAGCGTCGTCACCTCGAAGTCTGCCGTCACACCCTGGAATCCCGCCACCACCGCCACCTTGCCGTCGCCCAGGATTTCGAGGATGCGATCCGGCTTGATGTCCTGGATCCGCGCCCTGGAATGCTGGGCGCTCGTGCGCACCCCGGCCTGAAGGCCGGAGAGGGAGATCGCGGGGACCCCCATCCCCTGCAGGCACATCGCCACCAGCGGGGCCGTGATCGTCTCGCCGTTGGCGACGAGCATGTCCAGCTCGCGGGCGGGCGGCTCCGGGTTGATGCTCTGCGCCAGCGCGATGAGGCGATCGGTCGTGTGGCCCATCGCGGAGACGACTGCGACGACCTGATGCCCTTGCTTCACGGTCGCGGCGATGCGGCGGCTGACCCGCCGGATGCGGGCCGCAGTACCCACCGAGGTACCACCGAATTTCTGGACGATGATCACAGCGTCCGGAACATGCCCTTGTCGGTGATCTGGGTGACCAACGCCCGCCCTCGCTCGGGAAACGACGACTCCATGGCCTTGGCGACTCGGGCCGCCTGCGACGGCGCGCAGAGAGCAAAGACGCTCGGGCCGGCGCCGCAGATCGCCGCGCCGTAGGCTCCAGTCGCCTCGGCGACCCGGATCACCTCCGCGGTCCATGGATATAGATGCAGTCGGTGGGGCTGATGGAGCCGGTCGCGGAGCGCCTCGCCCAGCAGCGACGGCCGCTTGGAGACGATCGCGCGCACGAGCAGCGCGGTCCTCGCGGCGTTGAAGGATGCCGTTTCGAGCGGGACGGAATCAGGCAGCACCGACCGCGCCTTCTCGGTCGCAAGCGGCTGATGAGCGACGAACAGGGCCAGGCCCCAGCCGGGGTTCGGGAGCTTTTCATCGATGTGCTCGGACACGATCCGGATGCCGCCCGAGGCGGAAGCCGCCACGTTGTCGAGGTGGCCCTCATCGGCGCCCGCGTCGATGACATGGCTCTTCACGTCCCACGGGCTGCTGAGCGCCGACGCAGCAAGCCTGGCTGCGGCGCTGCTGCCCAGCCCGACCCCGAGCGGGATCTCGCTTCGCACGCGGCCGGTCATCTTCAGCCGCGAGAACGGGTTGTCGTGGGCCGCCAGGTAGTCGGCGCCCTCGCCCTCGAAGTCCCATGACGGGTGGGTGGACTCGTTGGCCTCGACCTCCAACCAGAGGTCGATCGCCATCGCCATGCAGTCGAAGCCCGGACCGATGTTGGCGATGGAGGCTGGAACTCTGATGCGCACTACTGACCGCCCGCCCTCATCACAGCTTCAAGACCTTAGCGAGTGTGCGCGCGTCGCCGTCGAGCTCGATGGGCGGTTCTACGTTTTTCAGCGCCGCGTCGGGGTCCTTCAAGCCGGAGCCGGTCAGGACGACCACCGCCGTCGCGTCCTTGTCGATCTTCCCGTCGCGGACCAGACGGAAGAGGAGCGCCAGCGGGGCGGCCGAGGCGGGCTCGGCGAAAAGGCCTTCGCTGTTCGCCAGCCGGATCTGGGCCGAGAGGATTTCCGTGTCCGTCACCGCGTCGATCATGCCGCCGGAATCGTCGCGTGCCATGGTGGCGCCTTCCCAGGACGCCGGGTTGCCGATGCGGATCGCCGAGGCGACGGTCGTCGGGTGGGCCACGGCGTGGCCGCTCACGATCGGCGCGGCGCCTTCGGCCTGCGCACCCACCATGCGAGGAAGGTGCGAGGCCTTGCCGGCGGAGTGGTACTCCCGAAAACCCTTCCAGTACGCGGTGATGTTGCCAGCGTTTCCGACCGGGAGCAGCAGGTAGTCGGGAGCGTCACCCAGCGAGTCCACCACCTCGAATGCGGCGGTCTTCTGGCCCTCGATCCGGTGCGGGTTGACCGAGTTCATCAGCGCGACCGGGTAGCGGCTCGTGAGGTCGCGAACTGTCTCCAGCGCTGAGTCGAAATTTCCCTTGATCGTCACGACCTTGGCTCCATACATGAGCGCTTGCGACAGTTTGTTCATGGCGATCTCGCCCGCCGGGACCACGACGATGGCGCGCACTCCCATCCTCGCCGCATAGGCCGCCATCGATGCAGACGTGTTTCCCGTCGACGCGCACATCAGGACCTTGCTGCCTGCTTCGAGCGCCTTGGCGACCGCGACCACCATCCCCCGATCTTTGAACGAGCCGGTCGGGTTCAGGCCCTCGTATTTGAAGTAGAGGTGCTTCAACCCAAGCGCGCGGCCGATGTTGCGGCTGGGAACAAGAGGCGTCGACCCTTCGTTGAGGTCGACCTCGGGGGTCGACGGACCGACCGGCAGATGCTCGCGATAGCGAGCGATTACCCCCATCGTCAGTGTCCCGCTGCCGAGGTCCGCCGCATATTTCGCGGCATCGGCGGCCGGAGCCAAGGAGAGGGTGGCGCAAGGAGGAGCGCATCCGTTGATGCGTGACGACGCGGCGCCAGGCCCCTCGACGCCGGCTTCAGCGCCGCCCGGGGTCCCCGCGAAATCGCAGATTTCGTGGGGTGGGCATGCGCCCGGCCGCCTAGGCCGCGAAGATGCAAGGAACTTCGGCAGCGGGACACTGCGCTTAGAAGACGCGCAGGAAGGAGGACACGGATCGCACCGATTCAAGCGCCGCCATCCGGGAACGCGCCCGCTGCAATCCGGCGTCAAACGACGGGTGGGTCGTAACCACCAGCTCGGCGGTCTGGTCTTGCGACCACGCGTCCTTTTGAATGAAGCTCGAGATGCTGACTCCCTCCTCCGCGAAGACCTGGCCGATCGCCGCCAGCACGCCAGGCTTGTCGTCGACGCGAATCCGGAAGTACGCGCGCGTCACGACCTCGCCCATCGGCACCACTGTGATGCGGTCGTCGAAGCTGAACGACGGGCGGCTTTGCACGCCGCGCCGGATGGAGCGCGCTAGATCGATGAGGTCGCCGACCACGGCGGAGGCGGTGGGCCGCCCGCCGGCTCCCTGACCGACCAGGAGCACCTGTCCCACCAGGTCACCCTCTACGAAGACCGCGTTCTCAGCGCCCTCGACACGCGCCAGCGGATGGTCGAGAGGGACCATCGCAGGGTGCACCCGAGCTTCGACCTGGCCCGGGTGGCGCTGCGTATGTGCGATGAGCTTGATCGCGTAGCCGAGCTCTCGCGCGTAGCGAAAATCGACGGGCTCGATCCCTTCGATGCCTTCGCGGTAGATCTCGTCCGGGCGCACCTTGATCTCGTAGGCGATCGAACCGAGGATGGCGAGCTTGTAGGTGGCATCAAATCCGCCAACGTCATCGGTCGGGTCGGCTTCGGCAAACCCCGCGGCCTGCGCCTCGGCGACGGCCTCCTTCAGGGAGAGCCCCGCGGCCGACATGCGGCCGAGAACGTAGTTGGTCGTCCCGTTGATCACGGCGGACACCTGCTTGATCGTGTTCGCCTGCAGGTCGGTGCGGAACGTGCTGATGAGCGGTATGCCGCCACCGACCGCGGCCTCGAAGTAGACGTCGACGTTCTTCTCCGCGGCCAGGTCGAGCAGCTCGGGGCCGTGCTTGGCCATGACCACCTTGTTGGCGGTGATCACGTGCTTTCCCGCCCTGATCGCCCGCTCGAGATAGCTGCGCATCGGCTCGTCGCCGCCGGCGACCTCGAGCACCACGTCGATCTCCGGGTCCTCCAGGACCTCGGCGGGGTCTGTGGTAATCAGCTCGGGCGCGATCTCGAGAGCCCGGCGTTTGCTCGGGTCGCGCACCAGCACGCGCTGCAGACAGAGCTCGACACCGGCCCTGCGCGAAAGCTGCGGGCGCCAGTTCAGCATCCGCTCCGCAACCTGCGCGCCGACGGTGCCGAGGCCGATGAGCCCTACGTTCAGGGGTTTCTGCGTCATGTGTTGTCACGCCCCCGTGCTCCTCGCCAGCTTCGGGCGATCGGCGGCCGGAGCCAAGGAGCGGGTGGCGCGAGGAGGACCGCACACCTTCGGGGTCCCCGCGCCGTGGTTGCGCGGGGGCAGCGACGCAGCGCCAGGCCCCGCGACGCCGGCTTCAGCGCCGCAGGCGCCCGGCCGCCTAGCGCGCGAAGATGCGAGGACCAGCGGGGGCGGGACAACACAGCCGCTATTCTCCCTGCCGTGGCCCTGATCCTGCGCGAAGCCGACGTCCAGGAGCTGATCGAGATGGACGACGTGATCGCCGCGGTGACCGCCGCGATGAAGGAGCTGGGCGAGGGCACGGCCCAGAACGAGCCGCGCCGCAGAGCCTTCGCCCCCGGCGGCCTGCTCAACGTGATGTTCGCCTCGTATCCCGGCGGGCGCTGCACCGGCCTGAAGGCGTACACGGTCGCGGACGGGCACGTCCGGTTCATGGTCGTGATGTTCGGGCTGGATGGCTCGCTCGAAGCTCTGATCGAGGCCGATTTCATGGGTGCTTACCGCACCGGCGCGGCCTCGGCCGTCGCAGCCCGGGCGCTGGCGCGACCGGGTCCCACGACCGTGGCGATGATCGGGGCTGGATGGCAGGCCGCCACCCAGGCGCTCGCGATCTCGCGCGTGCTCGAGATCAAGGAGCTGCGGGTCTTCAGCCGCCACGATGACCGGCTCGCCGAGTTCGCCAGGGAGCAGGAGGGCCAGCTCGGAGTGCCGACGATCGCGGCCGGTAGCGCAGAGCTGGCCGTGCGCGGAGCCGACGTGGTCGTCACGATGACGACGAGCTCGACCCCGGTGATCGAAGCCGCCTGGGTCGAGCCTCACGCGCTGGTCATCGCCGCCGGCTCGAATTGGCGCAACAAGGCGGAGGTCCCGCCGGACCTGGTGGAGAAGGCGCGAACGGTGGTGGTCGACCAGCTGGCGGCGGCGCAGCTCGAAAGCGGAGACCTGATCACGGCGGTCGAAGCCGGGAAGTTCCAATGGAGCCGCGCTGTCGAGCTGGCTGCGGTGGTCGCCGGGAAGTGGCAGCGCCCCGAGGGCGCGGGGATCACGCTGTTCGAGTCACACGGCCTGGCGTTGTGGGACCTGGCGGCGGGCTCCGTCGTGCTGGCCGCCGCGAAAGAAAGAGGCTTCGGAGAGGAAGTCCGACTCTTCTAGTGCAGGTGGACCTCTGCTGGGGGCGGCGCGAGTGCGCCGATCTGGAGGGCTGAACCCACGATGTACGCAGCGATCAGGATCACGACCAGGCAGACGCTGGCAGCTGTGTAAACGACCCACGGCGAAGGCCCGGAGCCGGCAATACGGATCAAGACATCTGTCCAGTCCGGGCCCTTGCGCGGGGTCCATGAGTCAACCTCAGCCCGGATCATCCGGGTGAGGTCGGTTTCGGAGGGCGTACTGAACCCTCCCTGTGTGGGTTTATCTTCCACGTAGGGCACCTTCACTACTCGAACGCGTGGTGTCGAGCTCTTGGTCGCTCCCGATGGTTTTTCTCATGATCGCCACCGCCTTGGCGATCCGCGAGGCGACCGTCCCGGCCGGCACACCAAGCACCGCTGCGATCTCCTCGCGGGTCAAGCCGTCGTAGTAGTGGAGCACGACCGCCGCCCGCAGCTTTGGGCTCAACACCGCCATCGCCTTGCCGACCACGTCGCGAGCCTCGGCCCGGTCGTAGTCCCGCCGGTCGGGGGCCATGTACAGGCGGGCGGGCAGGAACCGGGCGAGCTTCTGCCGGCGAAGGTGTGAGATGGCGAGGTTGATCCCGATCCGGCGCAGCCAGGCGCCGGGAGGGGCGGTCGGTGTGTATCTGTGGCGAGCGCGGTAGGCCCGGACGAAGGTTTCCTGAGTGAGGTCCTCAGCAGCCGCCGCGTCGAGGACGACGGCGCGGATCGAACGGTAGACCGAGAGGTATTCCTGGTCGTAGAGCTGCTTGAACTGTGTGGCGGGGTCGAGCTCCTTGCTCTCGGTCACGTGATAAGTGTGAGGCTCACGCATGGTATAGACGCTCGAATTGCCTCAGTGGTGGGCGACCCGGGACTCGAACCCGGATGGGTTACCCCACACGCCCCTCAAACGTGCGCGTCTACCAGTTCCGCCAGCCGCCCGGCTGCAGCCGGTTGATTTTACCGGGCGGTCGAGGCGTCCGCCATGGCTGTGACCGATGAACCGCATGACCATAACGCGGCGGCGCGACGGCGGGCGTCCGATGGCCGACCCGAGCATCTGGATTTAAGGTCTGTCCGATAAGGGGGATGAAATCGACCGCGGGGCTGCTTAACTTCGCTGGTCAAATGGGCGCCTGGGAGACGTGGGACCGACGGCAGAGGACCTTCGCCATACTGGCGACGGCGGTCGCGCTCATTTCCGTGCTCTATGCGCTGAACATTCGAACCGTCTTACTCGGGCAGCATGCGGTGACCGCGATCGACGACATCGGGGAGGCGGTGGCGGCGGCGCTGGCCTCAGCCGCGTGCGTGTGGGCCGCCCGCCGGGCTCACGGAAGGGACAGGCTCGGCTGGGCTCTGATGGGCACCTCGGCCGCTCTCTGGGCGGCAGGTGAGGTTGTCTGGTCGATCTACGAAGTCGGGATGGGGGTACCGGTGCCGTACCCGTCGCTCGCAGACGCCGGATTCCTGGCGGCGGTGCCGTTTGCGATCGCCGGCATTCGAGCCTTCTGGGGTGACGCGCGAGGTACGTCTGCTCGCTGGCGTATCTGGTTCGACGGCCTCATCGTCGCCATCGCCCTGACCTCGACCGCATGGGGTTTCGGGCTGCGGGCGGTCTGGGAGTCCAACTCGACGACCAAGTTGCTCGATCTTGCATACCCGGTCGGGGACATTCTCATCGGGACCGTCCTCATCCTTGCCATCCGGCGCGCATCGCACCAGCAGAAGGGCAGGATGGCGTTGCTGCTCGCCGGTGTTGCGTGCTACTCCATCGCCGACAGCGCATTCTCTTATCTCACGGCCCAGGGCGCGTTCGGATCAGTGGGCAGCGTGCTAGACACCGGATGGTTCGCCGGGTTCCTGTTGATCGCCCTGGCGGCGATCTATCCAGACGCTCCTCCGAAGACGGCGTCCCAAATCGCGCCCCTCGACCTGTGGCAGCTCGCGCTGCCCTGGATGACCTTGCTCCTGGCGGCCGCGGGTGACCTGTATTCGGCCCTGACCGGACACGAGAACCTCTTCCAGACTTCCTTGACCGGAATCCTCGCGGTGCTCCTGACGGTGAACATGATCCTGGAACGTAAGGAATTCCTCGAAATGCTGACCGACATCGAGACGACCCGCTCCACGCTGAACCGCGAGTTCAAGACGGCATTGGTCGGGATCCGGCAAATGAGCGACCAGGTAAAAGAGGCAGACCGTGCATACGACGAAGACGTGCGCGTGCTCGCCGCCGACATCCACGGCCAGGCCGATCGGCTCGATCACATGCTCGAGAGGATGCTCTAGACGGACGGCGAAGGCTGTGTGCAAGGTACCCGCGGCAAGAGTCGAACTCGCAACCTCCTGATCCGAAGTCAGGCGCTCTATCCATTGAGCTACGCGGGCTACCGGTTGAGCTACACGGGCGCAGCCCACTTAGATTATGGAAGTCGAGCGTGGCACGTAGGCCGGGTTCATCCCGGCCGTCACCCACTCGTGCAATTCCAAGCGCCTGCCAATCGTCGTCTGGAGTCCCCCTGGTGAAAACGCAGTTTTCACCAGTGGGATTGAGCTACGCGGGCGCGGCGATCAGCCTACCGCGTAGCGCTGATGGTTCAAACCCCACGCCGCGTATCGCATCAATCCCACGGCGCGATAGCGCTGCCGGCGGGCCGCGGTTCTCCCCGACTCGATGGCGGCGCGCAGAGCCTCGGGCGTCTTGCCCGGGAACTCCGTGTAAGCGCGGCCGACTGCATCGAGGATGTGCGCATCGGAGGAGCCGAGCGACGCGGCGCCGAGCCCCATGTTGAGGCGGTGCGCCAGCTGGTTAAAGACATAGAAGCCTGGAGTTGCGTTCTCCACCTCGATCCCGTCGAAGTCGAGCTCGGCGGCGAGCCATCCGACACCGTGGACCTTACCGTTGCGAACGACGCGCTCGGTTCGCCAGAAAGGATGCACCGCGATCGCGAGGCCGCCCTGGTCGTGAATCGCGTGCACGGTCGCGGCCGCCGACATGCCCGGACGCACGCGACGCTCGAGGAACAGGGCGACGATATGCCCGTCACGACTCGACACCTCTTCGCCGACGATCACGTGCAATCGCGCGCGCTTGGCGGCGTGCTCCCGCGCTCGCAAGGCGCCCTCGATCGTGTCGTGGTCTGTGACCGCGATCACATTGAGAGAGGCGCGGCGAGTCGCGTGATCGACGAGTTCTTGGGGCGTCGGCCACCCATCGCTTGCGGTCGTATGCATATGGAGGTCGGCCCGACCCGGAGCAACCATGGGTGTGCATGGTACGTCAGGGGGCCTTACCATCGACCTTTCTGGACCCCCTGTTCGAGGGTGGATTGGTGGAGGTGTCCGTGGAAGGATTGATGCAGGACTACGAACTCTCTCTTCAGCATGTGCTCTGGCGAGTGGAGCGCCTGCACCAGAAGAAAGAGGTGGTGACGAAGCGGGAGCAGGGCGTGCACCGCATGACCAACGCCGAGATGGTGCCGCGCATCAACCGGCTGGCCGGCGCCCTGAAGGGGCTCGGCATCAAGCCCGGCGATCGGGTGGCGACCCTCGCCTACAACAATCACCGGCACCTCGAGCTGTATTACGCCGTGCCCTGCATGGGCGCGGTCTTGCACACGCTGAACCTTCGTCTGTTTCCTCAGCACCTGGAATTCATAGTCAATGACGCGGAAGACAAGGTTTTATTTGTCGATCAGTCCTTGATTCCTCTCCTGAAGCCACTGCTCGGAAAGATTCCAAGCGTCCAGCAGATCGTTTTGATGACCGATACACCCGACGCGTCCCACCACGAGGACGGCTTCGGTACCTTGCTCGACTACGAATCGCTCCTCGCGGCCGAAAGCGAGAGCTACCCCTGGCCGAAGCTCTCAGAGCGAATGGCCGCGGCCATGTGCTACACGTCTGGCACCACTGGCAACCCGAAAGGGGTCGTGTACTCGCACCGCTCCCAGTACCTCCACACGATGGGCGTGCTACAAGCCGACAGCCTGGGCATCACCGAGACTGACACCGTCCTCCCGATCGTGCCGATGTTCCACGCCAACAGCTGGGGCCTGCCCTACGCCTGCGGCATGGCCGGCTCCAAGGTGCTGCTGCCCGACCGGTTCATGGGCGACGCGAAATCGATCGTGGAGCTCGCCGAGCAGGAAGAGGCAACCATCCTCGCGGGCGTCCCGACCATCTGGATCAACACCGTCGCGTACTTGAACCAGACAGGCAAGCGGCTGCCGAAGGTCCACACCGTGATCTGCGGCGGCTCGGCCATACCACGCTCCCTGATGGAGTCGATGGACGCTCTCGGTCTGCGCATGCTGCATGCATGGGGAATGACGGAGACCTCCCCGCTGGGTAGCGTCGCGCGGCCAAGGTCCGGCACCAAGCCTGAGGATGAACTGCGCGCGAGGCTGACGCAGGGACCCGTTTCGCCGGGCGTAGAGATACGCATCAGCGACCCCGCCACCGGGGAGGAGCTTCCCTGGGACGGCGTGGCGTTCGGCGAGATCCAGGTGCGCGGTCCGTGGATCGCACGTGGCTATCACAACGGCTACGACCCCGGCAAGCTCACCGAGGACGGATGGTTCCGGACCGGCGACGTCGCCAAGATCACGCCCGAGGGCTACCTCGAGATCGTCGACCGCACCAAGGACGTGATCAAGTCAGGAGGCGAGTGGATCTCGTCTGTGGAGCTCGAGAACGCGATCATGTCGCACCCCAAGATCATGGAAGCGGCGGTGATCGGCCTCGCCCACCCGAAGTGGGACGAGAGGCCAATTGCGTATGCGGTCCCGAAGCCCGAGTTCAAGGGCAAGGTCACCCAGGAGGAAGTCATCGATTTCCTCAAGGACAAGGTCGCGAAATGGTGGCTGCCCGACGAGGTGCGCTTCATCGACGAGGTGCCCAAGACCTCGGTTGGAAAGTTCGACAAGAAGGTATTGCGGGCCAGCGCGGTCCCGATCAAGGCAAGCGACAGGCAGGAGGTCAAGAACTGATGGCACGGACAGCCGCGAAAGAGCACACGATCACACGCGCCCAGCACCACTTCAAGTGGGATAACGCAAACCCGCCGGTGGTCGAGATCGAACCGGGCGACATCGTCCACATCGACGCCGAAGAGGTGACCGCCGGCCAGTTGAAGAAGGGCGACCCGGCGTCCAAGCTCGGGGCCCTCGACTTCGACCGTCTGTATCCGTTGGGCGGTCCCGTCTACGTGAAGGGTGCCGAGCCCGGCGACGCGCTGGAGGTCGAGATCCTCGAGCTCAAGCCCGGGTCGTGGGGCTGGGCGGCACTCCTCCCCGGGCTTGGCCTCCTCGCCTCCGATTTTCCGGATCCCTACGTCCGTTACTTCGACCTCGGAGACCGGAAGTCGGCCGAGCTGCGCCACGACATCCAGATCCCGATCGCTCCCTTCTGCGGCACGATGGGCGTCGCGACCGACGAGCCGGGACCGCAGGCGGTGCTGCCGCCCACAAAGGGCGCGGGCAACGTCGACACCCGCCACCTGACGGCGGGCACCAAGCTCTACCTGCCGGTTTTCGTTCCCGGGGCGCTCTTCTCGGCGGGTGACTGCCACGCGGCGCAGGGAGATGGCGAGGTCTGCGTTACCGGGATCGAATGCCCGATGACGTTCTCACTCCGATTTG
>DAITQH010000076.1:0-11187 GCA_036833175.1 Candidatus Dormiibacterota bacterium
CCGTGGTTGGCGCGGAAGTCGGCGATCAGCTTCTCGTTGAAAGCCTTCATGTCGGGAGGTATCACAGGGGCCTTGCGCGCGGGGGTCCCTTGGCTTTTCTTTTGTTCGCTCATTTCCTACTTATACCGGGCGTGGATGGTGCCCCGCGAGGGATTCGAACCCCCGACCCTCTGCTTAGAAGGCAGATGCTCTATCCACTGAGCTAGCGGGGCGCTGCCGCCATTCGGGAGAATACCCGGGGGGCCGGGGAAGTATGAGCGACGCACTGGAGCGGTTGAAGGCGATTCTGGCTGAGGTCACGGACCTGAGCCGGGCTGCCGCCCTGCTCGAATGGGACCAGGAGACGTACATGCCGACCGGCGGCGTGGAGGCTCGGTCGGACCAGCTCGCCACGCTGCTCCGCCTCTCCCATGTCCGCTTCACCGGGGACGACGTGGGCGCGCTCCTGGGCGAGCTGGAGGACGAGACCTCGGGTAGCCCCTTCGACTCGTTCGAGGCGAGCCTGGTCCGGGTGACCCGCCGAGACTACGACCAGGACCGGAAGCTTCCGCCCGACCTGGTGTCAGAGGTGGCGCGCGCCGGCTCCATGGCCCGGCCCGTATGGGATAAGGCGCGACGCGAAGGCGACTTCAAGCTGTTCGCACCGGCACTGGCCACGAATGTCGAGCTGAACCGCCGTATCGCCGACGCGTTCGGGTACGCCGAGCGCCCCTACGACGCGCTCCTCGAGCGCTACGAGCCGGGCATGACGACCAACGAGCTGGAGACCATATTCGCCGAGCTCAAGAAGGCGATCGTGCCCCTGGTCGCCGGTATCGCCAGGCACGCCGACGCGGTAGACGACCGCGTCCTCTATGCCGGCTACGACCCGGAGGTACAACTCAAGTACGCCCTGGACGTGGTGACCCGGCTGGGCTACGACCTGGAGCGGGGGCGGCAGGACATCTCGGCCCATCCCTTCTCCACGTCCTTCGGCCCGGGCGACGTCCGCATCACCACGCGCGTCTCGCGCGACTTTTTCAACGAATGCCTGTTCGGCTCCATCCACGAGTCCGGACACGCGATGTACAACCAGGGCATCGGCGACGACATCGACCGCACGCCTCTGTGGGGCGGCGCCTCGCCAGGAGTGCACGAGTCGCAATCGCGCCTGTGGGAGAACCTCGTCGGCCGAAGCCGCCCGTTCTGGAAGCACTTTTTCCCAAGCCTGAGAAGCACATTCCCCGACCAGCTACGCGGTATCGACGACGAAGCATTCTTCAAGGCGGTCAACAAGTCGTACCCGTCGCTGATCCGCGTGGAGGCAGACGAGGTCACCTATAACCTGCACGTCCTCCTCCGGTTCGAGCTCGAGAACGACTTGCTCGAGGGACGGCTCAAGGTCGCCGACCTGCCGGAGGCGTGGAACGAGCTGGTCAAGACCTACCTCGGAATCGACGTGCCCAACGACCGCGAGGGAGTGCTCCAGGACATCCACTGGTCCTACGTTGGCTTCGGCGTCTTTCCGGGCTACACGCTGGGCAACCTGATCGGCGCCCAGCTGATGGAGAAGATCCGGACCGACCTCCCCGACCTCGACGCCCAGATCGAAGCAGGCCAATTCGCCGCGCTGCTTGGCTGGCTGCGGAAGAATGTCCACCAGCACGGCCGGAAGTTCACGCCCAACGAACTGCTTGAGCGGGCGACAGGCAAGCCGCTGACCGCCGCGCCATGGATCGCGTACGTGCAGAAGAAGTTCGGAGACCTGTACGGGATCAAACCCGCTGGAGCTAGTCCGGCCCGCGCGAGGAAGGACCGAAGCTAACCGTCGGCGGAATGGTCACGATGCGACCGTCGTCGCCTCGAACGATCTGCCAGTTGCCCTCATGCACATTCCAGTGATGCCGGTAGCAGAGCAAGGTCAGGTTGGGCAGTTCATTCGTACCGCCGTGTATCCAGTGCCGGATGTGATGTCCCGAGGTCCAGCTCGCCGGCCTCTCGCAACCGGGCCACGTGCAACCCCGATCGCGGACATTGAGCGCTTTACGTCCCGGCCCTGAAATCGTCCGCTTGGCCCGCCCCACATCGATGACATTCGACTTCGAGTCGAGAATGATGCGGGTGACCGAAGCGTCGCAGGCCAGCCGCTCTACGGTCTTGGAGCAGACGGGCATAGGTGAGAACTCCATGTCCGCCCCTGGCGCGCCCGGCAGTCCAAGCAGCGTCTCGAGTGAGGCGGTGACCTGGAGATGAGTGCGCTGCGATCCCTGCTGAGGAATCAGCTCGGAATCAAGTGCGTGCAGGGAGAGATCGAGCAAGGCATCTGCCATCCGCTTCTCCCGACACCGGTCGTCGTGCTTACCTGAGCGGCGCGCCAGCGGCTCCAGGGCAGTCCGAATCGAAGCCCCGCCCACGGGGTCGAAGACGCCATTGATCCAGACCGCACCGTCTTCGCCGGTGCTGATCCAGAGCTTGCGGTTCTCCACCAGGTCTGCCTGCTCGCCTTCATAACCCTTGCGCTCGGCTGAGTGCCGGTAGTGATTGCAGAGGTAATAGAACTTGCCCGGCGAGCTCTCCCGCGCCTTGGCGAGCAGCAAAGCCTCATCGAACTTAGGCCCCACGGCGTTGGCCGTCCGGACCATCGCTTTCAGATGAGCGAAGCCAATCTCGCGATTGGAAACCGCCTGGGTGCTTTCCGGCACCCGCTCCAGCTTCCCGCCGACCGCGATCAGGTCAGCGGCAACAGTGCTGGTCTGGTGGCAGTTGAAGCGAATCCAGTCGATGGGGCTCGCATAGCCCTGCCGGTCGTACTCGTTGGTAGCTGCAAAGCGAGCCGCCGCCTGGGAAGCGCGGAGGAGCAAGAGATCCACCTGGTGGAGCAGCTGCTTGACCTCTTCAGCGGAATCGGCGCCGGCGGTAGAAGGCTGCACGTCTTGCGTCGCGAGCATAAAAACAGACTACCAAACACATGTTCGATAGTCAATAGATTTGATCGTAAAAATGGTCAAAAAGCCAGCGGTTTCTCGGACCTGCATCCTGCCTCCGAGCCGACCCTGACACCCCCTTCCCAGTCCCTTCCCCACGCCCTATCCGCCACCCGAGCCCCAGCCCGCCACCCCTACAGCGGAATGTTCCCGTGCCACCGCGGACTGCGCACCCGCTCCTTCCGCAACGCCATCTTCAACGCTTTGATGAGCTCCGGCCGCGTCCGCCCCGGCTCGATCACGTCATCGATGTACCCCCGCTCCGCCGCGATGTAAGGGTTGGCAAACCGCTCCGTGTAATCGCTGACCAGCTCCTTGCGCCGCCCCACCGGATCCGCCGCCCCCTCCAGCTCCCGGTGAAAGATGATGTTCACCGCCCCCTCCGGACCCATCACCGCGATCTCCGCCGTCGGCCACGCCACGTTGAAGTCAGCCCGAATGTGCTTGGAGCACATCACGCAGTAAGCGCCCCCGTACGCCTTGCGCGTGATCACCGTGAGCTTGGGCACCGTCGCCTCGCTGTACGCGTAGAGCAGCTTCGAGCCGTGGCGGATGATCCCGCCGTATTCCTGCGCCGTGCCCGGCAGGAAACCCGGCACGTCGACGAACGTCACGAGCGGGATGTTGAACGCGTCGCAGAAACGAACGAAGCGCGCCGCCTTCACGGACGCGTTGATGTCGAGCGCCCCCGCCATCACCTTCGGCTGATTGGCCACCACTCCGACGGGATGCCCGTCCAGGTGCGCGAACCCAACCACGATGTTCATCGCGAAGTACGGCTGCACCTCGAAGAAATCGCCGTTGTCCACGACCATCGCAATAACCTCTTTGATGTCGTAGGGCTCCTTGGGGTTGTCGGGGATGACCGTGGCCAGGCCCGGCGCCGCGCGCTCCGGGTCGTCGGTCGTGGCAGCGAGAGGAGGCTGCTGCTCGAAGCTCTGCGGGATGTACTTGAACAGGCGCCGCACCTGGGCGAAGCACTCATCCTCCGACTCGGCCAGGAAATGCGCGACGCCCGACTTGACGTTGTGCACCTCGGCGCCGCCAAGCGAGTCGAACGTCACCTCCTCGCCCGTCGTGACGCGAACCACCTCCGGCCCCGTAATGAACATGTAGCCGACCTCGTGGACCATGAATGTGAAGTCGGTGATCGCCGGCGAGTACACCGCGCCACCCGTGGAGGGCCCCAGGATCAGGCTCAGCTGCGGGATGAGGCCGCTGGCTTCGACGTTGCGCCAGAAGATCTCGGCGTAGCCCGCCAGCGAGACAACCCCCTCCTGGATCCGCGCGCCACCCGAGTCGTTGATGCCGATGATCGGGATCCGGTTGCGCAGAGCGAGGTCCATCACCTTGATCACCTTCTCCGCGAACACCTCGCCAAGCGACCCTCCGAACACCGACGAGTCGTGGCTGAACAGCACGACGTCTCTTCCGTCGATCTTCGCCATGCCCGTCACCACGCCGTCGCCCGGCACCCGCCTGCTCTCGAGCCCGAAACCTGACGCGCGATGCTTCGCGAAGATGTCGATCTCCTCGAACGAGTTGCGGTCGACGAGGCGATTGATCCGCTCGCGGGCGGTCAGCTTGCCCTTTGCGTGCTGCCGGTTGAAGGCCTCGGCGTCTCCGTGGCCCGCCTCGTACTTGCGCTGGCGCAGCTCGTTGAGCGGATCGACCTTGCGTCGCTTGGGAGGAGATGCCATCAGCGGCTCTGCATAAACATCCAGCGATGGCCCTCGAGATCCTCGGCGCGGTAGCGCTTGCCGTGTTCGCCGGTCTCGACCCCGGAGAGGATCGTCGCGCCCGCCGCCTGCGCACGCTCGAAGTGGGCGTCCACGTCGCCGACGTAGACCAGCACGCCGTCGATGATGTACGGCACTGTCGACCACGCGGCCGCGGCTTCACAACCCTCGCGGTGATGCTTCGGTGACTGATATGCCGGTGTTGGGGTCGCGAGCATGATCACGCCATCCCCCGCTTCCATCTCTCCCTGGGAGAGCCGGCCGTCCTTGGTCAGCATCCGCATCCGCTCGCGAAATCCAAAAGCGCGCGCCAGCCAGTCCATCGCCGCCGGGCCGTTCTCGTACGCGAGCATCGGTACGACTGCAGGATCACGGGCCATCAAGCCGCCTCACCTGGCCGGTACTCGCCGAACACGCCCCGCAGGACCGAGCAGCATTCCCCGATCGTCACGTAGTCGGCGAGCGCAGCCTTGAGTGGCGTCATGAGGTTCTCTGTCCCGCGGGCCGCGCCCTCGAGGCCCGCCAGGTGCCGCTCGACAAGCCCCTTCGGCCGCCGCGCGCGCAGTCGCTTCAGCGCCTCCGTCTGTGCCTCCTGATGTCGGGGGCTCACCTTCATGATCTCCACCGGTTCGGCGCCCGTCTCCGTGTAGCGGTTGACTCCTACGACGACGCGCTCACCTGACTCCACACGCCGCTGCAGGTGGTACGCGCTGTCGGCGATGCGACGCTGCGTCCAGCCGCTCTCGATGCAGGCCACCGCGCCGCCCAGCTCGTCCACCTCGGCCATGATCGACCGCGCCTCCTCCTCCACCCGGTCCGTGAGGCTCTCGACGTAGTACGACCCCCCTAGGGGATCCGCGACCAGCGGAACGGCCGTCTCGTAACCGATCACCTGCTGCGTGCGCAGCGCGAGCTCGGCGGCGCTTTGCGAGGGCAAACCCAGCGCCTCGTCGTAACCGTTGGTGTGCAGCGACTGCGTTCCACCCAGCACCGCGCTCATCGCCTCGAGCGTGGTCCGCACGACGTTGTTCAACGGCTGCTGAGCGGTCAGCGTGACGCCGCCAGTCTGCGTGTGGAAGCGAAGGGCCAATGACCGGTTGTCGGTGGCGTGGAATCTCTCGCGCATGATGCGCGCCCACATTCGCCGTGCCGCGCGAAACTTCGCGACCTCTTCGAAGAAGTCCATGTGCGACGCGAAGAAGAAGGAAAGATGCGGTCCGAAGTCGTCCACGGAAAGGCCGGCCGCTTTCGCCGCTTCGACGTACGCGATCGCGTGGCTGAGCGTGAACGCGATCTCCTCGGCGGCGGTCGAGCCGGCTTCACGTATGTGGTAGCCGGAGATCGAGATCATGTTCCAGCTCGGTAGCGAGCGCCCGCAGTAGGCGAAGAGGTCGGTGACCAGGCGCATCGACGGCTGCGGAGGAAAGATGTAGGTTCCCCGCGCCGCGTACTCCTTGAGGATGTCGTTCTGCACGGTGCCGGTGATCTTTTCCGGTGGGCAGCCTTGCTTCTCCGCCACCAGCTGATAGAGCAGCAGGAGCATGGCGGCGGTCGCGTTGATGGTCATCGACGTCGACACCTTGTCGAGCGGAATGTCCTTGAGCAGGATCTCCATGTCCTCGAGCGAGTCGATCGCGACCCCCACCTTGCCGACCTCGCCGTTGGACATAGGGTCGTCCGAGTCGTAGCCGATCTGCGTTGGCAGGTCGAAGGCCACCGACAGGCCCGTCTGGCCCTGCCTCAGCAGGTACCGGTAGCGCTCGTTGGACTCCGCCGCCGAGCCAAACCCCGCGTACTGGCGCATCGTCCACAGGCGGCCTCGATACATGTCCTTGTGGATGCCGCGGGTGAAAGGGAAGGAGCCGGGCCCCGGCTCCTCCGCACGCTGGTCCTCGACCGAGTACACGGGCTTGATCGGGAGGCCGCTGTCATTGAGCATGTCCGTCACGCTTCGACAAACTCCGTCAGCACGCCGCCCATGCTCTTGGGGTGGACGAACGCGATGCGCCTGCCATGGAGTCCGATTCGTGGCTCGGAATCGATGAGCTCGAGCCCGGCATCGCGGGCGCCGGCGAGCGCCGCATCGATGTCGGTGACACCGTAAGCCACGTGGTGCAGGCCCGGGCCGCGCTTGGCGATGAACTTGCCGACCGGCGAGTCGTCGCGCAGAGCGGACATCAGCTCGATCTCGCCGTCGCCGACTCGCAACAGCGCCGCCTCGAGACCTTCCGTCTCGCTTGCGGCGCGATGGACCAGCTCAGCTCCGAGCGAGGTGCGGTAAAGGCGGATCGATTCGTCGAGGTCCGCCACGGCGACCCCTATGTGATGGATGCGGGTCACCGTGCTCAATACAAGTACCAGCCCTCACCCGTCTTGCGGCCGAGCTTGCCGGCCTTGACCTTGGCCTCCAGCTGAGGGGACGGCCGGAAGCGCTCATCTCCCGTGGACCGATACATGTGGAGCCTCGCGTTGTATGTGACGTCCAGGCCGCTGAAGTCGCCTAGGCGAAAAGGACCCATCGGCCAGTTGAGGCCTTTCTCGACCGCGATGTCGATGTCTTCGAACCCGGCGACACCGGCGTCCAGGAGACGGTAGGCCTCCTGTGTCGCGGCGTGGAGGATGCGGTTGACGATGAAGCCGTCGATCTCTTTATTGATGAGCACCGGAGTGCGTCCGATCTCGCGCGCAGCTGACATCGCGCGCTCCACCGTCTCATCGGATGTCTGCGGCCCGCGCACCACCTCGACCAGATCCATGACCAGCACCGGGTAGAAGAAGTGCATGTTCACGCAGCGCTCGGGCCGGGCGGTCACATCGGCGATCTTGCTGATCCCCATCGTCGACGAGTTGCTGGCGAGGACTGCGTCCGGCGGCGCGACGCGGTCGAGCTCGGCGAATATCGACCGCTTCAGCTCGAGGTCCTCGAAGACGGCTTCGATGACGAAATCGGCGCGCGACACGGCCTCCGTCAGGTCGGTGGATTCATGCACGCCGGACAGCGCCCTCTCAGCCTCGTCCGCGGCAAGCTTGCCCTTTTCGACGCGCCGCATGATGTGGCCCCGGTTCGAGCTGCGTGCCTTCTCGAGCTGCGCGCCGCTTTTGTCGTGAAGGAACACGTCGACACCGCGGAGCGCGGCCTGCTGCGCAATCTGCGCCCCCATGCTCCCAGCCCCGATAACAGCCAAGTTCACGAGGCACCTCCCCGCTCGCCGGGGCAATCAGTAAGTCCCATCCTCATCGCCGCTTTGCGCGCAGGTCGGCGCTGCCCGAAGGGCACCGCCGGGTGGGGGGACTCAATGTCGCAATCAATGAACGGAGAAGATCCTGGTCACGCGGTTTAGCGTCGGAATGTTGAACAGCATCCCATCGATCTTCAGCTTTCCCTGTAGCAGCTTGGACGCGACTCCTCGCCCCACCTCGTCGTAGTACACGGGCAAACCGAAGACTCCGATCTTCAGGTTGCTCAAGCTCATGACCGTCTCAGCTTCGGCGCGAATCGTGAGCGTGCGCCGCGGCTCGAGACCGTTGTAAACGGAAAGCTTTCCCGCATCGAAGACCAGGGTCACGCCCTCATCGATGTCGGTGACCCAGATGCCCACCCGCGCGGCCAGCTGATCGAAGTCCTGCCGCTTCTTCGGGCTCGCCTTTACGTTGGCGCCGATGAGACCGCCCAGCATCTGTGCGAACGCGCTGGGCTCCTCGCTCCGGTACTCGACCAACCCAGGCCCCGCCGCGTCTCCTACTGCTCGTCTGGCCATTCGGTCTGAAAGCGGGTCGTGCAGACGGTCAGCTCCTGAGACGCCTTCGTGTACCTCACGATCGTTGGCAGGTCTCCCTTCAGCTTGAGCTTCCCCTGGAGCATGCCCTTGGTCGCGTCGAGCTCGAGCTTTGCGACCTGCTTCCAGCGCGAGTAGGGGGCGGTGATCACAAAGTCGCACTTTTGCGCGTCCGCGGCCGCGCCGACCTTGATGTCACGCGCCTCGCCGTCGAACAGGTCCATCACGAGGCCGCGCGCCTCCGGGAAATTCTTGTCCGGCTCAGCCTCGACGACGAGCCCGACCGTCCACTTCCACCCTTTGGCCGCTGTCTTGTAGACGCTGGACTTGTTGACCTCGTCTTTTAACTGGTCCGCCCACTCGTTGCTGAAAGCCTTGATCGCCATGTTCGCCTCCTGGTCGTAAACAGCAGCTCCGCCGGGACAAGGTTACCTAGACGACGTGAACAGGGTCACCCACCGAAACTCGACCCGGCCGCGTGACCTGGCAGTACACGCCCAGGCATTTCTCGTGGGTCTCAGTGAGCGCACGGAGCAGCTCGGGCGTGGCGGCGGTCGTGTCGGGGTCCATGGTGATGATCACGCATCGCTCGCACCGGCTCACAACCTCTAGCTCGACCTCGCCCACCACGACGCGTCGCCCGATCCACCCCACCTCCTCCTCCGGCGCGAAGCCGTCGATATAGAGATTGGCCCGGAAGCGCCGGCGGTCGAGCTCCAGGCCCACCTCAGCCCCGAACGAGTCGATCGTTGCCACGTTGATGAGCAGCACCGGCGAGTCGTCGAAGTTGGCGCCCTCCAGCTCGCGCAGTGTGAGCGGGCGCGATGTCTCGGCCGCGAGCTGGGACACCAGGCTGCCGTCCATCTCGACGACCTCGCCGCCAGGGGTCACGATCTCGACCACGTCACCCGCAATACGCGCGCAGTACGTCAGCATCCGCTCATCCTGGCGGATGGTCATGAACTTCCCGGCCCGGTTGGGACTCCCGTCGACAAGGGCCCAGCGCCGATCGCCGTCGAGGCCGGTTTCGGCTACAGCGCACGAATGCAGACGCTCGCCGGCCATCGACTTCACGGGATACCGCCAGAGCTCCACAACCAATGCCATCGGCCGAGAAGCCTACGGCACGGAAAGATTTCTTCATTACGATGGCGCCGTGCGTTCGCCGGCAGGTACCGCGCCGTACTACGAGCCGCTGTCCGCGCGCGACGCGTGGTTCCTCTATGCCGAGCGCTCGGAGACACCGCTTGATCTCGGCACCGTGTACGTGTTCGAGGGCGGCTCGCGAGTCGCCGGCGGGCGTGGTGCGCTCGGTGTCGAAGAGACGATCAGGGAGAGGATCCACCTCGTGCCGCGCTACCGGCAGCGGATCCGCCGTGTCCCGTGGAACATCGCGCATCCGGTCTGGGTCGACGACCCGCATTTCGACCTCGGCGCGCACATCCGTCGCGAGGTGCTCCCTCCGCCGGGAGACGGCGCGTCGCTCCGGCGGCTGGTGATGCGCATCCTGGCGCGGCCACTCGACATGCGGCGGCCGCTATGGGAGATGACCATCGTGACGGGGCTGCGAGGTGGCCGCGTGGTGCTGGTGAACCGCGCGCACCACGCGATGGTCGACGGCGTGTCGTCGGTGGACATCCTGTCGCTGCTGCTGGACCCCGATCCAGAGGGCTACACGCCCGAGCCGCCGGCGGACGGGTGGAGGCCGAGGCCCGAGCCATCCAGCTGGCAGCTGATCCGGCCGCTGCTCTGGAACTTCCATCCCGCAGAGAAAGCAGAGCGCACGCGCCTTCCCGCGCTCTGGCGCACGCGGCGCCTGCCCTGGACCGGGATGCTGAAGCTGGGCGGCACGATGTTCAAGCCGCGGCCGGACCTGTTCTTCAACAGGAAGATCGGCACCCAGCGCACGGGACGCGGGCTGAAGGTTCCGCTGGCCGCGTTCAAGGCCTTGAAAGACCGTTTCGGCTGCACTGTCAACGACGCGGTGCTTGCGGTTGTCTCCGAGGGCCTGCACCGCTGGTTCAAAGGGCGCGGGGAGAGCGTGCCGCAGACGGTGCGCGTCTTCTGCCCGGTCAGCGTTCGCACTGACGACGGTCACGGCCGACTCGGAAACCAGATCAGCGGCATGGTGCTCGAGCTGCCGACCGGCGACCTGACGATGGCGGAGCGCTTGAGCAAGATCAAGGTCACGACGGGCGACTTGAAGCGAACCCGGCAGGCTGTCGCAGCGGACAAGCTGGCCGGCCTTGCCGACTGGGCTCCGGCCTCGCTGCTCGTCCTCGCCGGCCGGCTGATGTCCAACCCGCAGGCGGGGGCGAACATCAACGTGACGAACATCCCCGGTCCGCAATTCCCGCTGTATTCAGGCGGAGCGCAGCTCCTCGAAGTGTGGCCGTTCGCACCGCTCTATCCCTCCATGGGCCTGGGCGTGGCGATCGTCTCGTACAACGGCGACGCCTACTTCGGTCTCACCGCCGACCCTGGCATCGTGCCGGACGTCGAAGAGTTCACCACCAGGCTGGAAGAGGCCGCCGTGGAGTGCACAGAGCTGGCCGCGCGCTGAGGGCTAGGTTTCGAGAGTAAAGCGCATCGTGTTCTGGCCGATCGCGACCATGTCGCCGTCGCCCAGCTGCTTTTCGATCACCGGCTCGCCATTGACAAGCGTGCCGTTGGTGCTGCCGAGGTCGCTGATCCAGAAGAACCCGTTGC
>DAITQH010000077.1:0-11013 GCA_036833175.1 Candidatus Dormiibacterota bacterium
GAAGGCACGTTCCACGCCGAGCAGATGATGGCGATGGGCACCAAGGTCGTCGGCGGGACGAGCCCCGGCAAGGGCGGCACGACACACCTCGGATTGCCCGTCTTCGACACCGTGGCCGATGCCGTAGAGGCGACCGGCGCGAACGCTTCGGGCATCTTCGTCCCGCCTCCTTTCGCCGCCGACGCGATCATGGAGGCCGCCGCCTCCGGCATCACCCTCGTCGTCTGCATCACCGAGGGGATTCCGATCCAGGACATGATCAAGGTGAAGGACTTCCTGCGGGGCTACCCGGCGGCGCGACTCATCGGGGCCAACTGTCCCGGACTCATCACCCCCGGCGTCGCGAAGATCGGCATCATCCCGCAAAACATCACGTCACCCGGCCACGTCGGGCTCGTCTCGCGCAGCGGGACGCTCACCTATGAGGTGGCGTCGGCGCTCTCGGCCTCGGGGATGGGCCAGTCGACGATCGTGGGCATCGGCGGCGATCCTGTGCTCGGCATGACCTTCCGCGACGTCATCGAGCTGTTCGAGAAAGATCCGGCGACCACTCACCTCGTGGTGATCGGCGAGATCGGTGGCAGCGATGAGGAGCACGCCGCCGAGCTGCTCGCGCGCGGCAGCCGGCTCAAGACCGTGGCCTTCATCTCCGGTCGGACCGCACCGGAGGGCAAGCGCATGGGACACGCCGGAGCGATCATCTCGGGTAACCGTGGGACTGCGAAGAGCAAGGAAGAGGCCTTCCGCAAGGCGGGCGTCGCAGTCGCGGAAACCACCGATGAGATCGTCGGTCTCCTGAGATGAGCGTGGTGCCGATCAGCCTCAACCGCGCCTTGCCTTCGGAGAGGCTTCGCGACCTCGGCATGCTGGGGGGACTCCTGCTCTGGCTCGCGTACACCCGCCTTTTCTTCCTGCTCCAGGCTGCGCACCTGACCGCCCCGCCGTGCCCGTTCTTCTACCTGACCGGCCATCCCTGCCCCTTCTGCGGCGGCACGCGGTCGTTCGCCTACATGTGGCAGGGCGATCTGCCGAACGCGGTCCGGCTGTTCCCGCTGGGGCCCATGTTCTTCGCCGGCACGCTTGTCGGCGTCGCCGGCCTGGCCTTTGGAGCGGTCAGTGGCCGCACGTGGGTTCCGCGCCTCACGCGCACGCAGTGGCGGCTGCTGTGGGTGGTCGCCGTGAGCGCGGTCGCCGTGAGCTGGGCGCTGAAGGTCTTCGTCCTCGGCAACTGACGTTCTTGTCCGCCGTCTGGTACCTGATGAGTGGCGGGCGTTCCGTGAGGTGCGGCTCGCAGCCCTGAAAAACGCTCCCTACGCATTCGGGTCCACCTGGGAGCACGAGAGCGAGCGCGGCGAAGAGGAATGGCGGCAGGCGGTGATGTCGTGGACGCGGTTCGTGGCGGTGGTTGACGGGCAAATTGTTGGGTTGGCCGGGGGTGGCGAATCAGGCCCCAGCGGGGTGGCGGCGCTGACTTCCCTATGGGTTGATCCGAGTGCGCGTGGCCATGGGGTTGGGGACGAGCTTGTGATCGCGGTCACGGCATGGGCGAAGGTCGAGGGTAACAACCAGCTTGTTTTGTGGGTGACCGAAGGCAACGGAAACGCCGAGGCGCTCTACGAGCGGAACGGCTTCAGCCGCACCGGCGAGGTGATCGAAGAGCCTCGCCGCGAGTTCGAGATGTGGAAACGGATCTAGGCCGTGCAAGGATTGGTGTCGTGGACTTCGACCTGACAGACGAGCAAAAGGCGATTCGCGACACCTGCCGGGACTTCGCCCGCGAGGTGGTCGCTCCGGTGGCCGAGGAGCTCGACCGCGAGCACAAGTTCGGCTATGACGTCGTGAGGCAGATGGGCGAGCTTGGCCTGTTCGGCCTTCCCTTCTCCGAGGAGTACGGAGGCGCCGGCGCCGATTTTCTCTCCCTGTGCCTGGCCATCGAAGAGATCTCGCGAGCCGACACCGGAGTGGGCATCACTCTCGAAGCCGCGGTGTGTCTCGGAGCCTCACCCATCTATGGGTTCGGCACGAAAGAGCAGAAGGAGCGCTGGCTGCCGGACCTGCTTGCGGGACGCAAGCTCTGGGCATTCGGACTGACGGAGCCCGAGGCGGGATCCGACGCGGGCGCCACCAAGACGCGCGCGGAAATTCGCGATGGCCAGTGGGTGGTCAACGGCGCAAAGCAGTTCATCACGAACTGCGGAACCGACATCTCGGCCGGCGTCACGGTGACGGCGGTGACCGGGAAGGCGAACGGCGAACGTCCGGAGATCAGCGCGATCATGATCCCGACCGGCACGCCCGGCTACCACGTACTCCCGTCCTACCGCAAGCTGGGATGGCATTCGTCGGACACGCATCCGCTGAGCTTCGAGGACTGCGCCGTGCCGAAGGAGAACCTGCTCGGCGCGCAGGGCGGCGGCTACCGCCAGTTCCTCCACACGTTGACCGGCGGGCGCATCGCGATCGCCGCACTTTCGGTTGGGCTGGCCCAGGCCTGCCTCGATGCATCGCTCTCGTACGCGAAGGAGCGGAGGACCTTCGGGGTGCCCATCTCCAAGCACCAGGCCATCCAGTTCAAGCTGGCCGACATGGCGCTCGAAACGGAGCTGGCTCGCACGATGGTCTACCGCGCGGCCGTCACCTACACGCAGGCCGGAACGGAGATCTCGGACGAGGCGCGAATGCTCGCCGCGATGTGCAAGCTCTACGCGTCGGAGGCCTCCAAGCGCGCCGCCGACCAGGCGGTGCAGATTCACGGCGGCTATGGATTCATGGAGGACTACCCGGTCGCGCGCTACTGGCGCGACGTCAAGGTCAACGAGATCGGCGAGGGAACGTCTGAGGTCCAGCGGATGAACATCGCGCGCCTATTGGGCTGCTAGCGCACCGGCTGCGTCAGCAGCCGACTATCGATAGACACCGTTGTGGCCCAGGCTGTGGAGGCCTACGTTCGGGAAGTACGTGAGGCCGTGGTCCTGTGAGCCCACCGGGATCCTGGCCAGCACCTCTCCCGTGACCGTCGACATCACGTAGACGGTCCGGTTGTAGCGGCCGGACGCCCACAACTGCGTTCCATCGGGGCTCAGCTGGAGCATGTCGGGACTGCCGCCGCCGGGAATGCGCCACTTCGCGGTCACGGTTCGGGTCGCGAAGTCGATGACGGAGAACGAGCCTTCCAGGCGGTTCGAGACGTAAAGAGACTTCGTGTCGCGTGACACCTGGAGACCGTGCGCGCCGCGCCCCGTGGGAATGAACTGGATCTCTTTCATCGACACCGGGTCGATGACCGAGACGCCCATCCTGCCCTGGTTGGTGACGAAGAAGTAACGGCCGTCCGGCGAAAGCTTGACGTCGATCGGCAGGCCGCCCACGCGCACGTAGCCGTCGAGCTTCATGTTGACGACGTCCACCCTGGCGACGATCCCTGAATATTCCGCAGAGATCATCAGGTAGCTGCCGTCGGCGCTGAAGTCGAGGTGATCCGCACCGGGCCACGGGATGCCGACCGACTTGAGAAGCGCCCATCCGTTGTGGGGATCGCGAAACTCGATCCGCTGCAACCGCTCGACGACGTCGATCGCCTTCGTGCCGTCGGGCGTGAAGTAGAGGTTGTAAGGAAAAGGAATGGAGATCGTCTGTCCGCTCGGCCGGCCAGTGTGGATGTCGATGACCGTGAGCTTGCTCGAGCCTTCGTTGTCGACGTAGAGCGTGCTCATGTCCCAGGCGGGTGCGATGTGGTGCGGGATCGCTCCGACCCCGTAGTGGTCGATGACCTTGAACGTCAGCGGGTCGATGACGTCAACGGTCCCGGCGATGCTGTTGGGAACGTAAACGCGAGGAGGAAGCTCGCACAGTGGGCACGGCACCACCCCTGAGAGCGTGTTCGCGTACACGTTGAAGTCAGGTGGCGGCAGGCTCACGGGCTGCACGTCTGGCTGTGGCAGCATGCGGACGGGGGCGGCCTCGGCCGACACCAAGTTCTGGCTCGCGACGTTGGTGGTGGGCGGCGACGTCCACACCACCGCGAAGACGACTCCCGCCGGGCTGATGATGGAAAACGCGAACAAGAAGGCAAAGACGAAACGGACGTACCGCGAGCGGAGCGCGCCGCTCAGCAGGCTGCGCTTATTCGTCGGGGAGGTCTTCAAGCTTCGGGGCGAGCTCGCAAACCCAGCGCCCGTCGTCCAGGCGCCGGATGAAGCGGCTGTAGCCCTGGTTCCGGGCCACGTTCAGGAACTGCTCCTGCGTGATCAGGGTGCGGAGCCGGGCAAGGTCCGCGTACGTGCTGTCGCGCATGATGCCGCCGACCACTCCAGCCAGCTCGCGCCACTGTCCTTCCGACAGGGGCTCGCCGTAGCCGGCGATGGTGACCAGGAGCGCCGCGGTGGCGCCGGTGATCGTCTCGGGCAGGAGCTTTTCCGACTTTGCGCGCGAGATGATCTCGCGGCCGGTGCCGATTATGTCGGCGATCCGGTCGCGGCGCACACCGATGATGTCGCGCCCACTTCCCACAGTGGTGCCTTCGAGATATCGCGGACCAGCTTCCATCACCAGTTCACTATTCTAGTTAACGCCCACCTTGGATCTTGAAATCGCCCCTGAGCACGCGACCTTTCGCGCAGCAGTCCGTGAGGTGGCACAGGTCACGGTCAGGCCCCTCGCGGAAGAGGTCGATCGCGACCATCGGTTCCCGCAAGAGGCTGTCACGGCGGCCGCGGAAGCCGGTTTCCTGGGCATTCTCGTCCCGCGCGAGTACGGCGGGGCGGGCCTGGACGCCCTCGCTTTCGCGATCTGCATCGAGGAGCTCGCCCAGGCGTGCGCCTCGACCTCGGGGATCGTCGACGTCCATACCAGCGTCGGCAGCGAGCCGATCCTGCTGTTCGGCACTGAAGACCAGAAAAGGAAATGGCTGCCGAGACTTGCCTCAGGCGAGCTGCTGGGCGCCTTCGCGCTGACCGAGCCGGATTCCGGCTCGGATGCCGCCTCCCTCAAGTCGACCGCGCGGCGCACCGGCGGCAGCTACGTCCTCAACGGCACCAAGACATTCATCACCAACGCTGGCCACGCGGGCCTGTACGTGGTATTCGCCCGCTCCGGGCCGGAGGAGAAGGCGGCCGGCGTGAGCGCATTCCTGGTGCCGGGCGACGCTCCCGGGCTGCGCGTCGGACAGGAGTTCAAGAAGATGGGCTTGAAAGGGTCGCCGACCTGCGAGCTCGTATTCGAAGACGTCGAGGTGCCGGTGGAGAACCGCCTGGCCGCCGAAGGCGAGGGGTTCACGGTCGCCATGCGCGCGCTCGACTCGGGCCGGATCGGGATCTCTGGCCAGGCGCTGGGGATCGCGCAGGCCGCAGTGGACGAGTCACGCGCTGTGCTGGCTGCCGCGCCCAGAGCCCAGGGCGACGACTTTCTTCTCGCTGACATGGCGACCCGCCTCGAATCCGCTCGCCTCCTCGCTTATCACGCGGCCTGGCTGTGCAGCCTCGGTCGCCCGTTCACGCGCCAGGCTTCGATGGCGAAGCTCCACTGCACGGACACGGCGATGCAGCTTGCAACCGACGCGGTGCAGCTCGCGGGTGAGCCAGGCACGGTGTCCGGCAGTCCCTTCGAGAGGCACTTTCGGGACGCCAAAGCGCTGCAGATTTACGAGGGATCGAACCAAGTTCAGCGGATCGTCATCGCCCGCGAAGTCCTCCGCTAAGCTCAGATCCATGGATTTCGAGTTCACGGAAGAGCAGGTCGCGATCCGCGACACGATCCGGGAGCTAGTGCAGGACCGCGTCGCGCCACGCGCCGCAGAGATCGACGAAAAAGCCGAGTACCCCAAGGACATCGAAAAGCTCTTCGCCGACAACGGGATCCTCGGCATCCCATTCCCCGAGCAGTACGGGGGGATCTCCGGCTCGAGCGTCACGATCTGCATGGGCATCGAGGAGATCGCCAAGGCCTGTGCGACCTCTTCGCTGATCCTTGCCGTCCAGGCGCTCGGCTCTTATCCGATCCTCGTGGCGGGCACCGAGGAGCAGAAGAAGCGGCTCTGCCCACCACTCGCCGCCGGTGAGAAGGTCGCGGCCTACGCGCTTTCGGAGACCGGCTCTGGCTCGGATGCGGCCGCGATGAAGACGGTCGCGAAGCGCTACGGCGACGAATACGTGCTCAACGGATCCAAGCAGTTCATCACCGGGGGCAGCGTCGCCGGCACGCTTGTCGTCTTCGCCCAGACGGATCCGGGGGCCGACCACCGCGGCATCTCCGCTTTCGTGCTCGAGCGCGAGACCAGCCCGTGGAAGGCACCGAAGCTCGAGCACAAGCTCGGCATTCGCGGCTCGCCGACGGCCGAGCTGCTGTTCGAGGATGTCAAGGTCCCCGTCGCCAACCGGCTTGGGGAAGAGGGCGCGGGCTTCAAGATCGCGCTGGCCGTCCTCGACCGCTCCCGGCCCGGCATCGGGGCGCAGGCGCTGGGCATCGCGGAAGGCGCGTTCGACTACGCGCTCAGCTACGTCAAGGAACGTCATCAGTTCGGCCAGCCGATCGCGAGCTTCCAGGGCATCCAGTTCATGCTGGCTGACATCGCAACGCAGATCGAGGCGGCACGTCACCTCGTGTTTCGCGCTGCCACCAAGGTGGATGGGAAGGCCCCCGACCTGACCAAGATCGCGGCGATGGCGAAGCTTTTCGCGTCCGACATGGCGATGCGCGTGACGACGGACTGTGTTCAGCTCCTCGGAGGGTACGGCTACATCTCGGATTACCCCGTCGAGCGGATGATGCGCGACGCCAAGATCACGCAGATCTACGAAGGCACCAACCAGATCCAACGGGTGGTGATTGCGCGGGCGCTCTTGAGGTGAGCATCTCGGCGTCCTCGGAAATCGAAAAAGGCCACTCGGAGCTCGAACCTCCTCTGTCCCAAACGCTTGCCCAGGCGGCTGTGCCCTGGTATCCGCCGCCAAGCTATCCACCGCCACGCGTCAAGGCGTCCGGATCCACCGAAGGTCGGGCCATCGCCTCGCTGATCGCCGCGATCGCCGGCATCGTGCTCGGACTCCCCATGGGGATTCCTGGCATGGTGCTCGGGACTCTCGCCTACTTTCTCGGCAGGTCGGCGGTGAGCCGGATCGACAGCTCGCAGGGCGCGCTGGGCGGTCGCAGCGTGGCGGTGAGCGGCTGGGTGTTCGGCGTCGCGGCGATGGCGATCGGATCGGTGATCACCGTGGCCTGGATCGTCGTGGTGCTGGTCGCGACCGCGCAGCCCTCAGCCGCCGGCTGATCGAGGGCCTCGTGGACCGCATCACCGACGCGTTCGTTTGGCCGGTGCGAGATCCGGCATGGTTTACGAAGCTCCTGATCATCGCCTTCACGCTGCTGATCCCGGTCGTGGGCGCCATCAACGCCATCGGCTGGATGCTCGCGTCCCTTGATTTGCTGCGAGGTGGCGACGAGCGGCTCGCGCCCGCGCACCTCGGCTACCTCGGTCGCGGAATCCGCCTGTTCGCCGTCAACCTCGTGTACAGCCTCGCCATCGGATTGGTCGTGGCCGTGATTTACGTGCCTGCGGTCTTGATGGCCTCCAGGGAGTCGCAAGGACCGGCGAGCGCCGGCCTGATCTCGGCGGCCATCGCACTGAGCCTCCTGGCCTTCAGCATCGCCACGCTCGGCAGTCTCGTGCTCAACTTCCTCACACCTTCGATCGTGCTCGCCACCGATCGAGGCGGGATCGCGGGCGGACTGAGCGTCGGATCGGTGCTGCGCCAGGCTCGGGCGAATCTCGCCAACACCATGATCGCGGGGCTTATGCTGATCGCAGCGGGCTTCATAGGGTCCCTGGGATTGATCGCCTGCGGCATCGGCGTTCTGTTCACGACGGCATATGCCCTCGCGATGCAGGCATGGGTCGTTCGAAGTTTCGAGATCGGGTCGCCCGCTGCGAAAGCGGCCTAAGGAGGTCGTCTGATGTCGGACTTGCCGCCGCCGCCGCCGCCAGCGGGAGGCTACCCGCCATCTACTCCACCACCCCCGCCGAGCGGAGGTTCCATGCCGCCGCCTCCACCTCCTATCCCAACGGGCGGCGCTGGGATGCAGCCGCCTCCTCCGCCACCACCGCCGCCAGGCGGAGGCGGAATGCAGCCGCCTCCTCCTCCTCCGCCGCCGATGGGAGGCGGATACGTGCCACCTCCACCGCCGATGGGGGGCGGGTATTCACCGATGTCGGCCGGCTACGCCGCGCCGCGCACCGATGGACTTGCCGTCGCCTCCCTGGTGATCGGGATTCTTTCCCTCGTGTGCAGCGTGGCCTGTCTTGGCATCGTCCTCGGCCCTACCGCGGCCATCATGGGGTTCATCTCTCGCCAGCGGATCGCGTCGAGCGGAGGCGCGCTTGGAGGCGGCACGCTCGCGCTGATCGGACTCATCCTCGGCGTCGTCGGATTCGTCGCGAGCGTCGGCTGGTTCTTCCTCCTAATCGGCGGAGCGATCAGCTCGTCCACGAACAGCACGCCGTCACCCTGACGTAACCTCTTCGGCCGGGCGCCCGTTTTCACAGGCCTGGACGCTAAAATCCCCGTGCGCATGCTCAGGGCCAGGCCTAGGGCCAGGCGATCTCGCTACAACGTCTCCTACCGCCTGACCAGGTCGGTCCCCGCGGCGATCGCGGCCGTCCTGCTGCTGGTGGTGCTCGTTGCCGCCACGCTGACTTACAAGCGGTTCGACGATTTCATCACGGCGACCACGGGCCATCACCTCAATCCGATCGGCGAGGTCGTGCAGGCTGTCGAGCCGGCGCAGGGCACGATCGCTTACAAGCTCAAGCACGGACAGCAGGTCAACATCCTGCTGCTCGGGATGGGCGGCGAGCAGAACGACGCACCGTATCTCACCGATTCGATCATGGCCGTCACGATCGACCCGACGACCAACCGCGTGATGCTCGCGTCGATACCGCGAGACCTGACCGTGCACATGAACCTTCAGACGCCCTCCAGCCGCACCTGGGTCAGCAAGATCAACTCGGCATATGAGGTTCCCTACACGAACGTCATCTGCTGCGTCGACCCGCAGTACACCGGCCGCGATGGCGGGGGTCGCGCCGCGGAGCATGAGGTGGGCAAGGTGACGGGGCTGACGTTCGACCGGTACATCGGTGTCGACTTTGTCGCGTTTCGCGACATGGTCAACGCGCTCGGCGGGGTCAACGTCTGCCTGAGCACCAACCTCGACGACTACGAGTATCCGGACTACTACAACGGCTACATCCGCGGTGGCATCCACTACAAGGCGGGCTGCCAGCTCCTCAACGGTGAGCAGGCGCTTCAGGTCGCCCGCTCGCGTCATGCAACCGAGGCACAGCAGTCGTCCGACTTCGGCCGCGCCCAGCGGCAGCAGGACATCATGCAAGCGATCAAGAAAAAGGCGACGACCGTCAACGGATTTTCGAAAGCGCCTCAGCTCCTCGACGCGCTGCAGAAGAACATCCACACCGACATGACGCTTTCGGACATGAAGGCCGTGTACGACTGGGGCAAGAACCTGCCCGACACCTCGATCGTCAGGGTCGCCTTGACCGCGAATTCAGGGGCCGCGCCGGGGAACCTGCTCGACTACGCGAACTGTGGTCTGGGTGCGGACGTCTCTCAGCTGTGCGCCGACGACCCGAGCTTCACGATGATCCACAAGTACCTCGCCTCGGTCCTGGTCGACCCGAAGACGCTCGCGGAGAAGGCTCCCGTGCAATTTGTGAACGGGTCCAACAGCTTCGCCGGCCTCGATTCGCTCGTCACCACCATGTTCGACCCGACGGGGCTTCAGCTCGCCGACCCCGTCACGCATCGCGCGTCGGCGCAGACGCTGATCCTCGACTACTCAGGCGGCCAGTTCCCGCTGACCGCCAAATGGCTCCAGAGCTTTTTCGGGGGAACCATCGTGGCCGCAACCCCGTCCGCGTACCCTCCCGCCTCCGGTCAGCAAACCTACGGCCTGGTGGTGGTGCTGGGACACGACTTCGCCCTACGCTTCTTGGGCGAGTAGTGAGCTGAGCGAGGCAGACCTAGAAAGCCGGTTCCGATCCGGCGACGTCCGCGCCCTGGCGAGGGCGATCAGCATGGTCGAGCGGCGCGATCCCTCGGTCCGCGCGTTGGAACAGTCGCTGCGCACCCAGCGTCGCGCTCCCGGCGTTGTCGGTTTCACCGGCGCGCCCGGCACCGGGAAGTCGACGCTGGTGGACGCTGTGGTCGCACTGCTGCGGAAAAAGGGCAGCTCGGTGGCAGTGCTTGCGACCGACCCCAACTCGCCGTTCACCGGCGGTGCGATCCTCGGCGACCGGATCCGCATGCAGCGCCATGCGCTGGACCCGAAGGTGTTCATTCGCAGCATGGGGGCGCGGGGCCACCTGGGCGGACTCTCTCTCGCCACGCGCGAGGCGATCCGGCTGCTGGGCGCTTTCGGCTTCGACGAGGTGGTCCTGGAGACTGTCGGAGTCGGCCAGTCAGAGCTCGAGGTGGCCGCTGTGGCAGACACGACCGTCGTCGTGCTGACACCGAACCTCGGGGATGGCGTCCAGATGATCAAGGCGGGAATTCTCGAGATCGCCGACGTCTTCGTCGTCAACAAGGCGGACCTGGAAGGGCACGTCCGGGTCGTGACCGAGCTGCGCTCGATGCTCAGCCTCGCGTCCAAGGGCCCGCCGGGCGCGCGCAGGGCGCACGATCAAATTTGGTCACCCCCCATCCTGACCACGATCGCCGCCAAGCAGGAGGGTATCGAGGAGCTCTGGGCCGCCGTGCTCGACCATCGGGACCACCTGAAATCCAGCGGTCGGGCGCGCGAGCTCGCCGAGCAGAGGCTCAAGGACGAGACTGCCGAGGCGGCGGCCGAGATCGCCCGCCACCGGGTGCGAAACGCGTTGAACGAGGACCCGGCGCTCGCCGAAAGGCTCCTCGACGAAGGAACGCCTTACGCGACGGCGGAGGAGATCCTGGGCCCCGCCCGGAACAATCGCCAACCCCCTTCGGGCCCGTCCCCTCC
>DAITQH010000078.1:0-10923 GCA_036833175.1 Candidatus Dormiibacterota bacterium
CGAATCTGTCGCGTCTTTATGTCGAATTGCGGCGTGTTTGTTCTCGCCTGGCAGCAAACCGCTGCCGGCGCAGGTGAATGGAATCCAGCGTTGGTTCCATCGAGACGAAATTATCGTGACCGCTGTTGCCTTCAACGGGGAAGTACGCTTGGATGGTGGCAGCCGCCTCCGCGATCGTCGACGAGTACGACGCCGTCATGGCGGAGGCCATCGCGTTGGCTGAATCTTGCTCGGACGACGAGTGGCGGGCCATGTGTGCGAGTGAGCAGAGAACGGTCGGCGTTCTATTTGATCACGTCGCGACCGGCAACCCCCAGGTGGTGCGCTGGATCAACGAGTTCCTGGCCGGTCGACCGATCGTGATCACCCCGGAGATCCTCAACTCCCGCAATGCCGAGCACGCGCACCAGGTCCAGAGGCGACCTCGTGCCGAAACGATCGATGACTTGAAGAAGGGCACTACCACGACATCCGAGTTCCTGGGCTCGCTGACCAAAGACCAGCTTGGCGTGCGGAACGAGTTCGGGTGGGCCGGCCCGCAGGACGTGGCCTGGGTCGCCTCGGCAGCGTTGCGACATCCTCGTGGCCATCTGAAGAGCATCCGCGAAGCCCTGGGCCGCTAGCCGGCTGACGCCAGTCCGAGCTCTCGCAAGATGCTCTGAGCGATCGCGTTTGATGGCGGGCCGATATCCACGCGAATGTGCGGCTCGTCCGGTTCCGGATCCTCGAGGTCGGCGAGCTGGCTGTCGAGAAGGATCGGCGGCATGAAATGTCCCGCGCGCGCAGCCAGGCGATCGGCAATGGTTGCCCTGGTGCCGGCCAGGAACCCGAACACGACCCCCGAACCGCGCCGATTGATCACGTCTCGGTAGCGGCGCTTCAGCGCCGAACAGGTGATCACCCCGTTTTCTCCGCTATCGAGGCGCGCGCCAACCCATTCCGCGATGGATGCAAGCCAGCGCTCGCGGTCGGCATCGGTGAGGGGATGTCCGGCGCTCATCTTCTCGATATTCGACTGCGGGTGAAGGATGTCGCCTTCCTCGAACGCCCAGCCCAGGCGATCGGCGAGAATCCTGCCCACGGTCGTCTTGCCGCATCCCGAAACGCCCATGAGCACGAGCACGACGGGTTTCGCCACAGCCACGATGAGCAGCACAGTAAATCAGCGGCGCCGAAGTCTCAGGCGTAGCATCGCCATGATGGCCGCCGAACCCCCGAACAGCGCGCCGCCTCCTGCTCCGGCTCCACCGGCGCCTCCAGGTCCCGGAGCTACGCGCGATGAGTGGCGAGCGTGGCGTCGCCAGGAGCGCCACCAGATATACGGCCAACGGCCGGGGGGTTGGTACGGCCCGTGGGCTTGGGGCGGCGGCGGCGGCTGGCCGTGGTTCTGGGGAGCGGCCCTGATCCTGATCGGGGCCTACTATCTGCTCCAAAATCTAGGCCTGCTCAGCTGGCTGAAAGGCGACGTGCTGTGGCCCATTCTCCTGATCTTGCTCGGGGCTGTGTTGTTGATCCGACGTAGTCGGGATTCATAGCGCCGTCCGGGAGCGCGGTCGCCGGTCTCAGGTCAGGAGCTGCTTGGCCAGGACCCTCCACTCGTCCATGGGCAGGGTTCTGAGGTCCTCCGCGAGGACCTGCACGGAGACGTGGTTGGCACCGGCTTCGAGGTGGGCGCGGATCCTCGACGTCACCTGGTCGAGGTCGCCCCAGGCGACGATGTCGTCCACGAGGCGGTCGGTGCCGCTCCCGGCTACGTCGTCCTCCGAGTAGCCAAGCCTGCGCAGGTTGTTCGCGTAGTTGGGCAGGCGGAGGTAGTTCTGCGTGTGGCCGCGCGCGATCGCCCTTGCCCTGGCGGGATCCGTCTCCAGCACCACCGCTTGCTCCGGGGCAAGCACGGCTTCGGGTCCGAGGGTCGCGCGCGCCAGGCGCGTGTGCTCGACCGGGACGAAATACGGGTGGGCTCCGTCGGTCCTTTCCGCGGCAAGCTTCAGCATGTTCGGCCCGAGGGCGGCGAGGATCGTCACCGGCTTCTCGGGCGGCTCGACCGACTGGTACGGGGCCTTCGACATGGCGTCGAGGTATGCCCGCATCGTGGCCACCGGCTTTCCGTACGTGTGGCCTCGCACCTCTTCGACATTGGGCTGGTGGCTGACCCCGATGCCGAGGAGGAACCGGCCCGGATAGGCCTCGGCAAGCGTCTTCTGCCCTGCTGACATGGTCAGCGCGTCGCGGGCGTAGATGTTGGCGATCCCAGTTGCGATCACGATCCGGTTCGTCCCGGCGAGCAGGAGGCCGGCGTTGCTGAACGCTTCGCGGCGGACGGATTCTCCGATCCAGATGGCGGCGTAGCCAAGCCGTTCCAGCTCCCGGGCCGCCTCTTGCGCCATCGCCGCCGGTTGCGCGTCGAGCGTGGTCGTCCAGATGCCGATCGGGCCGAGCTTCATCACCTTGATTGAACCATCGATCGCATAGAAGAGGTGGCTCAACGCCACCAAGGCCTACGAGCGGCTTCAACGGCGGTGCTGACCGCGCCCTCCAGGTCGGCTTCGAGGTGCGCAAGGCTTTGCGCCCATTCACCGGCCATCACCACGGCCATCGCCCCGCGGCCGGCGCCGGCGTCGGATTGCCAGCGGCGCAGGCAGCCGAGCTCGGCCTGACGCAGGACAGCGGACGACATTTCAGCGCCGGGCGCCGCGGATGGTGACAGGCTGAGGCTGTCGGCGATACCGCGGTATGCGCCGAGAAGAGCCTTCACCTGCTCGCGCACCTCGAGTGCGCCTTCCGCGCAGTCACTGGCCGAATATCCCATCGCGCCCGCGATCACTCCCAGGAGATCGCCGGCTAGGATCGCTTGGTTCGCGGAAGACAGCAGGAACGCGGCCGTCTCCTGGTCGAACGACCCGCCGCCCCGCTCCGTCAAGAACGTCTCGAAGGCCGCGTCCGTGCGGTCCCGCGCGAGAACGGCGGCCTCCCGGGAAAGGTCCGGATCGCCCGCCGGCGCAAACCCGAGCAATCGATCGAACCTCTGGTCCAGGTAAGCCACGATTCCGCGATAGGCGTCTCCCAGCGCGCGTACGAGCTCGCGGCGGGCCCCTTGCGGCCACAGGACGAGGCCGACCAGCAGGCTGATGGCCGCGCCGACGGCCAGGTCTTCGATTCGTACGAGGCCGACCTGCCAACCCGCGGGCGAGATCAGATTGAAGACGACGATCAGGTTGATCGTGAAGGCAGCCTGGCTCAGCATGAAACCAATCGTCGTCGCGGCGTATGCGGCGCCGAAGACCGCGATCGGAAATGCAGCCCACATCAGAGCCGGATGATTTCCGGCGACCAGCGCGAAAAGGCCGCCAATGGCGACGCCGATCGCATTTCCCAACACGGCCAGAGCGATGGTGCGTCCGGTGCCAAGCGCGTTGCTGCGCAACACCTGGATCGTTCCCAACACCACCCAGAACCCGTGCGAGAAACCGAACGTCCGGGCGACCCACACAGCAACAGCAAGGCCGATCGCGACGCGGAGACTGCCTTGCAGAACCGTCGATGGCGATTCGAGATGCGTGCGGACCGTTCTCAGAACACTCACCGTGGTATCGGCGGGATCCGATCTCGCGCCGGCGGCCGTGATGGCGTTGCGGGCCATTGAAAAAGTCAGGTAGGAGACCACGCGCACTGTGTCATCGAAGTCGAGCCCGTCCAGCACGTCCTCTGCCGGCCTGCCGGCGCCAAGCTGCTCGGCCGCCCACCTGTCGCGGGCCACGCGATGCCGTTCTCGCGCCACCTCTATCGCGTGAAGGTCAGGTTGCGGTCCGCCGGTCAGCACCCCCGCGCTGGCTCGCAACGCGCTGACGACTGAATCGATGAGCTGATCGCCCTCGACCAGGTTCGGTCGTACGACCGGGTGATGGTCGGTGAACGGGCGCTCGATGACCTGGACAACCCGGTCGACCTCGATGAGGAGCTGGACGAATGCGCGGTCGCGACGGGCGGGGCCGGTGGGACGTTTTGTCATCGAACCGTATCCCTGTCGAGCCGCCTCCACCTCCTGGCGCGCCACCAGCATCAGGCGCTCGCCATCGGGCAGTCGCAAGCCTTCGACAAGATCCGCGATGGCCTTTAGCGCCTTCGCAGCGAGGTGGTATGCGGTGACCCGCTCGAGCTGCGGCCATAAGGCGACGGCGGCGGCGGTCGCCACCAACCCCGCCATCGCCCAGCCACCCACCCGCGCCGGGATCGCGTCGGTAGGCGCCGGGATCGAGACTGCGATCACGAAGGCGAGGAGCATGCCGAGATTTCCTCCCGCAACGTAGCCACCGAAGACTCGGCTGAATGAGATGGCGAACCCGACCAGCAGCATCAAGATCGCGGCCGACCAGGGCGATGTCGACACCAGCGTCCCGATCGCGACCAGCACCGCACCCACGAGCGTCGCACTCAAATAAGCCACCGCGCGCGGCCGCCTCTGGCCCCCGAAGTCGGACATGACCAGCAGCGAGAAGCAGCCGAACATCACGAAGATGACGCTCTGCGGTTCGCCGAGGACAAGGTCCGCAAACGCAAACGCGGGCGGGATCACGAGCGCGGCGCGTGCAGCACGGCGGAGCGCGGAGTAGCCGGGGTCGCGAGGAACTCTGAGCGCAATCGGCAGTCGCCGGCCCGGAAGCGGCGCGGTCGTCGGATGTGGGCGCGCGGGCGGCTTTGCCATGTTCCGAAATGTTCTCAGAGGACCGCCTCCCATGCCCGTACCTGGAGCGCGGCGATGGAACGCAAGCAGCTTGGCCCCTGTCCAGCGCCACGGTTCGGTTACCCGACAAAGATTGGGTCTTGCACGTGCGCTTAACCCGTGTTAGGGTCGCGTAAGCGCTTACCGGTAAGCGCTTACTGTGCCGGCCGACCGTGGGTAGACGCGAGGTGGCTGAGCTGAAGAGATCGAAGGGGGCATTGACGATCTACGACGTCGCCAGCCGGGCCGGCGTCTCCATCGCCTCCGTCTCCAGGGTCCTCAACGGGCAGGACAGCCCACGCGCCGAAACGCGCGAGAGGGTGATGCGGGCCGTGCGCGAGCTCAGCTTCGTGCCCGACGGGGCGGCGCGCGCCCTCTCCAACGGCCTGAAAGAAGTGGTCGGCGTCGTTTTCCGGCGCGGCGGGGAGGAGCTCTTCGAGGGCGAGGACGAGAGCTTTCTCTTCATCGACGTCATCAACCGGGGCATCGAGGTCGGGGCACGGCGTCGTGGATTCGACCTCCTCATAAGTTCCGTCGGGTTCAACGACGACAACGTGGCGGCGAGGATTTCCGCGCTGGCTGGAAAAGCCGACGGGCTGATCCTCCACGACAGGATGCTCTCGGCGGTCGGAATCGCCCGGCTGGCTGACATGGTCCCGATCGTGACCCTGGCCGGGAGCCCTACACCCGCGTCCTTGAACGTCCGCTGTGACAACGAGTCCGGGATTCGAGCGCTGGTCCATCACCTCGTGATCGAACACGGGTATCGGAGCCTCGGCTATGTCACCGGACGCAGCGACAGCCCCGACAACCGGACACGTTTGCACGCATTCGAAACAGAAGCCGCCGCGGCCGGCGCTGAAATCGAAACCGGGCCCGCCTGGCAGGGCAACTACAGCGCCGCGGGCGGCGCCAACGTTGTCGCGTCGCTGCTAGACGCCGGCCGAAAGGTCCCGCGAGCAATCCTGTGTGCGAACGACCAAACAGCCCTGGGCGTGATACACGCGCTCGCCCAGCGCGGCATCCGCGTGCCACAGGACGTTGCGATCACAGGCTTCGACGACGTGCCGGTCGCTCGCCACCTGCACCCGCCCTTGACGACGATTCGCCAGCCCATGCAGGAGCTCGGCGCCAGGGCGTTCGACATTCTTTATTCGCGGATCAGCGAAGGCGGCGGCAACGTCGACACCGTGCTCCCTGTCGAGCTCGTCGTGCGCGAGAGCTGTGGTTGCGCACCCGGATCCACCCGTGTGTCGGGAACCGACCTGGTCGCCAAAGACGGGCATCGATGAGCGCGATCCTGCGCAGGCTGGCCGTCTACATCCTCGCCGCGTGGGTGGCCATCACGGTGAGCTTTCTTCTCCCGCGTGTGGTGCCTGGAAACCCGGTCGCCAGCGCGGTCGCGAGAGCATCGCAATCGGGCAACTGCAACTCGCAGTGCATCCTGGCGATCGAGGAGCAACTCGGTTTCGACGTCCACAAGAGCCTGTGGGCCCAGTACGTGGAGTACCTCGGGAATCTCTTCCAGGGCAACCTCGGCCATTCGTGGTCCGAAAACGCGCCGGTCGGCAGCCTCATCCTCTCGTACCTTCCGTGGACGCTGGTCCTGCTCGGGGTGGCGACAGCGATCAGCTTCCTCGCGGGCACGACCCTCGGCACCCTGGTGGCCTGGCGTCGCGGCTCGTGGGTCGATTGGGTCATGCCGGGTGCGACGTTCTTCCAGGCCATTCCTTACTTCTTCCTGGCGTTGGTGCTCGTCCTGATCTTCGGCCAGACCGGGACGATGCTCCGCTGGCTGCCGAGCCTGTTCGGTTACGACATCTACACCACGACACCGGGGTTCAACGGGCCCTACCTCGCGAGCGTCTTCATGCACGCGATCCTTCCTGTTGCGACCGTCGTCGTGGCTTCCATGGCCGGATTCATCGTGGCGATGCGAAACCAGATGATCACCACCATGGACGAGGACTTCGTCCTGATGGCCGCGGCCAAAGGCCTTCCCACGCGAAGGGTGATCTGGTACGCGGCGCGCAACGCGCTCCTGCCGGTGATCTCCAACTTCACGATCGCCATCAGCCTGGTCGTCTCCGGTCAGATCCTCGTCGAGATCGTCTTTAACTATCCGGGCATCGGCTTCCACCTGTACGACGCCCTCGGAAAGCTGGACTACTCGCTGGTCCAGGGCATCTTCGTCGTGATCACCCTGGTGGTGCTCGCCGCCAACCTGCTGGCCGACGTGGTGTACGTGCTCATCGATCCGAGAGCGCGGCAGATCGCGTGAAGACATGACGATCAGCCCCACGTCTCTGACCAAGATCGCGCCCCCAGGCGGCCCGAGCAGCGTGGGGTTCCACAGGACGCGGATACTCCAGCTGCCGCGTTCGCCGAAGGTCATCGCGGGCCTCGTCATCCTGGGACTCTTCGGAGTGGTCGCCGTCATCGGCCGCTGGGCGGCGCCCTACTCGCCGAACGCGACCGACGAAAAGAACTGGGTCCAGCACGTGCTCGTCGGCGGGACAGGTCCAGGCACCCCGTTCCCGGCGAACTACTACCCGCTCCCATTGCCGCCGTCCGCTGCGCACTGGCTCGGCACCACGGTCTTCGCCCAGGACGCGCTGTCCCAGGTCCTGGCCTCCACGCAGGCAACACTCTTCGTCGGCCTGCTGGCAGCCGCGATCGCCACGGTTCTGTCCATCCTGTTCGGGGTCACGGCGGGCTACGCCGGCGGCGGGACGGACGAAGGCCTGTCACTGGTGGCGAACGTCTTCCTCGCCATACCGGGCCTTCCGCTGCTGATCGTGCTGGCGGACTATGTGCCGAGCGCCGGCTCGAGCATCTTCCTGGTCGCCGCGATCATCGCGGTCACGACCTGGGCGTACAGCGCGCGCACGCTTCGAGCGCAGACGCTGTCCCTGCGCAACCGGGACTTCGTCGAGGCGGCGCGAGTGTCAGGTGAGGGGCGTCTCCGGATCATCCTGGTCGAGGTACTGCCCAATCTGGTCCCGATCGTCGCGGCGTCGTTCCTCTTCACGACCCTGGCGGCCATAGGCGCGTATGTGGCAATCGCGTTCCTCGGCCTTGCGGGGTCGCCGACGTCATATCCGCCTGGGCTCTGGAACTGGGGCGAGATGCTGCGCGAGGGTTTCGCCAACAATGCGGTGCGGAGCGGCTGGTGGTGGTGGTGGGCTCCCCCCGGCATCATGGTCGCCCTGCTCGGCACAGGGCTTGCGCTCCTGAACTTCGGCATCGACGAGTTCATAAATCCGAGACTTCGCAGCGGGGGCGTTTCACGGAAGGCCGCCCGGAAGGCGGGGATCAGCGCCAGCACACGCCTCGGGCTCACCCCCGTGGCGCGATCGGTGCTGGATGCGCCCAAGCTCGCGGTCAAGTCGCTCAATGGATCCGGGGCGGAGCCGGTCCTCGAGATTCGCGGCCTCTGCGTCGACTATGGCGTCGGCGACGCGGCGGTCCACGCGGTCATGGACTGCGACCTGGTCCTTCGCCGCGGCCAGGTCCTCGGCCTGGCCGGCGAGAGCGGCAGCGGCAAGACCACCCTCGCACTTGCCGCCATCCGCCTGCTTCGCCCTCCAGGCGTGATCACTGCGGGTCAGGTCCTCTTTCATTCCAGGCCGATCAGCGGGGACGGGCCAACCGGCACCATCGACCTGCTGGCCGCTGACCTGCAGCACCTTCGCGATGTGAGGTGGTCTGAGATCGCCGTCGTCCTGCAGAGCGCGCTCGACTCGCTCAATCCCGTGATCACAATCGGTGCGCAGTTCGACGACCTCCTTCGCGTGCACCGCCCGCACATGTCCCACGCAGCGCGGTGGAACAAGGCCGGCGAGCTGCTGGGGATGGTGGGCATGAACGCCGACCGCCTGCGCAGCTACCCCCACGAGCTCTCCGGTGGGATGCGCCAGCGCGCCATGATCGCGATGGCGATCGCCCTCGAGCCGCAGGTGATCATCCTCGACGAGCCGACGACCGCGCTCGACGTCGTCACGCAGCGGGAGATCCTCGAAGAGCTCATCGGCCTGCGCGACCGCATCGGCTTCGCGACCCTTTTCATCACTCACGACCTGTCGCTCCTGGTCGAGCTCGCGGACGAGATCGCCGTGATGTACGCGGGCCGCCTGATGGAGCGTGCGCCGGCAGGCTCGCTGTTCCATGCCCCGCGCCTGCCCTACACCCACGGCCTGCTCAACTGCTTCCCGCCGCTGCACGGAGCGCACCACCGCATGGAGGGCATCGCCGGGTCTCCGCCCGACCTCAATGACCTGCCGAAGGGATGCGCCTTCAATCCGCGCTGCCGCTGGGCGATGCAGCAGTGTCGCGAGGAACGGCCAAGTCTTTTGCCCGTCGACGGATCCACGCGCGAGGTGGCGTGCTGGCTGCATAGAGGCGGCGCCGCCGTCCCTTCGGAGCTCGCCAAGCCTGAACCGGCGGCGAAGCGGTTCGAGCGGGCGGAGGCAAGTCGGTGAGCGAGCTGATGAACGGAGCGGCGCCGGTCGGAGCATCGGCCACGCGCGCCGGCGCCGTGCTCGAGGGCCGCAACCTCACGAAGTCCTTCTGGGTGAAGCAGGGTCGCGGGCCGCTGACCCGAAAGGCGCGCGTGCACGCGGTGGAGGCGGTCACGGTGCGACTCGAGGCGGGAAAGGTCACCGCGGTGGTCGGCGAGAGCGGCGCCGGAAAGACGACCGTCGCCCGGATGCTGGCCAATATCATCAAACCGGATGCGGGCGAGGTGCTGCTTGACGGTGCGCCCGCTCCCGCCGGCAGGCCGAGGTCTTACGCGGCGAAGGTGCAGATGGTCTTCCAGGACCCGTTCGCCTCGCTGAACCCCGTGCATCGCGTGCGCCATCAGCTGGTCCGACCACTGGAGATTCATCACATCGCGGATGGCCATGTCGACCACGCGGCGGAAGAGCTGCTGCGGCGGGTGGCTCTCGAGCCTGCTGCGCACTACCTCGACAAGTTCCCATACGAGCTCTCAGGCGGCCAGAGACAGAGAGTTGCCATCGCGCGGGCGCTGGCGGTCCGGCCGAAGGTGCTGCTCGCCGATGAACCTGTCTCGATGCTCGACGTCTCGATTCGCCTTGGTGTGCTGAACCTTCTGGCCGACCTCCGCGATCGCGATCACCTCGCGATCCTCTATGTCACACACGACATCGCCTCGGCGCGCTACCTGGCCGACACCATCGTCGTGATGTACGCCGGCCAGCTCGTCGAGGCGGCGCCCAGTGTCAGCCTCACCGACGAGGCCGCGCACCCGTATACGCAGCTCTTGCTCTCCGCCGCGCCCGACCCCAATCGTGCTGAGCCGCCGAAGCTCGCGGCGAGGGGAGCGCCGCCGAGCCTGCTCGCGCCGCCGAGCGGGTGCCGGTTTCACCCGCGGTGCCCCTACGCGATGGATATCTGCACGCAACAGGTCCCGCCGAGCTTCGCCGTCTCGCAGGGCCATATCGCAGCGTGCTGGCTTCACGCCGATCCCGCCGAACGAAAAGCGGGTGACAACGGCCTGTTTCGACCCCTGGTGGATCACTCGGCAAAGACTCAATAAAGAGGTGAGGAAGGATGCATGTAACTGTGGCGTTTCGGTCCCCGCCGGCCCAGGTGGCCGAGGGAGCAAGCATGTGGTCCCAAACGCGGACCTGTTTACGAGGTTGTGGTCAAGTGCCGGCAGCCGTCAGCATTGCGCGGCGTCAACGTCGCGCGTCACGGAGGTGACAGATCTATGAATCGACGACTCTTCAAAGGCTTGCTCGGAGCGGCGGCACTGGCCGTCGTGGTGAGCAGTTGCCAATCGAACAACAACGCGAGCACGGCGGGAGGTAAAGCGCTCATCGCGGAGCCGACGACAGGGGTCACCTTCTCGGAAGACTTCAACCCCTACGACAACAACTCGGTCACGTCCAGCATGGGCACGCGGAGTCTGGTCAACGAGCCGCTTTACGAGATGGACGCGCTAGATGCAACCGCGGCCGGCAACCACCCATGGCTGGCCACGGCGTTCGCCTTCCAGAACAGTGGTAAAGACCTGCAGGTCACGATCCGTCAGAACGTGAAGTTCAACGACGGCTCGGCCTTCGGTCCGGCCGACGTCGCAGCCACCTTCAAGATGATGGAGAACCCGAAGGCCAACACCCGAGGCGTTCCGACCCAGGCGTCGGACCCGACGATCAACGGCAACACGGTCACGCTCC
>DAITQH010000079.1:0-10779 GCA_036833175.1 Candidatus Dormiibacterota bacterium
ATCGTCGGTGGAGTGATCGGGAGTGCCTGCAAGCGCTGGTGGGCCGCGGTGGACTAGAACCACCTAACTCCGCGTATGTCAGTCGCCCGACGGAGCGAGTGGGGAGGGGGCATCTTCGTTTCGCGTTCGCGCGCGCCGGGCGATCGCTCACGGCCTTCGGATGTATAGCCAATTTGTATAGCCAGGCCGGGGCTGTCGCAGGAGCCGCGAGGAGGCGCGAGGCGGAGAATCGAATACGGCAGGAGCCCTGGGGAGGCTTCATGCGGAGGTCGGGACGGACTTTTAAACCGATGGTCCAGGGTTCAAATCCCTGCGCCGGCACCACTCGCAAATTGCAAGCCGCGAGGTGGCTGAGGGCTTTGGGCGCCTGCCTGCGCGGCGGACTTGAGATCTGGCACAGGGAACTGGGGCCGAATTCGTCGTAACCAGCATGGAGAGAGGATTTCGGAGCATGGACTGCGGCCGCTCCCTTTGGAGCAAGTGGTCGCTCGGGCTCTCTCTTGCCGCCCTGCTCACCCTGTCACTCACTCTGCCCGCCCGGGCGGCGACCGACTCGCTGGACCAGTACCAACTCGTCACCACCAGCCTCGAGCCGGCGAGCCTGATGGCCCAAACGTTCACCGCCGGTGTGACCGGCCAGGTGGACCGGATCTCGCTGGCCGCGGACACCGCCGGCGTGAAGATGACGATCCAGATCCAGTCTGTCTCGGGGGGCGCGCCGAGCGGCACGGTCCTGGGCACGACATCGTTCCAGGGCACCTTGACGTGCTGCCGCCGGTTCCACGACTTCACGTTCGCTCCGGCCGTTCCGATCACAGCCGGCGCGCAGTACGCGATCGTGGTCAAGACCACCCAAGGCCAACTGAAGTGGTACGACAGCGGTGGCTTCGACGGTTACGCCGGCGGCCAGCTGTACCTTAGCCTCAGCAGCACGACCGTTGGCTGGTTGTCAGGCGTCCAGTGGGGTCTTGACTTCGCGTTCGAAACATGGGTCGTGGCCGGCAACGTCAACCAGGCGCCCACCGTGTCCGCCGACAGCTCGACCATCACCGTCAATGAAGGGACCGCGCCCGCCAACACGGGAAGCTTCTCGGATGCTGACGGCGACACGGTGGCCATCACGGCTACCGCCGGCACGGTGACCGAGACCGGCAGCAGCAGCGGCACCTGGTCTTGGACCCAGCCGGCCTCTGACGAGGCCTCGGGCCAGACGATCACCATCACGGCCGACGACGGCCACGGACTCAACTCCACCACAAGCTTCACGGCCACCTCCACGGGCGTTAAGCCGACCGTATCCATCTCATCGGCTAATCCGGGGCTCTCCGGCGCGGCCCTCAGCTCGAGCGCGGCGTTGACCCCAGAGGGGACCTCGGTCACGCTGAACGGCTCGGCCTCCAGCCCGTCGGCTGACGACATCGCCGCGGGCTTCGCCTACAGCTGGACCGTGACGAAGAACGGGGCCTCCTTCGGCAGCGGGAACACGGCGTCGTTCACCTTCACGCCGGATGACGAGGGCACCTTCGTCGCCACGTTCGTTGCCAAGGACGACGGCGGCATGACCGGGACGGCGTCGGTGACCATCACGGGGACAAACGTCGCACCGTCGGCCAAGATCACCAACATTTCGTGGGCCCCACAGCTCGTCCTTACCGCGCACGAATCAGTGAACTTCACCGGAAGCTTCTCCGACCCAGGTGCGCTTGACACGCACACAGCCTCCTGGAACTTCGGAGACGGCGCCACCAGCACCGGATTCTCGTCCGTGCACTCTTACGGCGCAGCCGGCTCGTACACGGTCACGTTCACCGTCATGGACGATGACGGCGGCGTGGGCCGGGCGACCGCCACGGTCACCGTCCAGACCGTGCAGCAGGCATTGACCTCGATCTCGGGGGCCGTCCAGGGGATCACATCCCTGAACGCCGGCCAGAAAAACAGCTTGATCGCCAAGCTCAACGCCGCCAGCGCCTCGGCGACGCGCGGCGATACGACCGCCACCAACAACCAGCTCAACGCCTTCCTCAACGAGGTCCAGGCGGACCTCAACGCAGGCCGAATCTCGGTCACCGACGCGGGGACCCTTCGAGCCGCAGTGCACGACGTGCAAGCCGCGCTGGGCACATACAACCGCTTCCTTCAGTGGTGGCCTCTCGGGGCCTGAAATAGATCCGTACCTCGTCCCCTCCCCCTGTGGGGGAGACTGGTGAGGGGGCGGAAGCCCTCAGTTAGAGTTCCGGCCATCACCGATGGCCAGCACCGCCCTGCCACCCGCCGACCTCCTGCCGGTCAGCCGGCGGGCCAATATCCCTTATCGGGCTCTTCGCCTGGTCGCGGTTCCTCTGATCCGACTGTGCTTTCGCCTCCATGTGGAGGGGCGCGAGAAAATCCCGCGATCCGGCAACTACATCGTGATCGCCAATCACCTCAACTGGCTTGACGAGTTCGCCGTCCTGCTGCTCTTCCCGATCGAGCCGCGCCTGCACTTCCTGGCCAACCCGACCATCCTGGTGACGCGCAATTTCCAGTGGTGGCTGATCCGCACGACAGGCGGGTACGTCCCGGTCGTGCGCGAGCGCCACGGCGACCTGGCTCTCTTCCATCATGTGGACCGCTGCCTGGAGGTGGGGGGCGCAGTCGCCATCTTCCCCGAAGCCGACTACGGCCCGAGGGAGGGCGAGCTGATGCCGTTCAAGAAGGGTTTCGCGCACTTCGCGATCAAGGCGGGCGTGCCCGTGGTCCCGGTCGCGCTGTCTGGAACCAAGGACCTCTGGCTCCGCAAGCGCGTGCGGGTGATCATTGGCCCGCCCATCTCTCCCGCCGCGGGCTACGACCCGGCCTCCCTTGCCGAGGCGGGGTTCGAGGCCGTGAAAGGGCTGCTTCCGGCGTATTCGGAGCCAGATGGCCGGAAACTCCTGCGGAAACGCCTGACTAACCTTTTTTAACCGGAACGGCTATACAAAGTGGCCACCCGTTTGGTACGGTGCGGGTTTCCCGGTACCTGAGCGGTCTTGCAGACGTCCTCGCTCCGAGCTCAGGCCTGAACAGCGCCCCAGGGGTAGGGCGACTTCTAGGAGGAGCGTTTGGGGTTGCTGCCTTTGTTTCGGGCGGTCCTCGTGTGGGCCGTGATCCTCGCGAGCATCGTCCTGGTCCGACTGGACCCTGCGCCGGCGGTGACGCACGCCGTGGCGGTGACCCAGCTGAGCGCCTATGACCGGCTGTCGGTCGTGCAGCAGACGCGCACCCAGCGCGTGCAGGCGGCGCAGATGGCCCAGGTCAATGCATGGTCGGCGGAGCTGAAGCAGGGATTGGCCGACTACCAGGCTCAGCAAGACGCCCTGGCCGCCGCTCAGGCCCAAACGGTTGCGGCTGCGGCCCAGGCCGCCGCAATCGCTGCCCGCAGCAACCACGCGCCCCCGCCGCCCTACATCGCCAAGATCATCACCGATGCGTTCAGCCCGTTGGGACCCGCTGCGGTTCAATGGGCGATCAACGTCGCCTACTGCGAGTCTCGCTACCACCCCAACTCGGTCAACTCGACAAGCGGCGCATCAGGGCTCTTCCAGTTCCTGCCGAGCACGTGGGGCGGGACGCCCTGGGCGAGCCAGTCGCCGTTCGACCCCGTCGCCAACGCCCAGGCCGCCGCGTGGCTGTACAGCCACTACGGTCCGGGCCGCTGGCAGTGCCAGGGCTGAAGTTTCGCGTCCGCCGGGCCAAACGGCTGGCCATCTAGCTCCGCGACCTCACTTGCCGAGCAGTTGACTCGTCGCGGCGTCCTCTCGCTCGCTGGTGAAATCCAGAGCACCGTCAGGCGGCATCGCGGGGGAGCTTGCGTGGACGGCCGGCGGGCCGGCGCGTGCGCTTGAAGGCCTCGACGTCGTCGGGGAAGAGCGCCCAGACAGATCCCACCTTGGTTCCGTAGAGACGCTGGCGGGCCAGCATTCGCCGCACGTAGGCCTTGGAGGCCTTGAGCTCGGCCGCCGCCTCGGCAACAGAAAGTAAGCGGGGTCGTTCGACCGGCAAATATTAGCACGCAGCCGCAACCATTTTCTGCTATAGTGGGCGGCAGTTCGTTTCTGGACTGAGGTGAGGGCATCGTGTGGCTCTCCCGGTTGCCGGCCACTTGCTAGAGATGCGCCCTGGGCGCACCCAGCGTGGCCGTAGCCTCTTGGCCCCCCGCTTCGCGGTCACTCCTTAGGAGAAGACGCATGACTGAAGTCAAAGACACAGCCGCCCGTTTTGTAGCCGCGTTCAACGCCCATGACGAGAAGGCGCTGAATTTGCTGCACGCCGAGCACATCAAGTTCGAGGCGCCGGGCGGTTTCAAGGTGAGCACCGCTCACGAGGCAACCGCTTACTCGGTGCGCTGGTTCAAGGCATTCCCGAACGGAAAGATGACCGTTCACAGCGAGATCGTGAGCGCCCCCTGGATCGCCCAGGAAGTCGTCATGGAAGGCATCAACACGGGTCCCCTCGAGGGCCCGACCGGTACCGTCCAGCCGACCCACAAGAGAGTCGTCGGTAAGGGCGTTCAGCTTCTGCGGATCGAGAACGGAAAAATCGTCGAGGCGCGTATCTACTTCGACATGCTCGACCAGTTGACTCAGCTAGGCCTGATCCCTACCCCGGTTATGGCCTAACCAACAGCTAGCGATCGAACCCGGCCTCTATCGAGGGGTCGGGTCTTTTTTTACCCCGCGGCCGTGACCGTGATCTCGAGCTGGTATATCGACTGCGGGTGGTTGGCGCCTTTGAGCAGCATCGGCTCGTAGTCCGTCACCTGGAAGCCGTCCGGCAGCAGGTCGCGGGTCGTCTCCGACATCAGCACCCGCGCTGGTCGAACCTTCGAGAGGTAGGAGCTGTTGTTCACCGGGACGCCGATCAGGGTGAACTCGAGCCGGCGCTCCGACCCGACGTGCCCGGCCACCACGTAGCCAGTGTCAAGGCCGATACCGACCGAAATTCCGGGCTGGCCCGCCTCGATCAGCTCGCGGTTGAGGCGATCGATCTCGGTGACCATGCCCCGGGCCGCATTGAGCGCCTGGGATGCATGGTCCTTCATCGGGTTCGGTGCGCCAAAGACGACAAGCATTCCGTCGCCCTGGAACTTGTCGATGTTGCCGCCGTGCGCGAGGACGACATCGATCATCCGCGCGAAGTAGTGGTTGAGGAAATCCACGAGCTCTTCGGCCTCCATGCGCTGGGACAGCGCCGAGAAGCCCGCGATGTCGGAGTTGAGCATGGTCACCTCGCGACGCTCGCCGTGAAGGAACGGAGTCGCCCGGTCCGAGCGAGCGAGCACGTAGTCGGTGACCTGCTTGTTGACGTGAAGCTCGAACAGCGAGCGGAGCAGCTCTGAGCGCTCGTACTGGCGCGCGTTGTCAATGGCGATCGCCGCCAGGTCGGAAATAGCCTGCAGGAATTCCTTGTCCTTCTCTTCGAAGATCGCCGCTTGGAACGGGTTGTCGACGTAGACGGCGCCGATCACCTTGCCCTTCGTGACTAGCGGCACCGCGATGATCGAGCGGAGGTTCTGCAGGATCACCGACTGCCGGCCCTTGAATCGGTCGTCGAGGCTGGCGTCCGTGGAGACGACCGCCTGGCCGGTCCTCACGACCTGCTCGATGACCGTCCTGGACCCGAGGAAAAGGCGGTTTCTCTCCGAGTCGGCCTCGCGGCCAGAGGTGGGCACCGAGATGGTGCCGGTGACCGGGTCGACCAGCACGATGAAGCCTCGTGAAGCCTTCATGAGGGTGATCACGCGGTCCATCACCTTGTCCAGCACGACATCGAGCTCGAGAGAGGAGCTGAGATCGCGTGCGAGCTCGTAGAGCAGGTGGTCGCGAATACCTAGATCGACTTCGTGAGCCAAGGGCACGGAGAGCATAACGACGGGGATTCAGGAATCAGGCGCATAGCCGAAGGGGCAGGGTCGGGGTCGGGGGTGGCCCATCTTGCAGCCACCGGTAAACTCGAACTCCAATGTCCACCGACGGATCACCCATGCCCGGAGTCGAAGCCCTGCTGGAGCGCCTGAACCCGCCCCAGCAGGAGGCTGTGACCCACGGCGACGGCCCGCTGCTGATCTTCGCGGGAGCCGGCAGCGGCAAAACCAGGGTGCTCACCGCCCGCATCGCCTACCTGATCGCGACGCACCGCGTGTGGCCCGACCGGCTGCTGGCGGTGACCTTCACCAACAAGGCGGCCAAGGAGATGCGCGGCCGCGTCCAGAGCCTCGTAGGAGAAGGTGCGGAGAAGATGTGGGTCGGCACGTTCCACTCGACCGCGGTCAAGATCCTGCGCCGCGAGGCGCAGCGGATCGGGGTCGTGAACAGCTTCGTGATCTTCGACGAGGACGACACCCGTGCCGCGTTGCGCCGCGTCCTGGACGAGCTGCGGCTCGACCCGAAGCGCTACCCGATCGGCGCGCTCAGCCACGCAATCTCCCAGGCGAAGAACGACCTTAAGGGACCAAACGAATATCCGAATCGGAGCTATGCGGACGAGGTCGTGCGCCGCGTTTATGAGTCGTACCAGGAGGTCCTGCGCCGGTCCGGCGGCCTCGACTTCGACGACCTGATCATGAAGCTCGTGGAGCTTTTCAACACCGACGAAGAAGCGCTCGCCAAGTGGCGCGACCGATTCCGCCACGTCCTCGTCGACGAGTACCAGGACACCAACCGCGCGCAGTACGTGCTGGTCAACCAGCTCGCGGCCGAGCACCGCAACGTGGTCGTGGTCGGAGACGACGACCAGTCGATCTACCGCTTCCGCGGCGCCGACATCCGCAACATCCTCGACTTCCGCAAGGACTATCCCGACGCGCACGTCGTTCGCCTGGAGCAGAACTACCGGTCGAGCCAGGCAATCCTGGACGCCGCTTACAGCGTCATCCGCAGCAACCCGGAGAGAGCGGAGAAGCGGCTCTGGACCGAGCGCGCGGGCGGCGAGAAGGTCATCGCCATGCAGGCGTACAACGAGATCGAGGAGGCCGAGTTCGTGGCCGACGAGATCGAGAGGCTGCGCCGCACCGAGAACCGAGGCTATTCATCCTTCGCCGTCCTCTATCGCACCAACGCGCAGTCACGCTCGTTCGAAGACGTGCTGGCGCGGCGCCGCATCCCCTACCGGCTCGTCGGCGGGGTCCGCTTCTGGGAGCGCCGCGAGGTCAAGGACGTGGTCGCCTACCTTCGCTTTTGCTTCAACCCCAAGGACTCGCTCAGCTTCTCACGCATCGTCTCGGTCCCGGCGCGCAAGATCGGCAACGTCACCGTCGACGCACTCAACGTCGCCGCTCGAGAGGCCGACGTCGACATCCTCTCGCTGCTCGAGGACGCAGGTCGCGTCGCCGGCATGCCCAAGGCGGCCGTGGTTCCGTTGCAAAAGTTCCGTACGCAGATCGAGTCGATCCGCTCGGTGATGGGAGTCATGCGTCCAAGCGAGCTGCTCGATCACGTGATCGAGATCATGGGCCTGCGCCAGCACTACCTCGATGGCACGCCGCAGGGCGAGGCGCGCATGGAAAACCTCAACGAGCTGCGCGGCCTGGCCGAGAGCTTCGACGACCGCGAGCCCGCACAGGGCCTGGAGGATTTCCTGGCGGAGATCGCCCTCGTGTCGGACGTGGACGCGTACGACGAGAACGGCGAGGGCGTGACGCTGATCACCCTGCACATGGTCAAGGGCCTGGAGTTTCCCGTCGTGTTCATGGTCGGAATGGAGGAGGGGCTCCTGCCGCACCAGCGCGCGCTCGACGAGCGCGAGGAGAACCCCTCAGCAGCCGGCGCCACGACGGAGATGGCCGAGGAAAGGAGGCTCTGCTACGTGGGCATGACGCGCGCGAAGGACCGGTTGTACCTCAGCTGCGCCTTCCGCCGCCACCTCTACGGTCGCTCGCAGCCTGCTTTCCCGAGCCGCTTCCTGACCGAGATCCCGCAGTCCATGCTCGGCACTCCGCGGGGCAGCGCGCCCGTGGCGCCGCCGCGCCAGGGCTACAAGGAGCGATTCCTGGAGCGGCAGGTCCAGGCCGCCCCGGCGGCACCTCTCGTGCAGCGGTTCGCGAGCGGCGACCGCGTGAAGCACCCCGCGTTCGGCGCCGGGACGGTGGTCAAGAGCACGCTCACTCGCACCGACGAGGAGCTCGTGATCAAGTTCGACAAGGCGGGCCTCAAAATCCTGAGCGGAATGCTCGCGCCCCTGACGAAATGAGCAAGCGCAAAAAGCTCGTCGACCCCGCAGTTCGGGTCGAGGAGCTGCGCGAACAGATCCGCCGGCATGAGCATGCCTACTACGTGCTGGACAGCCCCGAGGTGTCCGACGCCGAGTACGACGCTCTGTTCCTGGAGCTGCGCCGGATCGAGGAAGAGCGCCCGGACCTTCTGACACCGGACTCGCCCACGCAGCGGGTGGGTGGCGAAGCCTCGGACCAGTTCGCCAAGGTGCGCCACCGCTCGCCAATGCTCAGCCTACAGAACGCCTTCGACGAGACCGAGATCCGCGCCTTCGACAAGCGCGTGCGTGCGGCAATCGGTGACGAGGTCACGTACTGCGCCGAGCTGAAGATCGACGGCCTCGCGATCAATCTCACCTACACAAGAGGCCGGCTGGAGCGGGCCGCCACCCGGGGCGATGGCACGGTCGGCGAAGACGTCACGGCCAACGTGCGCACGATCCGCAGCGTGCCGCTCACGATCACGCCTACGAAAGGTCTGCCCGACACGTTTGAGGTGAGAGGAGAGGTCTACTTTCCGATCGCGGCCTTTGAAAAGCTAAATCGCGAGGTCGAAGCCTCCGGACGGCAGCGCTACGTCAATCCGCGCAACACGGCGGCCGGCAGCGTGAGGCAGATCGACCCCAGCGTCACCGCCAGCCGCGACCTCCAGACGTTCATGTACACGCTGGATCCGGCCGGCCAGTCACGTTCGCAGTGGGAGGTTCTCGGCGCCCTCGAAAAGATGGGTTTCCGCGTCAACAAGCACCGGCGCCGCCTCAGCTCGATCGAGGAGGTGATCGAGTACCACGCGGAATGGCAGCGCCGCCGCCACGAGCTGGAGCACGAGATCGACGGCGTTGTGATCAAGGTCGACGATTTCGCGCAACAGCTGGAGCTAGGTTTCGTCGCGCGCTCGCCGCGGTGGGCCATCGCTTTCAAGTACGCGCCGGAGGAGGCGGAGACCGAGGTCGAGGAGATCGCGTGCTACGTGGGCCGAACCGGCGTCCTCACGCCGGTCGCGCACGTCAAGCCCGTCGTGGTCGGCGGCGTGACGATCCGCAACATCACGATGCACAACGAAGCGCAGGTCAATGAGAAAGGCGTGTATGTCGGCGCCCGCGTCGTCATCCATCGCGCCGGAGACGTCATCCCGGAGATCGTCAGCGTCAAGGAGCCCAAACCGGGTTGGAAAATGCCGGCCAAATGCCCGGTGTGTGGGGGAGAGGTCGTCCGCGAGGAGCCTTACATCGCGCACCGCTGCATCAACCCGTTCTGCGGAGCGCAGCGCCTGGAGCGGCTGCGCCACTTCGCGAGCCGGGGCGCGCTCAACATCGAAGGCCTTGGCTACGCGACCGTGGGTCAGGTCATCGAGCGCGGTTGGGTAGAGGACCCGAGCGACCTGTACCGGCTCACGAAGGAGCAGGTCATGCAGCTCGATGGGTTCGCGGAGAAGTCGGCGCAGAACCTGCTCGATCGCATAGCCGACAGCCGCCGGCCGCAGCTGGGCCGGTTCCTGTACGCGCTCGGCATCCCGCAGGTGGGCGAGGCGACGGCGGAGGTGCTGGCGGCCGACTTCGGAAGCATCGCGAGGCTCCGCAGCGCGACGGAGGAGGAGCTGATGAAGGTGGAGGGCATAGGGCCGAACATGGCTCGCGAGGTTCAGCTCTACTTCCAGGGCCACGGAGGAGAGCTGGTCGGCAAGCTCCTGTCCGCCGGCATCGAGCCTCAGTCGGTCGAGGCGCCAGGCGAAGGACCGCTGACCGGCAAGACTTTTGTCTTCACTGGAACGCTCGAGACGATGAGCCGGCCTGACGCCGAAGCGCTGGTGAGGCGGCTGGGCGGAAAAGCTGCGTCGAGCGTGAGCTCGAAGACGAGCTACGTGGTCGCCGGGCCGAACGCCGGCTCAAAGCTCGAGAAGGCCCAGAAGCTCAAGCTCGCGATCCTGGACGAGGAGCAGTTCCTCGCCCTCGTCCCGAAATGACCTTCAACTAGACTCCCGTGGGTGCAGGCCACTGAGGAACGAACGCCGGGGGCCACGCCGTCGTGGGTCTGGCCGGTGCTCTTGTTCGGCGCCGTCGTCATGCTGGCCTGGGCCTGGTTCATCGTCGGGTTCCTGGCCGAGCCCTCGGCTGTGGGACGCTCGCGCGTCATCCTCGTGACCTCGTCCGCCTACTCGATCGGCTCGGCGCTGCTCGCCATCGTCGGCGCGCTGGGACTGGCACGGCGGGAGAGGTGGGGCCGCACCATGGCGGGAATCGCCGCGAGCGCCATGACTCTCACCGGAGTGGGCGCGATCGCCGGGATCCCGGCGCTCGTCGGGCTCGTGTCGAGCCGCAACTCCACCAGAAACTAAGCTAGACCGCGTGCCACTCTCTCCCGATGAAGTCCGCCATGTCGCCATGCTCGCGCGCCTTGGGCTCGAGCCGGGCGACGAGGAGTTCTACGCCGAGCAGCTCAGCGGCATCCTGGCGCACATCGACCGGCTGCAGCACCTGGACACCGAGGACATCCCGCCGACGGCGCAGATCGTCGAGGTCGCCAACAGGCTCCGCGAGGACGTTCCGCGC
>DAITQH010000080.1:0-10740 GCA_036833175.1 Candidatus Dormiibacterota bacterium
ATCCACGCGACGGCGTCGTTCCCCACCATCCTCGCGATGTTCTTTCGACGGCAGCTCGGCCGCGAGCCGGTCAAGCCGCGCGCGGACCTCGGCCACGCGGCCAACTACCTGTACATGCTCCACGGAAAGGAGTCCAGCCCGGAGCTCGTGCGCGCGCTGAACACCTACCTGGTGCTGCTCGCGGACCACGGCATGAACGCATCGACGTTCGTGGCGCGCGTCATCGCCTCCACAGATTCCGACCTCGCCTCATGTCTCGTCGGCGCGATCGGGGCGCTCAAAGGTCCGGCACACGGTGGAGCGCCGTCAGCTGTGATGGACCAGCTCGAGCAGATAGGCACGGCGGAGAACGCAGAGCCATGGATGCGCGAGGCGCGCAAGCAGAAGGTGCGGTTCATGGGATTTGGCCATCGCATCTACCGCACCTACGACCCGCGCGCAAAGATCCTCAAGGAGTTGTGCGCCAGGCTCAACCCCAAGTTCTATGAGCTGGCGTCGAAGGTCGAGGAGACGGCGTTGATGATCCTCCACGAGGAGCATCCCGAGCGGCCGCAGGCGACCAACGTCGAGTTCTACTCGGCGGGGGTGCTGCAGGCTATCAGCCTGCCCAAGGAGTACTTCCCACCGACGTTCGCGGTTTCACGCGCCGCCGGCTGGACCGCACACGTGCTCGAACAGAGCGAGAACAACCGCCTCATCCGCCCGCAGTCCGAGTACATCGGGCCGGAGCCGAGAAAACCCGTACCACTGTCCGAGCGGGGCTAGCCCATCCCGCGGCCCAGGAGGCGCGGCCGGGGGCCTCGGCGAGAGATTCGGTGACCAGGTGGCCCAGCTGCTAGGCGCCGCCGAGCACCGCAACGAAATGTATTCGACATACATGCAGTGAGGAGCGCAGGCGGCAACAACGCAGATGGGCCGCATGGGCGCCGAAGATCCGTCGAGGATCCCCGGCCGCGGCTCCTCAAGTTCGACCGCGCGGCGCTCACCAAAGTCGGCGCGGTCGGTCTCGCGTGGTTCCTCATCCTGGGCGGTGCCTTCACCGCCTGGTACGTCATCGTGGTCCCGCTCAGCAGGGAGATCCTGGACAACGACCTGACGCTCGCTTACATCGGCGCCCGAATTGGAATCGAGCACGGCTGGAGCCACCTCTACTCGCTGGACCTGCAGCACCAGATGTTCACGCAGTTGCGCCCGGGCGCTGCCTTCAACGACGGCGAGCGGTTCATCTCGCCCCCGCCAAGTGCATGGGTGCTGGTGCCTTTGACCGTCTTCGGCGCAGCGGGCACCGTCTACGTGTGGCTGGCCGCCTCGCTCGCCGCGCTGGTCGCGGCCTGGTGGATCGCCGCGCCCGGGTCGCCCGGGACCCGGATCCTGTGGCTCATCGCTGTGCTGGCGTGGTACCCCGTGCAGTACAGCTTCAGCCTCGCGCAGCCTGACGCGATCGTCCTTCTCGCCGCGGTGGCGTGCTGGAAGCTGGCGGATCGGGGCAGGCCATATCTCGCCGGTGTGGTCCTTGGGGTGTCGGTGCTGAAGCCGCAACTCACTCTGGCGCTGCCGCTCGTTCTTCTCGCCGCCGGCAGGTGGCGCATCACCGCCGCGTGGGCCGTGACCGTCGGCGCTCTGGCGGCCGTTTCACTGCTGGTGATCGGCGGGCAGGGGATCAGCGACTACCAGACGCTGCTGACCGAGGCCCAGCACGTGGCGAACAACCGCTACTTCACGCCCGCGTACGTCTTCGGTCCCGGACCGCTGAGCTACGTCGTGCAGGCGATCTTCGTCCTGATCGGCCTGGCCGGCGCTTATTTGAATCGCCGCTCGAGCCTCGCAAGGCTCTTTGCGATCGGACTGCTGTGCAGCACGCTGGGCGCGACCTACTGGCACCTGCAGGACTACACCATCGTGGCCGGCGCGGCATGGCTCTTCTGGCGCGATCCGGCGCCGGCATGGCAGCGTTGGTGGCTCGTGGTCGTGGCGATCGGAGGCGAGCTCGCGTGGCCGCTGACACCGCTGCCGATCCTGGTCGGGTTGGCGCTCTGGCTCGTGTTCACGGCGTTGCCTCCAAGCCCCGCGAGAAGCACGGCCGCTTTGGTGGAGTCGTGACGATCTCCTCGGTCCGGATTCCCCACGCCACGCTGATCGTGGGCCTCGCGGCCGCGCTGACCGCGGCCGCCCTCCTCTGGCTGGCCCGCACTTACAACTTCTACTTCGATGAGTGGACCTTCATCCTCACCGCTCCGGACTGGACCTGGGTCACGTACCTGCAGCCACACAACGAACACCCGTCGATCCTCTTCCGGCTTCTCTATGCGGCCTTGCTGAACACCGTAGGGATGCGCAGCTACGTGCCGTACATGGCCGTTCTCCTCGTCCTGCATGCGGCCAATGTGGTGCTGCTCTTCCTGGTGGTGCGCCGGCGCGGCGCCGGGGATGCGGTCGCCCTCGGATCAGCCGCGCTGCTGATGGTGCTGGGGGCGGGTTGGGAGAACCTCCTGTGGGCGTTCCAGATGGCCTGGCTGGCGTCGGTCGCATGCGGCCTGGGCATGCTGCTCGCGCTGCAGGCGCGGCCGGTGCCGACCAACCTCGCCCTTGCCGTCGGCCTTGCCGCTGCCTCGTTGATGTTCTCAGGCATTGGGCTGACGTTCGCCGCGTTCGGGGTGGTGATGCTGGCGGCGACACCGGGGAGGCGCCGCAAGGTCTTGTGGTTCGTCCCTCTGGGTATCGCCGTCGTCGCGTGGTACCTGGCCTTCGGAAGGGCCGGCACCGCTCCCAACCCACCGCCGACCGCCGCCAACATCGTGCTGGTGCCCCTTTACGTGGCGTGGGGCCTCGGGCAAAGCGCAGCCGGGTTGATCGGCGAAGGCGGGGCCTGGGGTCCACCGGCGCTCGTGGTGGCCGTGCTGGCGATGGTGTTGACCTGGTGGCGCCACAGGCCCGACTCGGTCGCCCTCGGGGCGGTGGCCGCTCTCGTGACGCTCTACGTCGTGACCGGCCTGACGCGCGCCCAGCTTGGTTACGCGCAATCTGGCTCAGGCCGGTACGTCTACGAAGGCGCCGTCTTCTGGCTCATCCTCCTCGCCGACGCCGCCCGCAACCTGCCGTGGCGCGGGACCTGGCGCCTGGCGCTGGTCGCCGGCCTCTTCCTCGCGTGCTTCAACAGCAGCGTCCTGCTCTTTACGTACGCGACGGCCAAAGGGGCCCAGATGCAGCGCGAGACTGCCGATCTCCAGGCCCTGGCCGCCGAGCGATCTGATTCGTGCCTGAATCCGGGCGCCCGAGTCGATGCCCTGGTGATGCCGCAGGTCGACCGTCCTGCGGCCTATTTCCGGGCCGCAGACCGCTACGGGGACCCTGTGGCAGGCCGGGCGATCACCGATCGCGCCGACTTCGATCTTGCCCGGAGCAACCTCACCGCGCCAGGCTGTCGCTGAAGTCACCCCCAACCGGCTTCTACACTTAGATGAAGTGCCCGCTAGCGATTTCGACGTGGCGATTCTGGGGGGCGGGATGGGTGGTTACCCGGCCGCGATCAGAGCTTCCCAGCTTGGCTTGAGGGTTGCCCTCGTGGAATCCGACAAGCTCGGCGGCACTTGCCTCCACGTCGGCTGCATCCCCACCAAGGCCCTGCTGGAGTCGTCAGAGCTCTTCCATCGCGTATCCGCCCGCGGTCCGGAGTTCGGCGTCAACGCCGACAAAGTCGTCTTCGACTACGCCCGCATCGCCGCACGGCGGGATGCCGTCGTGAGCCAGCTGTACAAGGGCGTGCAGTACCTGATGAAGAAAAACAAGATCGAGGTCGTGCAAGGCAGCGGCCGGGTCCGCGACCTCAACACGCTCGAGATCGGCGCCAACCAGGTCAAAGCCAAGCACCTCATCATCGCCACCGGGTCGACGGTAAGAACGCTGCCGGGGCTCGAGTTCGACGGCAAGTTCATCATCTCGTCCGACCACGCGACGCTCGCCGCGGCGATCCCCGAGTCGATCTGCATCATCGGCGCCGGAGCGGTTGGCGTCGAGTTCGCGACGCTCTACAACGAGCTGGGCGTCAAGGTCACGGTGCTCGAGGCGCTGGACCGGCTGGTCCCGCTGGAAGACGAGGAGATCTCGAAGGAGATGCTGACCGAATTCAAGAAAGCCGGCATCGACTGCCGGCTCGGCGTCAAGGTCAAGGGCGCCAAGAAAGCGCGCGACGGGGTCAGCGTGGACACCGATCAAGGCGAGGTCTGGGCCCACCAGCTCCTCGTTGCCGTGGGCCGCTCACCACGTTCGAAGGACATCGGCCTCGAGAAGGTCGGCGTGACGACGCAGCCAAACGGTTTCATCAAGGTCGACGAGTGGATGAGGACGTCGGCCGAGTCCGTCCATGCGATCGGCGACGTCGTCGGCGGCTTCCTGCTCGCCCATGCCGCCGCGCACGAGGGCATGACCGCGGTCGAAGACATCGCCGGCGAGCGAGTGGCGCCGATGGATCAAAACCTGGTCACACGCTGCACGTACTCGCATCCGCAGATCGCCTCAGTCGGCCTGACCGAGAAGCAGGCGAAGGAGAAGGGCCACGAGGTGCGGATCGGCAAGTTTCCCTTCACCGCCCTCGGCCGCGCGATCATCCACGGTGAGACAGGCGGCTTTGTCAAGATCGTCGCCGACGCCAAGACGGGCCAGGTGCTCGGCACGCACATCGTCGGCGCCAGCGCGACGGAGCTTATCGCGGAACCGGCGCTCACGCAGCTGTTCCAGGGTGACGCGTGGGAGCTCGGCCGCAACATCCATCCCCACCCGACGTTGAGCGAAGCCGTCATGGAGGCAGCGATGGCCGTTGACGGCCACGCCATCCACATCTAGATGTCGACTACCAAGCCTCGAGAAACCGTCGCCGGGCGTGCGCAGGGCGTATTAGATAAAGCGCGCGCGCATGGCGCATTAGATAAATCACCACAGGAGTCTGAGTTCAAGCCGGAGTGGCTCTACCAGGAACCCGTGGCGTGGCGCGACACAGATCTCAACGAGAAGACGCTCAAGGAATGGTTCAACTACATGCTGCTGGGCCGCCAGGTGGACTACCGGTTCCAGGTCCTCAACCGGCAGGGCCGGGCCCCGTTCATCATCTCGTGCGCCGGTCACGAGGCGGCGCAGATCGGCGTCAGCTGGCCGCTGAAGCCCAAGCACGACTGGCTCGCCCCTTATTACCGCGACGTGGTCCTGTGCATGCGCATGGGCATGACGCCGCTGGATCTCATGCTGGCGGTGCTCGCCAAGAAAGCCGACCCCGCGTCCGGTGGCAAGCAGACGCCCGGCCACTTCTCGGATTCGCGTCTCAACATCACGTCCGGCGGCTCCCCCGTGGCCACGCAGATGGTGCGCGGGGCCGGCGTGGCTTACGCGCTGAAGATGGACGGCACCGACAAGGTGCTGATGACGTGCTACGGCGAGGGCTCAGGCGCCGAGGGTGATGCGCATGAGGCGTTCAACTTTGCGGCGATCTACAAGCTGCCAGAGATCTTCGTCTGCGAGAACAACGGTTTCGCGATCTCGACGCCATTCCGCAAGGAGTACGCAATCGAGCACGTGGCGCAGCGCGCGGCGGGCTATGGCTTTCCTGGCGTGACGCTCGACGGTCGAGATCCCGTGACCGCTTACGTGGTCGCCAGCGAAGCGATCGCTCGCGCCAGGGCCGGGCAGGGTCCCACGCTGATCGAGTGCGTGGTCGACCGCCTCGGCGCGCACTCATCCGAGGACGACCAACGACGCTACCGAACGCAAGAGGAGATCGATAGGCTCGCCGAGAACGACTGCCTGGAGCGGTTCAAGAAGCGCCTGCTCGACGAGGGCGTGCTGACGGCAAAGGAGATCTCCGAGTACGAGGAGCGGGTCAAGGACGAGGTGGCTCGGGCGACTCAGGAAGGGATGGAGTCGGCCGACCCCGCCCCCGAAGACGCGTTGACCAACGTCTATGGAGTGGGCGCGCCGGGCGCGATGGAACCCGCTCCCGGCGTCGAGACCGAAGAGATGAACATGGTGGCGGCCCTCCGGTCCGCCCTCACCGAGGAGATGGAGCGCGACGAGCGGGTGATGGTGCTTGGCGAGGACGTCGGGCAGAAGGGAGGCGTGTTCCTCGTCACGGATGGCCTGCGCGCGCGGTTTGGTGAAGCTCGCGTGATCGACACGCCCCTCGCCGAGTCCTCGATCGCAGGCGTGGGGCTCGGGCTCGCAATCTACGGCAAGCGGCCGGTGGCGGAAATGCAGTTCACCGACTTCGCGCACATGGCCTTCAACTCGATCACCAACGAGGCCGCCAAGTATCGCTATCGCAGCGATGGCGACTGGTCGGTGCCGATGGTCGTACGCGCGCCGATGGGCGGGCACGCGCACGGCGCCCTCTACCACTCGCAATCCATCGAGGCCCGCTTTGCCACGCCGGGGCTGAAGATCGTCATCCCATCCAGCCCATACGAAGCGAAAGGCTTGCTGCTCGCGGCCATCCGCGACCCGGACCCGGTCCTGTTCTTCGAGCACAAACGCCTCTACCGGATGTTCAAGGAGCCTGTGCCAAAGGGCGAGTACATCATCCCGCTGCAGGTCGCGCGCACGGTTCGCGAGGGCGCCGACATCTCTGTGTTCTGCTACGGGCTTATGGTCCATTACGCGCTCCAAGCGGCCAAGCACCTGGAGTCCGAGGGGGTCAGCGTCGAGATCGTGGACTTGCGCACGGTCTACCCGCTGGACAGGGAAGCGATCATCGCCTCGGCGCGAAAGACCGGCAAATCGCTGGTCCTCTACGAGGACAACTTCAGCGTCTCCATCGGGTCGGAGGTGGCGGCTCTCATCGCCGACGAAGCGTGGAACTGGCTCGACGCCCCGGTCAAGCGCCTCGGCGGCCTCGACGTTCCGTCGATGCCTTATGCGATCCCGATGGAAGACTTCTTTATGCCGACTCCCGACAAGATCACCAAGGCCCTGAAGGACCTCGCCGCGTACTGATGGCAAAGACCACCCGCGTAGTCATGCCTCAACTGGGAGAGTCGGTCCACGAAGGGACGATCTCCAAGTGGCTGGTCAAGCCGGGGGACAAGGTCGTGGAGTTCGAGCCGATGCTCGAGGTGGACACCGACAAGGTCAACGCCGAGGTGCCGGCCCCGGTGACGGGAATCCTGCGCGAGATCCTGGCCAAGGAAGGCGAGACAGTCCAGGCGGGAGCAGAGATCGCAGTCGTGGAGATCGGTACCGACGGAGCGGCGACTGCGACGGCGGAAGCCCCAGCCCCAGCAGCGCCCAAGGTCTCCGAGGAAGCAGCTACAAAGCCGTCGGCAAAAGTTCCCGAGCAAGTAACTCCAGCAGCAACTACAGAACCGGCTCCTGAAGAACGCGTCCCCCCTCTCCCTTCAGGGGAGAGGGTTAGGGCGAGGGGCGAGGAAGCAAGCCCCACTCCAAAGAGGGCCGAGGAAGAAAGCCCGGCTACGGAGGGCGCGGAAGAAAGCCCCGCTCCAAAGCAAGAATCAGGCGAGCACCGCTACTCCCCCGCGGTGCAGATGCAAGCGTCCGAGCTGAAAGTCGACCTGTCCAAGGTGACCGGCACCGGCATAGGCGGTCGCGTGACGAAGAAAGACGTCCAGGAGTTCGCCGCGCGACCAAAGGCAGCCCCCGCCGCATCGCCCCAACCAGCGACCCCCGGTCAAGGCGACCAGGTCGTCCCGCTGACGCGCGTGCGCAAGCTGATCGCGGAGAACATGGTCCGCTCTAAGACGACCATCCCCCACGCCTGGCAAACGCAGGAGGCGGACATGTCCGGCGTGGTCGCGAACCGCGCCGCCAACAAGGCCGCCTTCCAGAAGCAGGAAGGCTTCTCGCTGACCTACTTGCCTTACGTGATGGCAGCCACCGCCGCCGCGCTGCGCGAGCACCCCGAGGTCAACGCCACCTTCAACGAGACCGAGATCATCATCCACCGCGACATCAACCTCGGCATCTCGGTCGGCCTGGAAGACACGCTGATCGTTCCAGTCGTGCGTCGAGCCGACGGACTCTCGCTCGCGGGCCTCGCCCGCGCGGTGAATGACGTCGCCACCCGCGCCAAGAACAAGCAGCTGAAGGCGGACGACCTGGCCGGAGCGACGTTCACAGTCAACAACTCCGGCACGTTTGGAACCCTGTTCAGCTACTCGGTCATCAACCCTGGCCAGGCCGGGATCCTGACCATGGAGGCGATCGTCGACCGGCCGATGGCGGTGAACGGGATGATCGGGATCAAGCCGATGATGTACCTCTGCTTTTCCTTCGACCATCGCGTGCTGGATGGGCTGCAGGCCGCGCGTTTCCTCACTTCCTGCCGAAAATGGCTTGAAGCGGTCACGGTCGAGAGTCCGGTCTACTAGCACCTGAACCTGCCGCAGATCGCGGCGGCAGACCCGACAATTGGCCGCAAATGCGCCAGCCGGCCCCCGTTGAACCTCGAGACGTGCGCGCTCAACGTGTGAAGGTGCCGCCGCTCTGGCTCGCGGTTTCTGCGATGACGGCCGCGATCACGGTCGCTTTCGGAGTTGCCCGGTGGGTCGATCACTTCGTCTCGGATCCAAACGCTCAGGACTTCCGCGTGTGGCAGGTGGCGGCACGCATCGGGCTCACCCATGGCTGGTCACACATCTACGACCTCGACCTGGAGAGGCAGGCCTCGGCGGGACTCGGTCCCGTCGGGAGCTTGATCGACTCGATGCACCTGTACTTGAGCCCGCCGCCCGCGGCATGGATCGTGGTCCCCCTGGCCTGGGTCCCCGTACCGACGGCTTACGTCGCATGGACGGTGATCAACCTCATCGCCTTCATCGCGGCGTGCTGGCTGGTCTGCCCTGGCTCGCGGCTGGTGCGCGCCACAGTGCTGCTGGTCTCGCTCGCCATATGGCCTGTCCACTACCAGTTCTGGCTCGGCCAATGGGTGGTGGCCGATCTCGCCCTGCTTGCCCTGACCTGGTGGTTGCTCGAACGAGATCGCTGGGCACTCGCGGGTATCGTGCTGGCGCTCCCGTTCTTCTTCAAACCGCAGGACGTCTTGCTGGTCCCGGTAGCGCTGCTGCTGAGCGGGCGCTGGCGGCCCGTCGCGGTGTTCGCCGCGACAGCCGCCATCCTCGGTGCGCTGTCAGCGGCTTCTCTTGGCCCGGCCGGGGTTGCTACCTGGCTCAACGACCTGGGGATCGCGAGGGCGGATCCCCACACGGGGCCCATGACCTATTCGTTCATCTTGGGCCGGACCCCGCTGGCGACCGGCGTGGAGGTCGGGTTGGGATTGGCAGCGCTGGCTCTGGCCTGGTACCGGCGTGACCGGCTGGACCTGGTGTTCGCGCTCGGCCTCGTCGGCACCACCGCGTCAGCGACCTACCTTCATGAAGACGACATGGCGATGCTGGTGTTGGGAGCGTGGATCCTCCTGCGCTCGCAGCCCAGCGTGACGCAGCGCGCCTGGCTGGTCGCAGGAATTGCAGCCGCCCAGTTCATTGCCGTCGGGATACCCATACCGATGCTGCTGTGGGAGCCCGTCTGGATCGCGCTTCTGGGACTCGAGCCCCGCCTCAAACGCCGCGAGTCCAAGCCGAACCTGGTCCGGCAGCTCGTGCCGTCGCCGAGCCGAGAATGAGCCAGGCGGCGACCATTTCCGTCTCGCGCCGCAGGCCGCCGCTCTGGCTGGCAGCGGCCGCCGTAGCGTCAGGCTGGGCTGCCCTCTATTCGATCGGCCGGTGGATCCTGCTCTACGCGTTCGCGCCTGTGCACGAGGACGTTCGCATGACGTATGTCGCGGCCGAGGCCGGCGTGCGGTATGGGTGGTCGACCATCTATGACCAGGCGATATTGCGCTCGCTATCGACGGGCTTTCCTGCCGGCCAGCGCCACATCGACTCTCTGTACACGTACCTCCACCCTCCTCTTGTCGCGTGGCTGTTCGCGCCGCTGACCGCATTCCCGGAACCGGTGGCGTACGCGCTGTGGACACTGCTTTCACTCGCGGCGCTCGTCTTGGCCTGGCACCTTGCCGCCCCATACACCGGACTGGCCAAGGTGACGCTTCTCCTGCTCGCCCTCGGTCTATGGCCTGTGCTCTTCGCCTTTTATTTTGGCCAGCCGACGATGTTCCTGATTGCGCTGGTCGCGGCGACCTGGTGGCTCTGCGCACACGATCGGCCGCTCGCGGCGGGAGTGGCGTTGGCCCTGGCGACGTTCCTCAAGCCTCAGGACATCGCGCTCGTTCCGGTCGCGCTGCTGGTCAGCGGGCGCGGCCGGGTCGTGATCAGCTGGGCCGCGGCTTGCGCGGCGCTAGGGCTCGCCTCGGCGGTTGCGCTCGGCCCCCAAGGCCTCGTGAGCTGGTGGCAAGCGCTCACCCTGGGCCAGGACAATCCCGCCCACACCCTCTACACGCTGGCCAATCTGCTGGGACTCGGACCGTTGACTTATGCGCTGTGGGGCGTCCAGGGCGCGGCTGCGATGTTCGTGGCGCGGTGGCGGAGGGACGAGCTCGAGATTGTTTTCACCGCCGGGCTGCTCGGTTCCGCCGCGGTGGCGTTCCACTTTCACGAACTCGACTACACCCTCCTGGTCCTTGCCGCGTGGCTCACTCTCCGCACGGCGCCCCCGCTGTGGCACCGTTTTTGGCTGCTCCTCGGTGTCATCCCCATGCAGCTGATGACGTACGGGACAGACTCTGTCCAGCCGATCTGGAATCTTGCCTGGCACGGTCCACAGCTGATCTGGGATGCGGGCTGG
>DAITQH010000081.1:0-10626 GCA_036833175.1 Candidatus Dormiibacterota bacterium
TTGCCGTAACGAGCGTGCACGCATCGACGCTGGTGATCAGCTTCGGTGTCGGCGAGGATGAGTGAGAAGGGCTGCTTGACGAGCTGGACGAGCCGCACGCAGCAAGCAGGAGGCCGGCCACGGCCGCCAGGGCAATCGCGCCAAAGCCGTGAGCCAAAGTGGACCGAATCGGGGGCTCTCCTGCAGGGCTCAAGTTCGAGCCTGTAGTCTCGCAAGGCGACCGTGGGGTGTCAACCGGGCCAAATGGAACCGCCTTCCGGCCGATAGAATCATCCGCCGTGCCGAGGTAGCTCAGCTTGGTAGAGCACTTGACTGAAAATCAAGGTGTCGGCGGTTCAAGTCCGCCCCTCGGCACCAGTTGCTCCGGTTCGAACGCAGCAGCTGGCGGGCGCGTCTGGTTACCGCAGTGGTGTTGCGTGATAGCCTCGGTCGCGCGACCGCCGGTTAGTTGGCAGGTCGGCTCGGTCTGACTTCGACGTAACGCCTCGCGGCGACTATCGCCCAGACCACCTCCACGACGCCGAAGGGCCACGCGCCTGACAGGAACCCATAAGCGCTCGACAACAGACAGCCGGCGGCGAAGGCAAGTACAAATCCGGGGTGCCGCTTCTCGAGCGCGTACATGACCATCATGAAAGAGACCGCGATCGCGCCGAACGTCGTGACGACAAAGCTGCTCACTGTTACCTCCCGGTAGAGTCGATAGCGACTGCGGCAGGCCGAAACTTTTCGGCGCTAGCGGATGTAGTCGGCGGCCAATGAAGCGGCGAACATGGCCAGGCCCACCCAACCTATGGCGAGTGCCTTGAAGGCCACCGAGTCCTGTCTGAGCTTGGACCAGTTGTTAGTCGCCGTCACGAGGGCCAGATAGAGAAATGTCACCTCGCCCGCCATCACGAAGAAGTGAAACTGGCCGATGTCGTTCCAGTGAAACGCGACCGGCATTGACCAGTTGACCAGGTCCAGCCTGGCCTGCATGAGGAACGCGGCGGTGGCGGTCGCAAAGCCGAGCAGCAGATAGACCGGCAGGCGCTTCCAGGGGATGCTCGGCGACAGCTGGCGAAGAAGCACGAATGCCGCCACGTTGACGGCCGGGATCAGGATTCCGTCGCCCAGCACCCCGGAGTAGTAAGCAAACACCGTGTGAAGGTGGCCGTGGTAACCGAGGAAGAACGCCCACTGGTATCCGAACAAAAAGAGCCAGCTGATGGCCGCCGGCACAGCCGGCACCCAGGCATGATCGCGGGCCAGCCGGATGGCAGCGGCCACAACGGGCCGATGTTAGCCGACTTACTTCAGGGCGGGCCGCATACTTACGCGCCGTGAGTAGGCCGCGGGCGTTCCGGTTTGGCGTGGAGGAGCATCGCGCGTCAAGCGCCCGGGAATGGCGTGAGAGGGCTCGCCTGTTCGAATCCCTGGGGTACTCGACGCTTTTCCTGCCCGACCACTTCGGCGAGCAGCTGTCGCCGATCGCGGCGCTGATGTCCGCGGCCGACGCGACCACGACCCTCCGCATCGGCTCGCTCGTTTTCGACAACGACTACCGCCATCCTGTCGTGCTCGCGAAAGAGGCCGCGACGCTCGATCTGCTGTCCGACGGCCGTTTGGAATTCGGTCTCGGCGCCGGCTGGATGACATCGGATTACGAACAGACGGGGATTCCTCTCGACCCGCCTGGGACGCGAATCGAGCGCATGGCCGAGGGGCTCGAGATCATCAAGCGGTTCTTCGCCGGCGGGGCTGTGTCATTCGAAGGGAAGCACTACAAGGTGCAGGGCGTAGACGGATTTCCAGCCCCCGTGCAGAAGCCGCACCCCCCGATCATCGTGGGCGGCGGCGGGCGTCGGATGCTGCGCCTGGCAGCCCAGCAAGCCGACATCGTGAGCGTGAACTACAAGTTGACCGAGGGTCGGGTCAACAGCGCCCTGGTGCGCACCGGTCTGGCGGAAGCGACCGACGAGAAGTTGGCCTGGATCAAGGAGGCGGCTGGTGACCGGTTCTCGAACATCGAGCTGTGCGCCACCATCTTCGTGGCCAATGTCACGGACGACCGAGATGGTGCGGCGGCTGCGTTCGCGGTGGGGATCGGTGCAGAGGGGCGCGAGGTCCTGGAGATGCCGCATTTCCTGATCGGCACCATCGACCAGATGGTCGAAGACCTGCAAGCGCGACGCGAGAGATATGGCATTTCTTATGTTGTTTTTCCAGATGCGGCGGCGGAATCGCTCGCGCCGGTCGTCGAACGCCTCACGGGCACCTGAACTCCTACTGTAGATTTGGTGGTGATGGCCACCACTGAGCAAGTCGTTCTAAAGGGTCCCGTCGACGGGCGCTCATCTGAAGTTCTCACTCACGAAGCCCTGGGTTTCGTGGCCCGGCTGCAGCGCGAGTTCGGTCAGCGCCGGCTCGACCTGTTGAAGTCTCGGGACGAGCGCCAGGCGCACCTGGACGCTGGGGAGCTGCCGCAGTTCCTGCCTGACACCAAATCGGTCCGCGATTCCGAGTGGATGGTGGCCAAGGCGCCCAAGGACCTCCAAGACCGGCGCGTCGAGATCACCGGGCCAACTGATCGCAAGATGCTGATCAACGCCCTCAACTCGGGCGCGCGGGTGTTCATGGCGGATTTCGAGGACGCCAACTCGCCGACCTGGTCCAACCTGGTCGAGGGCCAGGTCAACCTGATCGACGCCATCGAAAGGCGCATCGATTTCACGAGCCCGGAAGGCAAGGAATACCGCCTCAACGACAAAGTCGCCACGCTGCTTGTCCGACCGCGCGGATGGCACCTCGACGAGAGGCACGTCGAAGTGGACGGAAAGCCGGTCTCAGGCAGCCTGTTCGATTTCGGCCTTTACTTCTTTCACAACGCCAAGCGGCTTCTAGGAAAGGGCAGTGGCCCCTACTTCTACCTGCCGAAGCTGGAGAGCCATCGCGAGGCACGCCTTTGGAACGACGTCTTCAACTTTGCGCAAGACGACCTAGGCCTTCCGCACGGGACGATCCGCGCCACGGTGCTGATCGAGACGATCCTCGCGGCGTTCGAGATGGAGGAGATTCTCTACGAGCTCCGCGACCACTCGAGCGGCCTGAACGCCGGGCGGTGGGACTACATCTTCAGCATCATCAAGAAGTTCCGGAACCGGCCCGAATTCGTCCTGCCCGACCGGGCGCAGGTGACGATGACAGTGCCGTTCATGCGTGCCTACACCGAGCTCCTGGTCAAGACGTGCCACCGCCGCGGGGCGCATGCGATGGGCGGAATGGCCGCATTCATCCCCTCGCGGCGAGACCCGGAGGTGAACCGCATCGCGCTCGCCAAGGTCAAGGAAGACAAGGACCGCGAGGCGGGGGATGGCTTCGACGGGACGTGGGTGGCGCATCCGGACCTGGTGCCAACGGCGACCGAGGCGTTTGACCGGGTGCTGGGCGATCGGCCCAACCAGCTGGAGCGCCAGAGGCCTGACGTCGCTGTCACGGCTGGTCAGCTGATCGACGTTCGCGTGCCCGATGGGAGCGTCACAGAGGAGGGACTGCGCCTCAACGTGAGCGTGGGCATCCAGTACGTCGAGTCGTGGTTGCGGGGCGTCGGCGCGGCCGCGATCAACAACCTGATGGAAGATGTAGCCACCGCTGAGATATCGCGGTCGCAGGTCTGGCAGTGGATCAGGCACTCATCGCGACTCAGCGATGGGTCGGTCGTGACCGCTGACCTTGTGCGGGAGGTCGCGGAGGACGAGATGGCCAAGATCCGGGAGCGCCTGGGACAGGATGGCTTGGCGAAGAGCCGGTTCGACGATGCGCGCTCGGTGTTCGAGGAGGTCGCGCTGGCCAGCTCATTCCCGGCGTTCCTCACCCTGGTGGCGCAGCGCCACCTCGACTGAAACCCCTAAAGCCCTAACAGGCTGGGTTTGTGCCCGGCTTTTTGGAGTTCTAAGGTTGGCCCCGGTGTGCCGGCGAGGGGGTCGGCCCGGAGGAGGGAGGGCCCGCCAGGGGTGTGTCCGTTGGGCTGGCTAGGGGACCGGTCTGGGGGTCGCCGGCGGCTTGCCCGGGAGCCTGCGCCATTGGCGCGGGCCGACACCGTTGTTGGGGTTGCCGGGGACGAACTCGACGGCGGAGGGCTTGACCATGCAGTTGTCCTTGCGGACCACGCTTCGCTCGCCGCCTTCCTGGTGCTCGATCACTACTGTCCGCTCGAGCACGGCGCGGACCCGCACCTGCTTGCCGTCGACCATTGCAGTGAAGCCGCCGCTGACCTCGTGGTTGAGGGGTGGAACGATACTGGCCAGAGACACGAGATCAACGATCTTGCTCATATATTGGCTTCCCTCGGGCTGGTAGGCGGCATCGAGCCGCGGAACTTAAAAAAAGCCGAACCAAGTTCGGCAAAAGTCGACTTTACCAGACCTTAAGGTTTCCCCCATCCTGCCAAACCGGGCCGGATTGGGAGAGTCCGGAGGCTTAGGCCGCCGAGCTGTGCTCCTGCATGCGCAGCTGCCGGGCCGCTTCGCGCCCGCGGCGCGCTGCTTCCTTGCTCGCCAGGTGACGCACCCGGAGGTGATCGGGGTTGACCATGAGGCGCCCGCGGTTCACGAGCACCTTCGGCTCGCCGGGGGCCGGTTCAACGACCGCCGTCCGCTCGAGCACCGCAGTCACCCAGACCCGGCGCCCGTCGACCTCGGCCTCGAAGTCCGGGAGTATCTCGTCGTCTTCGTCCATCGAGACGCTGTCCAGTCGCACCAGGCCCCCTGGCGGGGTCTCGAGGGTCTTTCTGTTTGTAGCCATACTCATATTTGAAATACCCGCTCAGGTGACGGGTCAAACCCGACCACGCGTTCGGAGAGCTTCCTGAGCAGTTGGAACTTGAAACTACGACTCACGCTAGGACAACACTGAACGGCGACCTCTGTATTCCAGACGGGTGAATATCCGTTTGGTTCTCTCAGCGAGCCGGTGTCGTCAGGGCCTTCTGAGCGGAGTCCCACTCGAGAACGACGCCCAAGACGCGAGAGAAATGCTCGGCGTAGGCGCGGGCGGCGGCCGCGGATTCGATCTTCCGGCCGGTGATTGCTTCGACCGAGGTCGGCCGCTTGTCGGCATGCCCGCACGGGATGATGCCGTCGAAGTAGTCGAGATCCGTCGTGAGGTTGAGCGCAAAGCCATGGCTCACGATCGACCGGTTGAGCTTGATGCCGATGGCGGCGACCTTCTCGCCCCCGGACCACACACCGGTGAGGCCTGGCTCACCAGGCTGCGATTCGATGCCCAGCTCGCGCAGGTAATCGATCAGCGACACCTCGAGCTTTTCCAGGTACTGCGGAATCGAGAGTCCAAGGTCGGCGAGGTCCAGGATCGGGTACCCGACCAGCTGGCCCGGGCCGTGGTAGGTCGCCTCGCCCCCGCGGTCAGACCAGATGACGTCCACGTCCCGCCGCGCTTGCTCCGCCTCGTCCCAAAGCAGGTGGTCGGGTTGAGCGGCCTTGCCCATCGTGAAAACGTGAGGATGCTCGAGCAGGAGCAGCGTGGCGGGCGCTTGACCATCGCGCACCGCACTGACGAGCTCCGCCTGGAGGTCCCAGGCCGCTCGGTAAGGAGTGCTACCCAGCCAGCAGGCTCTTACGGACCGGGACCTGTTCATCGGCATGGTATGAGGAGCGGACCAGGGGACCGGCTTCGACGTGGCCGAATCCCATCGCGAGCGCCTGATCTTTGAGACGCGCGAACTCTTCGGGCCGGTAGTAGCGAACAACCTCCGCGTGCTGCTTCGACGGGCGCAGGTACTGGCCCACGGTCAGGACGTCGATGTTGTGCGCGCGCATGTTGCGGAACACCTCGAGCAGCTCGTCCTCGGTTTCCCCCAGGCCGACCATCAGGCCAGACTTGGTGACCATCTGCGGGGCGAGCGCCTTCACGTGGCGCAGAAGCGCAAGGCTATTGGCGTAGACAGCCTTCGGTCTGATCCGCCCATAAAGGCGAGGCACCGTCTCGGTGTTGTGGTTGAAGATGTCCGGGCCCGCATCGACGACCGTCTCCGCCGACTCCAGGCTGCCCTGGAAGTCCGGCGTCAAGACCTCGATCGTCGTTCCGGGGCTGCGCCGGCGGATCGCGCGAATCGTCTGCGCGAAAATGCCCGCGCCGCCATCCTTGAGATCGTCGCGGTCGACCGACGTGATGACCGCGTGCTTCAGGCCGAGCTCGGCGACCGAGTCCGCCACGCGCAGCGGCTCGCCAAGGTCGAGCTCGCTGGGTCGACCCGAGGTCACCGCACAGAACCGGCACGCGCGTGTGCACACGTCGCCGAGAATCATGAACGTGGCGGTCCTACGATTCCAGCAGTCGAAGATGTTCGGGCACCGCGCTTCTTCGCACACGGTGTGCAGCCGTCCGCTGCGCACCATCTGCTTCAGGCCTTTGAAGTTCTCGCCTTCGGTGACGCGCACACGAATCCAGTCAGGGATCGGGGTAGGCGTCAGCGGCTGAGTCGCGCTCACAGGCGGATGCTACCGGGCGTCCAATCCTCGAGTTGTTTTTTGACGGCCCCGAGGAACTGCCCGGCCATCATCCCGTCGATGATCCGGTGGTCGAAGCTCAAGCACATGTTCATCATGTGGCGGACCGCGATCCCGTCATTGATCACCACCGGTCGCCTGACGATCGATTCGGTGGTCAGGATTGCCGCCTGCGGCTGATTGATGATCGGCTGGCTCGCCACGGAGCCGGTCGCGCCCGTGTTGTTCAGGGTGAACGTACCGCCCTGGACGTCCTCCGGCTTGAGCTGCTTGGTGCGTGCCCGTTCGATGAGGTCGCTTAGCGCGCGCACGAGGTCGGTGAACCCGCGCTGATCCGCATCTTTCAGCACCGGGACGATTAGCCCGTCCGGGATCGAGACGGCGATGCCTATGTTGATGTAGCGCTTCAGGACCACGCCATCGTCCGTCCAGGTCGAGTTGAGCCACGGGTACTGTTTGATCACATCGCTGACGATCTGCACGACAAACGGCAGGTAGGTCAGCGCTGCGCCATGCCGGGCCTTGAAGCTCTCCTTCTCGGTGTCGCGGTAGCGCACGAGGTTGGTTACGTCCACCTCCTGCAGCGTCCACGCGTGTGGAGATGTGGCGAGGCTGCGAACCATGTGCTCGGCGATCGAGCGGCGCATTACGCTGAGCTTCACGAGCTCCTCGCCCGCGCCGTCGACCTGCGCCGGCTTCGGGGCCGCCGGGGCTGAAGGCCGGGCTGCAGGAGCCGCGGGCGGGGCCGCTGCCTGCCCCGATCCGACTGCCGCCAGCACGTCGTCGCGAGTCACGCGGCCGCCCATGCCCGAGCCGCGCAGCGAAGCGGCGTCGATCCCGTGCTCGGCTGCCAGCTTGCGCACGGCGGGTGAGAGGCGCGCGCGCTCGCCAGCGCCGTCTTCGCCGCCTGGGGGCGCGGGGGCGGGCCCTGGCGCCAGGCCGCCGGCCGGCTCAGTCGGGATGACCTCGGTGTGCGCCACTCCTGCCTCGCGAGACGGGCGGCCTGCCGGCGCGGGGGCGGCCGCGGTGCCTGCTCCGGCGACCTCGATCTGCGCGATCACGGCGCCCACGCGCACTGTCTCGCCTTCGCTGGCTGAAATCTTCACCAGCTTGCCTTCAAAGGGCGACGGGATCTCGGCGTTCACCTTGTCCGTGACCACCTCGACCAGCGGCTCGTCGCGCTTGACGAAGTCGCCTTCGTGCTTCAGCCACTTGTCGACGGTGCCCTCGGTGACCGATTCACCGAGCTGCGGCATCTTGATCTGGGCGAGGCCCACTAATCGAGTGTAACGGAGCCAAACTTGAATTCGCATCGGGACCCGTCCCAAGGTGATTCCAAGCTTGGTCTGCTAGCTTCAGATCGATGGCACAGGAGCCGATCGAAGCCATGGAGCAGCGCGACCGAGCGATGCAGAAGCTGCGCGACCTCACGTGGGCCTGCTTCCTTTGGGCTGCCGGCATGGTGGCCGTGTTCTCGGTCGTAGCCGCCGCCACGCTCCCGGGTCAGGCTCAGAACAGCTCCAGCACGACTCCCAGCTCGGATCCGTCGAACAGCTCCGCGAGCGTGTTCACCGACGACGGTGGGCAGCTGCAGCCGCCGGCAAACGGATCTTTCCAGCCCGCGCGCGGCAGCCCGCCGCTGGTCGTTTCAGGCGGGTCGCACTAACCCCGTTTAGCGCCTCGGCGGTTCTCAAACTCGCGTGGACGCACTTTCATGTAGACCCGGTTATGGGCGCCGGATGTCGAGTTCCGTAAAGCGAGCTTCCCAGTAGCCCAATCGCTGCCGGAAGCGCTCGGCCTGCGCGACGACAACCGGCACGTTGGCCAGCTCGCCTTCGCGCATGACCACCTCCGATTGCGTATTCATGAGCAGATCGATGCGGGCGAGCACCTTCTCTTCCATCTCGAGCATCTCGCTGTAAATCTGTCGCCAGTAGAGCGCGCTCTCGATCGTCGAGCCGGCCAGGACGCCTTCGCCATCCATTGCCTGGCTCCAACTGACGTCCCGAATCGTCGCTACGATCCCAGCCCGGCCTTTTGTGAATTTCACCAGAACACGTCTACACGCCGGGCCGTAAGAGGATCAGCAACTTCTTACGGCTGGCCAGACGCTCCCGCCCTGGGGACAAGGCGATTTCGAATTCAGAAAATTGGAGGCGACGCCCAGAATCGAACTGGGGATGGAGGTTTTGCAGACCTCTGCCTTGCCACTTGGCTACGTCGCCGCCTCGCCCTCGATTCTACCTTCGGCGCTGAGGTGGCCCGACTCACGGTTAGGCTGTGCCGCACTTGCCAGAGCAGGGTTTTCGGGACGTCATGGCGCGGGTTCCGGCCGGGGTCGTGGTGGTCAGCGCGCGCACGGAGAACGGCTACCGAGGCATGACCGCGAGCAGCCTCGTCTCGATCTCAGTCGACCCGCCCATGGTGCTCGTTGGCCTGGAGCGTGAAAGCACCACGCGGGCTGCTGTAGCCGAAACCAGGGCCTTTAACGTCAGCGTGCTTACGCGCTCGCAGGAGTTCATCGCCGACAGGTTTGCCGGCCGCGCGCCTGCGATCGATGCGATGTGGGAGGCCGTACCGCACCGCCTCGGTGTCAACGGCATTCCGCTCATCGACGGCTGCGCCGCCTGGCTCGAGTGCCGGCTCGTTGAGATCCGCCCGGCTGGGGACCATGACGTCTGCGTGGGTGAGGTGACGGCCGCTACCGCCGGCTCCGGCGACCCGCTCATCCTCTGGGACCGTTCCTTCTGGACCCTCCGTTAATAGGGAAGGTCGTCCTCGTCCATCCCGAAGTGATGGCCGACCTCGTGCAGGATGGTGCGCTGGACCTCGGCCACCAGCTCATCGAGCGAATCGGCCGCATCCTCGTGCGCCCGCTTGTACAGCGTGATGCGCTCCGGCATGCCCAGGTCCGCGAGCGCGGTCGCGCCCTCATAGAGACCCATCAAGCCTTCAGTGGAGCTCTCTTCGATGATGAACACGGTGTTCTCGAGGTAAGGCCGGAACTCGTCCGGTATCGAGTCGACGGCCGCCTGCGCCGCAGCCTCGAATTGCTTCATGCTCACCCGCATGCATGAATTGAAGCGCGTGCTGGTCGTCGGCGCGGGGACCATGGGTTCGCAGATCGCCTTGCAGACCGCGCTGTCCGGCCGCTACGAGGTCACCCTTGTGGACTCTGCGCCGGGCCAGTTGGACCGGGCTCGTGCGCAGAATCGACGTCTCCTCGACCGTTCAGTAGAGAAAGGGCGCCTCTCCGAGGCCGCGGCGGACGAAGCGCACGCTCGAATCCATGATTCGGCCGATCTCGCATCGGTGGCCGGCTCCGCCGATCTCGTGATCGAAGCGGTGATCGAGGACTTCGACGCGAAGAAGAGCGTCTTCGACGCACTCGGTCGCCACGCAAATAAGGACGCGGTCCTCGCCAGCAACTCGAGCACGATCGCCATCAGCCGGCTGGCCGGCATCACCGGCCGGCCTGAGCAGTGCTGCAACATGCATTTCTTCCACCCCGTCACGGTGATGCAGCTTTGCGAGGTGGTCAAAGGTCCGAAGACCTCGGACGCCACCGTGGAAACTGCGATGGAATTCGTGCGGAGCATCGATCGGACACCGGTGCTGCTTCAAAAGGAGATCTGGGGCTTCATCGTGAACCGCATCCTGTTCGCGGCATCGGAAGAGGCGATGCGTCTCCTTGAAGGTGGTTACGCCAGCGCCGAGGACATCGATACCGCGGTGCAGAAGGGTCTCAACTGGCCGATGGGTCCTTTCCACCTGCTCGACTTCAGCGGCCTCGACATCTTCTACGGGGCGATGAAAGACCGCCACCGGCAGGGCGAGGGCAGTGACGCGCCCGAGCTTTTGCGGAACCTGGTGGAGGCTGGGCACCTCGGCCGGAAATCCGGCAAAGGCTTCTTCGAATATCCGAAGTAAGCGCACTGGGGGAGAATGGTCTGGCCCCCGTAGCCCAATGGCAGAGGCAACCGGCTTAAACCCGGTACAGCGCGGGTTCAACCCCCGCCGGGGGTATTCGCCTCCTACAATCGACTTGAATGAGTGGCCGTTCCGAAGAAGACCCGGATGAGGACCCTGACGAGCCCGACGAGCCGAACCATCCCGGCGA
>DAITQH010000082.1:0-10073 GCA_036833175.1 Candidatus Dormiibacterota bacterium
CCCATCGCGTTCATGGCCGGGCGTCCTTCATAGGGCGAGTAGAAATTCTCGAGGTCCGGCTCGTCGGGCCAGGCGGCGAGCATGGCCAGTCGCATCCGCAGGCTCTCCTCGATGCGATGGCTTATGAATTCGACCGTCCGCGCCTGCTGCCAGGGCACCTCGTACCTCGACCGGCCTTCCACCGGAAGACCTCGGGCGAGTGTGAGCGCCAGGGCCGCAGATTCCTCTGACGATGCCGTCGTATGGACGACGACGTGGCCGAGCGTCCACGACAGACCGACGTCGCCCGCCTGGGATGCGAACGTGTCGTTGGCGTCCGGGTCGTCGGGCACCATGACGACGTCGTCGTCCGTAGCGTCATCGATCGCGGCGAGCTGGGCGGCGCACATCTCGCGGGTCAGCCGGCCGAGGTCGTCGTGGCTGAGTCCTGACGCGAGATCTTGAAGGCTGGCTTCTTTGCGGCGAAGGGGACCAAAGTCGATCATGAAGGCTGAAACCCGTGCCGGGCAGGGTCGATTCCAAGGCCGGTTTGCTGGCATCTCGGGCAGTAGTACGTGAAGCGGGGCGGATCGCCCTGGCGGCGGCAGTCGATTCTCCCCATGCAGCGCGGGCAGGAGCGGCCCGTCCTGCCGTGCACGGCGTGTGGCGTACGTCTCCGGAGAGCGGCCAGCATCATCTTGCGTGCCTCGCCGTAGAGGCCAGCCATGGCTTCGTCATCGAGTCCGTTCGCCGGCATCCACGGATCGAGCTTGAGCCTCCACAGCGACTCGCATTTGTAGATGTTGCCGATGCCGGCAGCCACGCGCTGATCGAGCAGCAGCTCGCCCAGGGGCTGCCGCTGCGACTTGCGTGCTCGCTTCAGGATCTCGTCCAGGTCGAGCTCGGGGGCCAGGATGTCGGGACCGAGATGGGCGAGGTCCAGCGTCAGCTCCTTGGCCCGCCGGAGCTCCACGACCGGAGCGTTGAACAGGACCGCCACCGCGCTCTCGTTTTCCAGCACGACCTTGGCCTGCCAGGCCGGCTTGCGCCAACGATCACCTGGACCGTAGACGTGCCACGACCCGGTCATCCGCATGTGGCTGTGCAGGACGAGGCCGTTGTCGAAATGAATCAGGAGATGTTTTCCGTTGGTCGAAACCTCAGTGATAGTCGATCCAACCAGCCGTTGAAACTTCTCCGGGCTCGCCTTGGTGAGCCTCTTACCGGCAAGCCGGGGCCGGAGATGGTTCGCCGTACGCAGGATCGTGTCTCCCTCAGGCAAGCGTCCGCTAATTCTGTCGGGTTGATCACGCGGGGCAAAAGAAAGAGGCGGGATCACGATCGATCCCGCCTCTGAAAACAGTGTCACGTCAGGCGGTCGCCTGGCGGCTCCTCATCGGGTACAGGCTGCCGATCGCCAGGACGATCAGGATGGCCACGATCCAGGCGGACCAGGCCAGTGCACGGAACTCGGGGCCGTCGGGTAGCCGGTCCCGATCGACGATCTCGACCTCATCGAAATGGTCGGACAGGACCCTGGCGGAGAGAAGTCCGGCGATGCTCGCCCCGATCACCACGGCGCGCCGCGGCTCCGACGCATTCAAGTCACTCATCGTTCCCTCCACCTATGGAGCGCCAGCTCTGGTCGTCGAGGGCAAGGACATCCTCGATCTCGCGGGCCGCGAAGGTAACTTGCGCCAGGGCAGCCTCGACGCTCGCGGCGGTCGATCGCCAATCGGGTTCGGCGATCTGGGAGGCACGACTGGCGACCGGCGCTTTCGACTCGGAAATCGTCAAGCGCGTGGCTATTTCCATTGGGCTTCGCACTTCCACACGACCAGCAGGAGCCATTCGAGCTGGTTCTGCAACGGCCGGCTGGCGGCGCGTCGCGCGCGGATCTCCGCCATCTTTTCCGAATAAAACCTGTAATTGCCGCTCACTTCTTGTGTCCTCCTTGTGGATTCCTGACCTTCCACCAAGGTAGGAAGAGGACGCCACGGTCAATAAGGTGGGAAACACCTGAATTCGGGCCGGCGGTACCCAGTTCCGGTACCTGTTTTTACTTCGGACCTTCGTGCTCACCGACCGGCAGGGGCCTACGCAGGCCTGGGAAAGCGCCTTGATGAGTCGTGGTCAGTCGCTCAGGATTTCCTTCCCCTGTCATTCATCTTTCGCGTTTCCTACGTCATCCCAATGACGTACGAAAGCGGGCGGATGTGACAAGGCGCGCCACGAGGTAGGTGCCGAAGGCGAGCGAGGTGATGAAGAAGCTCACCGGGTGTGGCGAGTAATAGGCGATCGTCAGGCCTGCCCAGGTGAAGGCCAGCGCCAGCAGCACCCCGATGCCGATGGCGGCAAACGGCCGGCTGGTGAAGCGCACCGCGATGGCGGCGGGCGTGACGATCAGCGCGAAGATCAGCAGCACGCCCACCACCTGGACCGCCTCGGTAACCGCCACCGCGAGGATGGCCATGAAGCCGATGGACAGCGCTGTCACCGGGACGCCTTTGGCTCCGGCCAGCTCCTCGTCGACCGAGGCGAACAGCAAGGGGCGGTAGATCACGACCAGGGCGGCGATCGTGATCACGCCGGCGACAATCGTGACGATCACGTCGTTCGTGCTGATGCCGAGGATCTCGCCAAAGAGCAGCGCATAAGCCTCGGTCGCGTAGCCGGTGTACAGCGAGATGAACAGCACGCCGAGCCCGAGCGTCCAGGCCAGCACGATGCCGATCGTCACGTCGCGCCCGCGTACCCGGTTGCCCAGCGCGCCGATGGCGACGCCGCTGCCGAGGGTGAAGGTGAGCAGGCCAAAGATCGGGTTGATCGCAAGCAGCACCGCTCCGGTCGCGCCGGCGAAACCGATGTGGGACAGTGCGTGCGCCGCGAACGACGAGCTCCGCAGCACGACGAAGTAGCCGATCGCCCCTGCCACGACGGCGACGATCGTTCCAGCCTCGAACGCGTGGACCATGAAGTCGTAGTGGAAAAGGGTGGCGATGTCGTCGAACAGGTTCCAGCTGAGCTGCGGCGAGGTGTTGGTGATGGTGGCGAAGATGTGCTCAGCCATGCGGGTGGCTGACCTCCTCCTCGAGGCCCACCACGAAGACGCGCCCGCGGCTGTCTTTCAGCACCTCCACCGGCGTCGAGTAGATGCGGGTCAGCGATTCCGACGTGATGATCTCGTTTGGCGTGCCCATCGCGACGTTCCCCTGGGCGACGTACAGGACGTGGTCGATGTGGGGGAGGAGGGGATTGACGTCGTGCGCGATGAGCAGGACGGTGAGCTCGCGAGCTCGCTTGATGTCGCCGATCAGCTGCACGATCACGCTCTGGTTTCGCACGTCGAGCTGCGAGAGCGGCTCGTCCATCAGCAAGAGCTGCGGGTTGCCGACCAGCGCCTGGGCCAGCAGCAGGCGCTGCTGCTCGCCGCCTGACAGCTGTCCAATCGCTCTGTCCGCGTAGGGCTCGGCGCCCACGGATTGGATTGCGGCGTGCGCCGCCTCCGAGGTCGAACCGCCCGGTAGCCGCACTCCCCAGCGGTGGCCGTCGACGCCGAGGCTGACGAAGTCCCGCCCGCGGATCGACAGCTCGGGGTCGAAGCTGGACCGCTGCGGGATGTAGCCGATCAGGGAATTGCCACGGTGGGGTCGGTCGCCCATCACCTCGAGCTCTCCGTGAGCCGGCGGCAACAGTCCCAGGATCATGCGGATGAGGGTGGATTTGCCGCCCCCGTTGGGTCCGAGGATGGCGGTAAAGGACCCGGGCGCGATCGAAAAGTTGGCGTGCGACCAAACGGGAAGAGCGCCGTAGCTCGCGGCGAGATCGCGAGCAGCGATCACCGGAGCGTGTGGTCTTGCCACTGTCCCGATCAAGCGCTCATCGCGTTCTGCAGCGCGGTGAGCTGGGCGACCTGCCAGTCCTGGAATGTCGCCGACTCGGGCTGCAGCGTTTCGGAGACACCGACGAGCGGGACTCCCGCGCGAGAGGCGAGCTGTTTCATGTTGGTGGTCACCGCGGTGGCGGTCTGCACGTTGTACACCAGCACCTTCGCCTGCTTGCCCGCGATCTGGTTCTGGAACTCGATGACGGCCGAAGCCGGCGGGTCGTTGCCCTCGGCGACCGCGTTCATGAACTCGGCCGGCGAGATGAGGTTCAGACCGAGTGCCGCAGCCATGTAAACGAAGACGCTCTCAGTCGAGGCGACCGGCACGCCGGTGAACTTCGCTTTAATGTCGGCGATGCGCTGCATGTAGGGCTGGAGGGCGCTCGCAAATGCGGCGCGCTGCTGGTCGAAGTACGCAGAGTCGGCCGAGTCGAGGGATTTGTAGTCCACGGTGATCTGGTCGGCCATGCGCGCGACGGAGTCGGGGTTGTACCAGAAGTGGGGGTTGTCGCCCGCCTTCCTGCCCAGCAGGTCGGCGGCGATGAGTACGGTGCGGTGGCCGCCGCCCGGGTTCGCCGAGAGGAGCTTGGTCCCCCATGTGTCGTAGCCGGCTCCGTTAAGGATCACGAAGCTGGCGTCGGCGAACGCGCGCGCGTCATTGGTGTTGGTCTCGTATTCGTGAGGGTCGGCGTTCGGGTCTGACACTACGCTCTGGACGCTTGCCTTCGATCCGCCGAGCTGGGCGGCGATGCTGCCCCAGAAGTTCTGCCCGGCGACGACCTTGATCGACCCGGTCGAGGCGACGGGACCTGAGCCGCCGCAGGCGCCGATCGCCAGCACCATCACGAGCAGCACCCAGACTCCTCGACCCGTCAACCCAATTCCCTCACAGCGCCGGGCCTCCGGCGTGGGCCCCAGTCACGCAAGAGTATTGCACAAGTGAGTTGAGCAAGTAATGTGCGGGCCCGGTATGATCTCGAACATGCCTCGTCCGAGCCCCGTGACCGACGTCGTCAAGAGCCTCTTCGAAGGGGACGCCCGCCATGCATGGTCGCTCGACGAGCTGCACGAAGCGGCGCGAGTCGCGCTCGGCGGAGCCGACTACTCAACCGTCTTCCGCGCCGTCTCCGCAATGGAGCGCGAAGGCGCCATCCGGCGCATCGACCTCGGGGATGGCAAGGCTCACTACGAGGTGGGGGACGACCACCACGAGCACGTCCGGTGCGACTCGTGCGGCCAGGTCGCCGAGGTCCCCGGCTGCGTTCTAGAGGATGCGGCCGCGGGGGTTCAGACCAGCACCGGCTTCAAAGTCACCAGCCATCACCTGGTGTTCACCGGGCTGTGCCCGGCCTGCGCCGGGTCGGCTGAATCTCGCAGCGTTCTCTGAGGTTTCTCCTAGCGGGCATCCAGGCCGGACCTCGACGATTGCCCTGCGCAGGGACGCTGCGCAGAAGTTTCCGGTGGACGGATGATCGAGCCGATGGCCTCACGGCACTTCCGGCGCGGCCCCTTTCCCTGGGTTGGGCAGAGTCATCGTCGCGACCGGTGCGGGCGTCCCGGCGCCTGACCCTCGCGACACTTGACGCCTAGGTGCTGAGTCGTCCGATTCCGCACGTTTGGCGCCAGCCGTGCGTCTGCCGATCCCGGATTCCGCACGTTTGACGCCAGCCGTGCGGAATTCGCACGCTCGACCGCACTAGCTGCCGAGCGCCTTCTGGAGGTCGGCTATGTGATGGCGCTGGTGCTCCAGCATCTTCGCCATCGTCTCGCCGAGAGACCTACCGGCATAGGGACCGATCGTGACCGGTTTGTCCAGCTCCGCGTCCGACAGAACCATCACCAGGCGCGTGGTTCCGGAGTCATATTCGTCGACGAGCTCCTCCGGCTTTTTGTCTGCGCGTCGCCGGACCTGTGACGCGTTCCAGCGGTCGGCGTCGAATGGCGCTGCGTTCGGATCCTTGGGCTGGGTCAACGAGCTGACGACGTTGGGCAGTGATGCGGCCGAGCTCGAAAGATGCGCGAGCAGGTCGCGGCATGTCCATTCTTCATAACCTGGCGCAGGCGCCGTCCAGTCTCCGTGCAGCGCTCGCACGATGCCCGCCAACTCGATGTAGCCGGAGTTCAGCTCGCTCAGGGACGTTGCGCCAGCCATGGTTCGAGTCTAATTCGTCCTTCTAACCTGCGCAGCGAGGCCGGCCGGGCTACGTGCGTGCGGAACGGCGCAGGCTGACGCCGGTCATGACTATCGCGACCACGGGCACCAGCCACCATGCCGGAATCTTTTGGGCCACGAGCAGGCCGGTCGCCGTGAGGGCGAGCAGAATCGCCAGGGCCACCGTCCAGTCGTCGCCGACGACGAAGAAATAGAGAAATCGGCCGATCCCGACGATGCCTGAAACGACTGTCCGCATCTAAGCCACCTCGACACGGGCCTGGTGTATCCGGCGGCGTTCGAGAACGATGTAGCCGGCCGCGGCCAGGCCGTACACGACGAGGAGAAGCACGATGTCGAGGTCGCTCTGAGGCCAGCTCACACCGAGGCCTTCGAGGGACCAGAACGTTCCGAAGGACGTCAGTAGGGTTCCCACGATGAGCTGGAGCAGGCTTCGCGGGATGCGGGTGACGACGCCCTTCAGCGCAAATCCTGACGCGCCGATCACGACTATGGCCGCCGCGGCCCCCACGACCGAAATGCCCAGCTGCCCGGCGGCGAGACCGAACGAGACGACGATCAACGCGATCTCGAGGCCTTCGAGCAGCACGCCTTTGAACGAGAGGAAGAAAGCGACCCAGTCCATGCCGTGTGCCGGAACGTCGGTGTCCTGCACCTCTCCTCCCGCCATGCCGGCCAGGCCTCGCGCGGCCACGCGCCTGATTCCCTTGCGGAACCACTGGAGGCCGAACAGCAGGAGTAGCGCGCCGACGAGGACTCGCAGCGGCCCGATGGGTATCGCGGCGAGCGTCACGCCCAGCACCGCGATGATCACGGCCAGCAGCGCGAAACCGCATGCGGCGCCGATCAGCGCCGAGCGCCATCCCCGAGTCGCTCCGACGCCGAGCACGATGATGACCATCTCGACGGCTTCGACCGAGGAGGCAAGGAAGGTGGTCAGCAGGACCACACCTGCACCTGTCATCGCGTCTATTGAAACTCAGCTGAGTTGAGTTGTGTTCCCGAGAAGACAGGGCTTCCTAAACTGAAGATCGATGAACGTTCAGGGGCGTCGACCAAACTTTGAAACCTGGCCCGAGCTGCCGTATGGCGCCTGGAAGGAAACGCTCGACACGCTGCACATGAGCCTCCAGATCGTCGGCAAGGTCCGGCTGGCGCTCACCCCGTTCGAGCCTCAGTGGGCCAACGTCCCGCTGTACCTGACCGCGCGCGGGCTGACAACGACGCCGATGGCGGATGCCGGCCTGGTTTGCGACATCGACGTCGACCTGGTGGATCACCAGGTCTTGATCCGGACCGTTCGCGGCGAAACACGCCGCGTGGCTCTGACTGCGCGACCGGTCGCAGAGTTCTATGCGGAACTCATGTCCAACCTGGCGGAGATGGGCATCCACCCAGTGTTCAGCCCCAGCCCCTCAGAGGTCAGCGATCCGATTCCCTTTGCCGAGGACACCGTTCACGCAACGTACGAGCCAGAGTGGGCGAATCGTTTCTGGAGAGTGCTGTCGCAGGTCGACCTGCTGCTCAAAGATCACCGCGCCGGCTTTCGGGGGAGGACGACCCCTGTGCACTTTTTCTGGGGCTCGTTCGACCTCGCCCTCACGAGGTTCTCGGGCCGTGCGGCTCAGCCGCCGCCTGGCGCCGGAGTCATCGAGCGAATGTCTGCCGACGCCGAGCAGATATGCGCCGGCTTCTGGCCTGGACATGGGCGGTATCCGCGAGCCGCCTTCTTCTCGTACGCCTACCCAAAGCCGGACGGGATCGAGCAGGAGGTGATCCGGCCGGCGGGCGCTGCCTGGAGCACGGAGCTCGGCGAGTTCGCCCTCCCGTATGAGGAAGTGCGCGCGAGCGAATCGCCTGAAGCCGCGATCCTGGAGTTTTTCGAGAGCACCTACGCCGCGGGCGCGCGTCGCGCCAGCTGGGATCCCGACCGCGTGGTGAAGCGCTAAACCGCCGCCAGGACTAACTCCGTGCCGGTCGATCGCAAGTCGATTTCAAACTTCAAGCCCTCAATCGGAGGTCGCGAGGGGAACCACTGGATTCCATGAATGGCTGCCAGGCCCACCTGGGACAGCACGTTCTTCATGAGCGCATCCTGGAAATCATCGAGTCCGTACAGCTGGATTGCGGTGGCGTCATCCCACGTTGTGCCGAGCTCGTCCAGCCTCGCCGACAGCACCTTCATGATCGAGTCCAGCATCTCGTCGGGATGTTTGTGACCCTCTGTTTCCGGGACGCCTGACAGCAGAAATCCGGGGCGAACGCGCCGCGTAGGGATGGTGTAAGTCACGGCGTAGACGCTTGGCTCCGAGACACCACTCACAGCCGGCGCCACATTGGTCCGCGCCGCCGGCATGAGCCCGTCGACCTCCAGCCCAAGTCTCTTCAAGCTCGAGACATAAGCTCGGTTGAAGTCGTCGAAACCACCGCCGGATAGCGGTCTTGGAATCCGGAGCTCGAAGCCCGCGATGGCACGCGCAGTTCGCCCAGCCGCGATCACGTGACGTGCAGCGCCGGCGAAGCCGGCCTCGAGAGGCACGGGGCGTTCAAATCGTGCGTGTACGAGATCAAATCCATCGTCGGCCACGATGCCGCTTGAGAACGGCCGGCCTTCCGCCGCCAGGAATCGGTAGTTGCCGGATGGGCTGTGCGTGAGCACTAATGCTCGCTCCGCGCCTGTTCCCTCTCTCGCAGCTCCTCAACGAGGCGGGTGGTGACCGGCACCGGTACCCCCGCCGCGGCTGCGTGCCGCAGCACCGCTCCACCGATCGCGTCCAGCTCGATGGGCCTGCCTGCCGCCTGGTCTCGCTGCATCGAGGTTTCGAAGGATTCGGGAGCCGCGTCCAGCATGCGGACGGTGCCCGCCGGATCTGGTGAGGCTCCCTCCGCTTTTGCGACCGCAGCCACCTCTGAGATGAGAGCGATCGCGTCGTCACGGCGGCGGGCCCGGATCACGCCGACGTTCCCGCGTTCGTGCGTCGTCAGCAGCGCCAGGGGACCCAGGAGTGCGAGCTTGTCCCAGAGCATCGCGGTCTCGTCCTCGCGCAATTTGACGTCGAGACCCCCGGCGCGCAGCTGGGCGGCAAACCGCTCGACCGGGTGCCGAACTCGATCCGAAGTTGCGATCTCGGCCGCCGCGAACGGGCTGGTTTGGCGGATGAGGCCAGGTTCGGCCCTCAGCACCTCGATTCGGATCGTGGCCGGGACCACGTTGGAGCCGTAATGGGCGCGCAGGAAGTTGACGTGGTCGAGGCCGTTGAGGAATGGGATCACAAGTGCGTCGCCAACCGATTCCTTGGGGAGGCGCTCGAGGGCTCGCTCGAGCTGGGTCGCCTTCACGGTGATCAGGCATGCGTCGACCTCGCTCTCGAGCCGCGACCCAGTCTGGACCTTGACCTCGAAGTTTCCAAAGACGCGGCTCTCGACCCGCAGGCCACTCTTGGCGATTGCCTGGGCCGTGCTGTCGCCGGCCAGCACGACCACTGAGTTGCCGGCTCGAGCCAGCAGCGCCGCGAGCAGCCCGCCCACACCACCCGGGCCCAGTACTGCTACTCGTAAAGGCGCCACGAGCAAATCTTATGGCTCTCCGGCTACATGTCGATTTCGCGCTGCCTCGTTCGTGTAAAGAGCGAGACCCGGGCGCGTGCCGGCGGTTATTTCACGGAGGCACATATGAGACAGCCGAGACAGCACAGACAGAACAGACAGAACCGAAAGATCGTCGTATTCACAAGCGTGACCCTCGACGGGGTGATGCAGGCGCCGGCGCGGCCGGATGAGGATCGCCGCGGCGGCTTCGAGCACGGCGGGTGGGCAACGCCCTACGCCGATCCGGAGATGGGCAAGGCCGCGGGGGAGAGCATGGCCACCACCGGTGGGCTCCTATTCGGGCGGCGCACCTACGAGGACTTCTACAGCGTCTGGCCCAACCGGACCGACAATCCCTGCACCGAGGTGCTGAACAACTCGCAGAAGTACGTGGTGTCGGTTCGATCTCGCGCTTCACGCTGCCGGTGGCAAAGTCGGTGAGCGCGC
>DAITQH010000083.1:0-9997 GCA_036833175.1 Candidatus Dormiibacterota bacterium
CCCGCCGGCCGATCTCGCGCCAGGAGTTCGTCGACATGCATCACGCCTCAGGGCCGCACGGCTTCTCTGAGCAGAACCGCGCCACCGGCACCACGTACTACGTGCACGACACGCGAGCCGTCCGGTTCATCACGCTCGACACGGTCTGCGCCGGCGGTGGCGCCGACGGATCGATCGACCCACCGCAGCTCCACTGGCTCGAGCGGCGGCTCGAAGAGGCGCACTCGTCATTCAGGTCGCGCGACGGCTCGATCGTGCGGACGCGACATGAAGACCGGCTCGTGGTCGTTCTCTCGCACCACGGCTTCGAGACCCTGGCGAACCCGCAGGCCCCGCCGAGCCGCGATCAACTGCTGGAGCTGCTGCTCCGGTTCCAGAACGTGGTGCTGTGGCTGAACGGGCACATCCACGCCAACCGCATCACGCCGCGTCCCACCCCGCAGAGCGGCCACGGTTTGTGGGAGGTGACGACGAGCTCCCTGGTGGACTGGCCGTGTCAGGGGCGGCTGGTCGAGCTGTTTGACGCTGGCGAGGACACGCTCGCCATCGCCTGCACCATGCTCGACCACGAGGGCGCGGTACGCAGCGGTGACGGCGGCCTGGACGACCTGGCCGGCTGGCATCGGGAGCTGGCGGCCAACGTGCCGCACAACGGCTTCGAATCGTGGCGGCCTGGCCAGCCGGCGGACCGCAACGCGACCCTCCTCCTGCGGCGGCCCTTCTGACAGCGTTGCGTCCGACGCGACGGTAGCGTATGGTGCGACAGAACCGGGCGCGGAAACCCGGCATTCGAGCGGAGAGAGAGTGTGGGTCGAACGGCGCTGATCGAGTTCCTTCGCGCCCCTCGCTACGAGGTGCTGCCGACCGAGGACATCGAAGACATGGTCGTCTCCCACGTCCCGCACGAGGTCACGATCACGGTCACCGCCTCACCGCGGCGCGGCATGGACGCGACGATCGAGCTGGCCAGGCGCCTCTCGGGCCAGGGCTACAAGGTGGTCCCCCACCTCTCGGCACGGCTCATCCGTGACGCGGCCCACCTCAAAGAGATCCTGGCCGCGGTCGATGGGATGGGCGTCCGCGACGTGTTCGTCATCGCCGGCGACGCTCGCGAGCCCGCGGGCCAGTTTCCGGACTCGGTCTCTCTGCTGGAGGCGATGATGCAGGTCGGTCACGGCTTGCGCGACGTCGGCGTCTCCGGCTATCCAGAGAGCCACAGCTTCATCGACGACGACATGACCATCCAGGCCATGTGGGACAAGCGGCGGATCGCGACATACATCGTGAGCAACCTGTGCTTCGACCCACACGTGGTGAAGAAGTGGGTCGGGCGGGTGCGCCGCCGGAGGGTCGAGCTGCCCATCCACATCGGGATGGCGGGGGTGGCCGACCCGGCCAAGCTGTTGCGCATCTCGACGCGGATCGGCGTGGTCGATTCGGCACGTTTCCTTCGCGGGCATTCGAACTGGTTCCTGCGGATGCTCCAGCCCGGCGGCTACGACCCTGAGCGTTTCGTCAATGCCCTCCTGCCCGACCTGGCGGCGCCCGACCGCAAGGTCGCCGGCCTGCACGTGTTCACGTTCAACGAGATCGAGCCGACCGAGCGATGGCGTCAGCAGCTGCTGTCGCGCGCGGCATAGAGGCGCCCGGCGCATTAATAGGAGGGATGGATGGCCGCCACGTTTCCAACTGATCTCGAGATCGCGCGCAGGGCGCGCCTCCTCCCCATGCCCGAGATTGCAAAGCGCATGGGCATCGGACCGCACCTGCTCGAGCCCTACGGCCACGACGTGGCAAAGATCAAGCTGGACGCGATTGCGGAGCTCGCCGACCGACCCAAGGCGAAGTACGTCGTCGTTTCGGCGATCACGCCAACTCCACTGGGCGAAGGCAAAACGACCACGACGGTCGGCCTCGGCGACGCCCTTGGGAGGATCGGCAAGCGCGCGACGGTTGCCATCCGCCAGCCGTCGATGGGGCCCACCTTCGGGATCAAGGGCGGCGCCGCGGGCGGCGGCTACAGCCAGGTCGTTCCCATGGAGCGGTTGAACCTGCACCTGACCGGCGACTTCCACGCGGTCACGTCGGCCCACAACCTTCTCGCGGCGATGATCGACAACTACATCCACCACAGCCTGCGTGACTTTCCCATCGACCTTCACAGCATCACGTGGCGCCGCGTGCTGGACGTGAGCGACCGGGTGCTGCGCAGCGTCGTCGTCGGCCTTGGCGCACCCGAAGACGGCGTGACGCGGCAGACGGGCTTCGACATCACCGCTGCGTCTGAGGTGATGGCGGTGCTGGCCCTATCGACCGGGCTTCAAGACATGCGACAGCGTCTCGGTCGCATGGTCATCGGCCTCGCGCGCGATGGCCAACCGATCACGGCGGATTTCCTCCACGCCGGAGGGGCGATGACCGTGATCATGCTGGACGCGATCAAGCCCAACCTCCTCCAGACGCTGGAAAACACGCCGGTGCTCGTGCATGCCGGACCGTTTGGAAACATTGCGAACGGAGCCTCCTCGGTGCTGGCCGACCTTATCGGCATTCACGCCGGAGACTTCCTCGTGACCGAGGCGGGATTTGGCGCGGACATGGGCGCCGAGCGCTTCTTCAACATCAAGTGCCGCATATCGGGCCTCGTGCCCGATGCGGCGGTCATCGTGACGACGGTCCGGGCGCTGAAAGTTCATTCGGGCAAATACAGGGTTGTCGCCGGGAGACCGCTCCCGCCTGAGCTGCTCATGGAGAACCCCGACGACGTGCGCGCGGGTTCCGCCAATCTCCGCAAGCAGGTGGAGAACATCCAGATCCACGGCGTGACGCCTGTAGTCGCGATCAACGCCTTCCCTGGCGACCACACCTCCGAGCACCAGGCCATCCGGGAGCTGGCTGAGCACCTGGGCGTGAGGTCCGCTGTGTGCAACAACTTCGCCGAAGGCGGCAAGGGTGCCACCGAGCTGGCGGAGATGGTGGCCGAGGCCGCGGATGAGCCCAGCACCTTCCAGTTTTTGTATCCCGACGCTGCGACGCTGCGTGAAAAGATCGAAGCCGTGGCGATGCGCGTCTACGGTGCGCGCGGCGTGGAGTACGACGCTGTCGCCTCGCGGCAGCTGGACTCGTTCGAGGCGAACGGGTTCGGCCGGCTGCCGGTGTGTATCGCGAAGACGCACCTGTCGATCTCGTCGGACCCGAAGCTCAAGGGCGCGCCCACGGGTTGGGTCTTACCCGTCCGCGAGGTGCGCGCGTCGGTCGGGGCGGGCTTCATCTATCCGATCTGCGGTGAGATGCGCACCATGCCGGGTTTGCCGACAACACCCATTGCCGCGAGCATCGACATCGACGAGCACGGAGAGATCGTCGGCCTGAGCTAGGAAGTATGAGAAGGAACCAGAACGGTTCCTTCTGCGCGCAAGCGCGAGCAGGATGGGACCTACTGATTGCATCGCCCGGTCGTGTTCCCGCCGACGGGGACCCGGCCCTCATCCAGTTGCATAGGAGAACAACCACCAACAGGGCCGGCGCTCATCTTCCCGGGATTGGATTTACTGAATATTCTCCTGGCGAAGCATGGCGGTGAGCAGCGACGCATTGTCGCGGCCGAGGTGAACTCGGCCGCCAACGCCACGAACAGGATCAGGGCGAGTTGGCCTCTTTCGCCCGGCGGTTCTCGACTGCTTCGTGGAGCAGCGTCGCCAGATCGATGACTTTCATCTTTGCGCCGGTTTCGCGGACGCCGTCGTCGAGCATCACGGTGCAGAACGGGCACGCCACCGCGAGCGTATCCGCTCCCGTCTCGGCCGCTTCTCGCACCCTTTCGTGGTTGATCGGGCGGCCACGCTTCTCCTCCATCCACATCCTCGCGCCGCCCGCGCCACAGCAAAAAGTGCGCTCGCGGTTGCGCGGCATCTCGATCGCCTGGCCGACGGCGTCCACCAGCTCTCGGGGCTGCGAGCGCACATCGTTGTGGCGGGCGAGGTAGCACGAGTCGTGGTACGTGATCTTTTGGTCGCCGGCCAGGGGGTTCAGCTTGCCCTCGCGTACCAGCTCGGCCAGGAACTCCGTGTGGTGCACGACCTCGTAGCGGCCCCCGAAGTCCGGGTACTCATTGCCGATTGTGTTGAAGCAGTGTGGGCAGGTGGTCACGATCTTTTTGATCCCAGCGCCGTTCAGCGTGCCGACGTTCTGGCCGGCCAGCTTCTGGTAGGTGTATTCGTCGCCCATGCGACGCGCGGGATCCCCCGTGCATGCCTCGCGCGGGCCGAGGATCGCGAAGTCGACGCCGGCGGCCAGCATCAGCTTGGCCGTCGAGACCGCCCCTTGGCGCGCGCGTTCGTCGAAGGCGGGGGCACAGCCCACCCAGAACAGGACGTCCGGCGCCGGGTCGCCCGGCTGCAGCACACGCACGCCGAGACCCTCGGCCCAGTGGGTGCGGTCGGCCTGCGGCTTGCCCCATGGGTTCGCTGACCGGTCGACGTCGCGCAGCATCGCGCCCGCCTCTTCCGGGAAGCGCGACTCGACCATGACGAGGTTGCGCCGGAGGTCGATCACGTGGTCGATGTGCTCGATGCCGACGGGGCACTCGCGCACGCAGGCGCCGCACGTTACGCAGTCCCACACGATGTCGTCGGTCACGGCGTTCGGGACGATGGGCGGCGGCCTGTAAGTGCCGCCGGCGGCCAGGGCCTTCGGTCCCTCCGCCATCACCTGGTCGCGGATCGCCATGATCAGCAGCTTTGGCGAGAGCGCCTTGCCGGTGGCATAGGCGGGGCACACGTCCTGGCAGCGCCCGCATTCGGTGCAAGACATTGTGTCGAGGGTTTGCTTCCAGGTCATGTCGGTGACGGTTGCGGAGCCGAATCGCACCTCCGCTTCGGGCTGGTCGAAGTCGATTGGTTCCAGGCGTCCGCGAGCGCGTGTGCGGCCGAAGTAGACGTTGAACGCCGCCACCACGATATGCAGGTGCTTGGAGTAAGGCAGATAGACGAGGAAGCTGAGGATGATCAGTACGTGCGCCCAGACCGCGGCGCGCTCGAGATACGGGACGAACGGGCCGCGCAGCACCATCGCGATGGAGCTCGAGATGGGCGCCCAGCTCGCCGGGTAGTCGTTGAGCCGCAGGGCGATCTGCGATGAGTGCCAGAGGAAAAGCGTGATGACGATCCCGGCGATCATGGCCAGGATGAAGTCCGCCTCGCCGATGTGGCTGCCCACGAAGCGCTTCGGACGCTGCACCTTGCGGATGACAAATGCGGTGATGACGCCCAGGAGGACAAGCAGTGCAAATACGTCGACCAGGAGCGCGTACCAACCCTGGGCTCCGAGCCATGGCAAAGTCGCGTGCAGGTCGACCGCGCCGATCATCGCGATCACGATCGTCGGAAACAGGACGAGGAAGCCCCAGAAGATCGCCGCGTGCATCAGGCCGGGGAGGAGGCGCTGGAGGAGCTTGCTCTGGCCGATCACGACGACTGCCTCGGCCTTCGCGCGCGCCGGCACGTCGCCGAATCGAGCCGCAGGCTTGCCCATGCGAACCAGGCGGTAGAGCAGCAGGGCCCGGCGGCCAAACAGCGCGGCAGAAACGATCAGGGCGACAGCGAGCGCGACCGCGTAAACGCCCGTCACTTGAGCTTTCTTAGCTCGGCCGAGATCGCCGGCACGATCTCCTTCAGGTCGCCGACGACCGCGTAGTCGGCGTTCAGCATCATCGGCGCCTGGGGGTCTGAGTTGATGGCGAGGATGCGCTTGGCGCCTTTGAGGCCGGCCATGTGTTGGGTGGCTCCCGAGATGCCGCAGGCGATGTAGACCTCGGGCGCCACCTTGGTCCCGGTCTGCCCGACCTGGTCCGTGTGTGGCCGCCACCCTGCGCTGGTCACCGCGCGCGAGCAACCGACTGCTGCGCCGAGAAGGCCCGCGAGTTCCTCGATGATCGCGAATCCTTCCTTCGACCCAACTCCGCGGCCGCCGCTCACGACCACCTTGGCCTCCGTCAGCGAGACGCCGCCTCCGGCGGCGGCGACGTGTTCGACCACCCGCACCCGTAGGTCCGATCCGTCGAGCTCAGGGGAGAATCGCTCGACGTCCGTAGGCGCCGTCGCCGGCTCGATTTGCACCGTGTGTGGCGCCACCGTGACCAGCGCCGGCGCCGCATGCAGACGCGCCTCCTCGAGCAGGCTGCCGCCCCAGCGCTGGCGGGTCAACGTGACCGGCGGTCCTGGCGACACCGCGATGCAGTTCGCCGCCAGCGGCACCCCGGCACGTGAAGCCAGGCGGGCCATCACCTCGTTGCCGCGCTCCGTCCCCGCGGCGACCACCGCGCTCGCACGAAGGCTGACCCCGAGCTGGTGTAGCGTCGCCGCCCATGCGTCGGGGGCGAACGAGCCGAGCGCCACGTGCTCGGCGACGTGGGTCACAGTCACTCCGTGACCGCTGAGATCAATTCCGGAACCCATCAGCAGTGCGTGTACAGGCTCACCAAATGACCTGGCCAGCGTCAGCGCCTGTAGCGACGGGTCGGCCGCTTTCTCGTCCGCGTGCTCGACCAGGACAAGGACTGTCATAGCGGTCCCCGACCGGGGTCCCCGCGAAATCGCAGATTTCGTGGGGTGGGAATAATCGCCAGAGTTTTTGGGGTGATCACAGGACGCCGGCCTTGCGCAGTACCTCGACGACGGCAGGAGCCGCAGCCGCGCCGGTGCCCAGCACCTCGGCGCGGCGGCCCTGGCCGGCCGGCACCACGAGGCGCACGAGCTCGAGTCGCGGCTCTGGCCGTGGCGGGGTGGAGACCGCGACCGGCTTGCGACCCGCCCGCATCCGGCCCGGGACGGAGGGATAGCGGGGAAGGTTCAAGCCTTCTTTGACCGTGAGCAGTGCGGGCATGGGCACGACGTAGACGTCGCGTCCGCCCTCCACCTCCTGCTCGCAGCGGACCGACGTTCCGTCCAGGGTCACGCGCTTCAGTCCCGTGATGCACGGCCGGCCAAGAGCATGCGCGACGCGGGCGCCGACCTGGAAGCCTCCGGAGTCGGCGGACTCGTTGCCGAAGAAAATGAGGTCAAACCTTCCCATCGCGGCTTCGTCGGCTTTGATCGCCTCGGTCAGCGCAGCCGCGGTTGCCTCTCCATCCCACTCTTGGCCATCCGTCTGGAGATGAATCGCGCGGTCGATGCCGAGCGCCATCGCGTCGCGCAGCTGCTCGACACCCTCGGGCGGACCGAGCGTGACGACCACCGAGTCCCCGCCGTTGGCCTCGATGATCCGGACAGCCTCCTCGACGCCGCACTCCTCGTGCGGGCTCATCGTGAAGCCGAGATGGCGCGTGTCGATCGCGCGCGCGTCGTCCGTGAGCACGATCCGGCCTCCGGTGATCGGCACCCGCTTGATGCAGGCGAGAACCCTCACGCTCGAATGCGTCTGTTCTCGGGGTCGAACAGCGGCGTCGCGCCCGCCACGGCCACCGTCACCGGGTAGCGCTCGCCCATGTACTCGACCGCCAGCTTCTCGCCCACCACGGCGTGCTCCGGCGGGAGGTAGGCCATCAGGATGTGCTTGCCCACCGACGGCCCGGCCCCGGCGCTCGTCACGTACGAGCCTCGTCCGCGGCGATCGACGATGCGCTTGCCGTCGCGGCTGAGGATCGGCTCGCGGCCAAGCATGTAGCGCTTCTCACCCGAGCGCGAGCTGTGGTCATCCACGGTCAGCGAGCACATGATGGCCGCCGGCTCCTCTTCGCGATGCCTGAGGTGGGCTGCCTTGCCGATGAAGTCCTCTTCCTTGACGCGCGGCGCGGTCATGCCGGCCTCGACCACGTTGTACTCGGTCTCGAGCTCGTTGCCGTGGGCTCGGTAGGACTTCTCCAGCCGCCCGGTCGTTCCGTACACGCCGATGCCGCAAGGGGCCAGGCGATGCGGCCTTCCCGCCTCCCAGAGCACGTCCCAGAGCCTCAGCCCCTGCTCGATCGGGATGTACAGCTCCCAGCCGAGGTCTCCGACATAGGAGATCCGAGAGGCCAGGACTCGCAGCGTATCCACCTCGATCGTCCGGCACGTGCCGAACTTGAAGCCATCGTTGGACACGTCATCCAAGGTCACGCTGGCGAGGATGTCGCGCGCGTGCGGGCCCCACAGCCCGATCGTGGTCATCGATGATGTCAGGTCCACGAGCTGGGCCGAGCCGTCGGCCGGCAGCTGGTCGCGAAACCACTTCTTGTCGGACATGCCGGCCGCGCCGCCGGTCACGACGCGAAAGCGGTCTTCGCCAAGCCGCATGATCGTAAGGTCCGACTTGAAGCCGCCGTTGTGGCTCAAGACAGGCGTGTAGACGACACGCCCAACTGGCGCGTCCATCTGCCGGAGCGCGACGCACTGGACGGCCTGCAGCGCGCCCGGTCCAACGATGTCGAAGATCGTGAAGGCGGAGAGGTCGAAGATGCCGGCGCGCTCGCGCATCGCCAGGTGCTCGGCGTTGATGATGGGAGACCACCAGCGGGATTCCCACTCCGCGGTGCGCCGCGTGACCCGGTCGCCGAACTCCTCCAGCAGCGGCGCATTCGACTCGTACCACTGCGGCCGCTCCCAGCCGGCGGCCTCGAAGAACGTGGCGCCCAGCTCGCGCTCGCGCTGGTGGAACGGGGCCAGGCGGACGTTGCGGTTCGAGGCCCACTGCTCGCTTGGGTGGACGATGCCGTAGGTCTTGTTGAAACCCTCCGCGGCCCTCGCGCGCACGTGTGCGCGCGTCTTCTGGTGTTCGTGGAACCGAGCTATGTCAGACGAATGCAGGTCGATCTCGGACTCGCCGTGCACCATCCATTCCGCCATGGCTTTGCCGGTGCCAGGGCCTTCCTTGACCCAGACAGCCGCCGCCGCCCACAGCCCTTTCACGTCGGGCGATTCGCCCAGCACGGGCATGCCGTCCGGCGTGAGCGACAGAATGCCGTTGATCGCGTACTTCACACCTACCGACTCGTCGCCGACGATCTCCGGCATGAGCTCGAGCGCGTGCTGCATCTGCAGCTCGAAATCGGCCTGCGTGAACGGAAACTCGGTCGGAGACAGCGCGGCATGCTCGACGGAGGGGATGTCCTCCGGGTCGTAGAGGATCGGGCGGTGGGCGTAGGAGCCGATCTCCAGGTCGCCGCCCGCTTGGCGCTCGTACATGTTGGTGTCCATGTCGCGCACGATCGGATGCTCGATGTCGCTCTTCGCGCCCTTGAAGCGGGGCACCGGCCCGACGTCGATCATCTGGTGCACGGCCGGCGTGAGCGGTATGTGAGCTCCCGCCATCCGGGCGATCCGCGGGCTCCAGACTCCGCACGTGATGACGACGGTCTCGGCCTCGATGTCGCCTTGCGTGGTCCGCACGCGGCGCACGCGCCCGTTCACGACGTCGATGCCTGTCACCTCGGTCTTCGGGGAGACGTGTAGCGCGCCCGAGCTCTCGCCCAGCTCGCGCATCAGCGTGCCCATGCGGAGCGAGTCGACCACCCCGACGCCCGGCGTGTAGAAGCCTCCGAGGATGATCGACTCGTCGATGTACGGCACCAGTTGCTTGACCTCAGCAGGAGTGACCAGCGAGACGGGCTCGATACCCCACGACTCGGCCGAGACCATGCGGCGGGTCAGCTCCTGCATGCGCTCTTTCGTGCGCGCGACCTCGATGCCCCCCGACTGGGTGAACACGCCCTTCTCGTTGTACTGGCGGACGCTGTCCATAGTCAGCGCCGTCATCTCCTTGGAGTGGTCGACCAGGTAGATGAAGTTGGAGGCGTGGCCGGTGGATCCGCCCGGGTTGGGGAGCGGGCCCTTGTCCAGCAGCACGATGTCGCGCCAGCCGAGAAGGCTGAGGTGATAGGCCACGCTGTTGCCGACGATGCCGCATCCGATGACGACGCATCGAGCTTGGGAAGGGAGGCCTGGCATCGCTACTCCGGCTGGTAGGGAGACCGGACCTCTTCCGGCAGCTCGTACCACTGGACGCGGTCGCCCACCTGCGCGCG
>DAITQH010000084.1:0-9880 GCA_036833175.1 Candidatus Dormiibacterota bacterium
GGAACGCCATGCGGTTCGTGCCGATCATGTAAGGGACGAAGAAGTTGCCGAACGGTCCCACGATGGCCGCGCTGGCGACGAACACCATCATCACGCTGTGCATGCTGACCAGCACGAGGTACTTGTCCGGCGGGACGACCAGCTGGTCGGGTGACAGCAGGTTGGTGCGGATGAGCATCGCGCCGATGCCGCCCAAGAACATCGCGATGAGCATCGCCACGAGGTACTGGACTCCGATCACTTTGTGGTCGAGGCTCAGGTTGAGGAAGCGCCAGGCGCCGCGATACTCGTCGCCCGCGGACTGCGGGGAGATAGGCCAGCCGAACAGCCGCGCGAGCGGATAGTTGGCGAAGCCGATACCGACCAGGAACATGACCGTGCCGAACGTGTAGCCGAGCAGCACGCCGGTGTTGAGCTGGTCGTTGAAGCCGAGGCCATTGCCAACCTGCACGCCGACGTAATAGCCGACGGCCGCCAGGACGATGCCGGTGATGATGTTGGTCGGGAGCACCATCTGGCGCTCGCTGGCCTGGAGCGTGGGACTGCCGTTTTCCAAAGATGCCGTGGCCATGGTTAAGTCCCCTTCGCCCGCGGGCTCGGGAAGTAGTACGGGGCGTACGGCGGTAGGGTGAGGTCTGACTCCGACTGCTGCAGATTGTTGATCCAGGTCGCGAAATCGGCCTGGCTGACCACCGAACCGTCGGTATCGCTCATGTTTCCGTGCCAGATTCCGCAGAGCTCGGCGCAGCGGACCGTGAACGAGCCGGTGCGGAGCGTGGTCAGGTACGCGACGTTGTCGACCCCAGGATTCGCGTCTGCTTTGACGCCAAGCTGATAAGCCCAGAACGAGTGGAGGATGTCTGTGGAGGTGATGTGGATCACGACGTTCGAATCCACCGGCAGGACCAGGTGAAGCGACTCGACTCCCCCGTAACCCGCGTACCGGTAGGTGAAGTACCACTGCTGGGCGATCACCTGGACCTGTAGGGCGTCGGCTTCTGTGGTGCCCACGGATCCTGAGGTCGCCAGGGCCGGCTGGCTCGATGAAGTGAAGTTGGTCCCGTTGGCCGTGCTCGCGAGCTCACTGATGCCAATCCCGGCCATGATGAACACGATCACCGACGTGATCGCCACCCACGCCACCTGGACGCGGAGGTTTCCGTAGCTCGGCGGACCGTCCTCGAGAGCGCCCCGCTTCTGCCGGAACGTGAAGGCCGAGTACAGGATGAAGAGAACAACTCCCACGAAGACCGGGGTCGAGATGATGGTCATCAGCTGCAACAGCCAGCTCTCGTCGACAGCCTGTTGCGACTGGTTGCCAGGTGGCAGCTGGAGCTGCAGCCCGATCAGGACGCCGATCACGCTCAGCACTGCCCACGCGATGAGGAGACGGAGCGCGTGCGTGCGGGTGGGCCGGGTCACCTGGTTACTGGACGATGAGGAAGCCGGCCATGTAGCCGAGCGTCTGCATGGGACCGCCGTTGCCGTAGATGGTGCCCGCGCCGCAGGGCACGAAGCACTGCCAGTGGTAGACGCCGGGCTTGCCCGTCTTGAAGGAGAAGGTGATCACGTTCATGCTCCCGGCGGGGGCGGCGTCGCTGATGCCCTCCAGCGGTACGAAGACGCCGAGGTCTGGGATGGCGAACGTGTGGGCCGCGGTCGCCGGGTCGGGGATGGCGCTGAAGTCGCCTTCCTGCGGGTTGCCCTGGTCATCGAAGTACGTCATATGGAACGTGCCGTCGACGATTCCCCTTGCCTTCGCCCAGAACGGGTTCCGCAGGCCGGAAGCACCGTCCTCCTGGTCGATCTGCACCGTAATGGTGGAGTTGGCCGGAACCTTCAAGATCGTCGTCGGCAGATAGCTGACCCAGCTCGGGTTCGGATCGTCCGGCCGCGGGAAGGTGATCGCCGTATCTACTGAGGCGACCGTCTCGAGGTGGATGAAAGCGTTCTGAGCCGGTTGATTCCCCTGCGCCACCGTGGCGGCTGAGGCGGTCAGCGACTCGGGTCCGCGGATGACGAAGTCGCCGATGAACAGAGCCAGGAGCCCCGCCAGGACTCCGACGCTCAGCACGAGAACTACAAGGCGGGTTGCTGTTCCTTTGTTTGCACCATCCACAACCACGCTGGCGAACATAACAGAAGCCTGAATAACTTGTAAATGCCCAAAATCAGTTGTAAGAAAATTGAAATTTGTTGCGGACGCAGGACTTAGCGGCTTTCGAGAAACCTCACGTCACCTTCCACCGCGGCAACGTCAGGCACGTCGGCGAACGCCATCCGCTCGGCGCCGTTGGCATCGATGAGATAGATGATCGAGCTGTGCGCGAGGTCGCCGTTCGCGACCTGCACGCCGACTCCATAGCTGTCCCACACGCTCGCGAGCTGCTCCCTGCTTCCGGTGAGCCAGTAGTACCCGGCCTTCAACCCATGCGTGTCGGCGAAGGTTGCAATGTTGGCGGGCGTGTCCGCCTCCGGGCGCACGCTCACCACCACGACGGCGAAATGCGCTCCCGATCCAAGGTCCGACTGCACCCTGCCGAGCAGGCTCGCCTGCAGTGGGCAGAGGTTGAGGCACTGGGTGTCAAGGAAGGTCAGCGCGACCACGCGGCCGCGCAGCGTGGAGGGCGAGATCATCGCACCGTGCTGGTCGCGCAAGGTAAAGGAAGGGGCCGGCACGGACGGATTGATGATCACCCCGCCGCCCAGCGTGGCCGCCGCGGGCGGCTTGGCGAAGAGCCTTGGCACCGCGACGCCGACCAGGGCGCCGGTGACGGCCGCCAGCGCCACCAGCCACACGGTCAGGTAGATCTTCCACTGTCGGCGGGTCAGGCGGACGCTTGCCATCCTGGTCTCGCCAGAAGATTAACCCTGCCGCATTGGCATGGTCGTGGGCCGGCTCGGTGTTACCCGCCGCGGTACTAGGAAAAGGTGAGCACTCGCATGGATCCGATGCGCCTCGACCGCGAGCTGGCGCGCCGCGGCTGGAATGCCACGGACCTGGCGAAGGCGTCGCGCGTCAGCGTGGGAACGATCTCGGCGGCGCGCCGGGGACGGGCGGTTTCCAACGCAACGCTCGGCAAGATCGCCGAGGCGCTGCGCACGGCGCCGGTCGTCGATGGGATCGACGTGTTGCTCGAGCCCGAGAACGGGCTGGTCGCCAACGGGAGCGGACCGGTCTCTTAACCGCCGCGCTGGGTTCGGCCTTAGGCCCCGGTTGCCTGCAGCTGCCTCAGGATCGCGCTCTGCGCCTCGTTGATCTCATGCACCTCGATGGTCAGCTTGTGGACCGCGGTCAACGTTTCGTGGTCGGCCTCGGCGCGCGCATCGTTGGTGGCCTGGATCACGTTCTGGCCGACGATGATGATCGGCAGCAGGACGAGCTGGAAGAAGGTCTGGGCGATCCAGGCGATGATGATGATCACGTTCCCCGACTGGATGGCCGCCGGTAGCGAGACCAGGGCGATCAACGCGAACAGGTAGGCGATCCACATCGTGCCGACGGTCTTGGTGATCTTGACGGCGAGCCAGGTGTTGAAGCGCGCAATCGTTCCGGTCCCGTGGACCGTCTCATGCGAGTCGTGGCTGAGCACCAGGCGGTGCGTCAGATGGGGTGCCGGTGCCTCGGGGGCTGAGACTTCGGGGCTGGTCATGTTTCTCCTTTCTATGGTTGGTGGTCGATGGGGATTGCCGGCTCACGACCACACGGCCGCGACCGATTCGGCGACCATGGCCGACTGGGCGTGCCCGGCCCGGGCCGACGCAACGCGGTGCGCGGGATCCAGGACGTTGCCGCCGATGGCTCTGCGCGCCTGCGCGTCGGGGCTGATCACTACCGATTGGATGCTCGCTCCGAGGGATGCGAGCTGGGAGGCGATACGGGTGCTGCGCCTCAGGGCGTAAGTGATCGGCGCGAGGACGACCACCCGGTCGCATCCGGCGGCGAGGTCGGCGTTGGTGGCGGAGCGCACGCCGCCGTCCATATATCGGCGGCCGCCGATCGTGATCGGCGGCCAGACCAGCGGGACTGCGCAGCTCGCGGCCACCGCCTCGGGTAGGGGGACGCCAGAATCGCGATCGAAGACCCGCAGCTCGCCGGTCTCGGCGTCGACCGAGGTGATGAGCAGGGAGCACTCCGGCCACGAGGCGCTCGGCAAGCGCCGCTCGATGACCGCACGCCGCTCGGCCTCGGGCACTGTTCGGGCCCTGAGCGCGGCGCGCCCGAGTCGGGCGCGAGCCCGCTGCTCGTCGCCGGGCCACAGCGCCGCGGTGATGAAGCGCAGCATCGCGGTGGCGCCCATTCGCGCGGCGAGCTCGCCGGTCGGGTCGGTGAGCTGGGCGGCGTACAGGTCCTGGAGTGTCGGGCCACTCAGGATCTGGGCGCCGATCACCGAACCCGCGGATGTACCGACCACGACGTCCGCTTCGGAAAGGTCGATCCCGGCCTCGGCGAGACCCGCCAGGAGGCCCGTCATCCAGGCGATTCCGGTCACGCCACCGCCGCCCAGGACGAGACCTCGCCCGCCGGTCGCCATGCGCAAGACCTTAGATCACGGGTGCGCCCGGAATCGATGCCGCAGAACATGATTGCCGGCATGGGGCTGGTCCGCAGAGCCTGGAGCGCGGCGCCCAGGGTCCTGGCCGGCCTATCGGCCCTGGTCCTCACCACGGCTGCGGTCTTCTACACGCCGATCGCCATGGGCTTGGGCCAGCAGGGCAACAGCATCGAAGTCAGGACCGCCGTGCTTCTGGCGGTGCTGGTGATTTCGGCCGCGTCCACCTGGCTGCCTCTCGCCGGGCGCGGCGGCCGAGGGGTCCGCGTCATAACAAGCGCCACGTGCGGATTCAACCTGGTCTGGATCGTTAGCGTCGTCGGCATTCCTGTCGTGACGGCCAGCCTGCTGGGAGCGGTCGTTGCCATCGCACCTGGACCGCGCCGTTTCAGCGCCGTCTTGATTGCAGTGGTTGCGATTGGAATTGGCCTCGGGCTGGTGCTGTTGCGGCTGACTGAGCCGCCGGGAGAGCACATCTTCGGCTGAGTCCCGGCCGGTGAGTAGGGCTCGCCGCAAGTTTGAGACTGTCGTGAGACTGAGGCGGTGGCCGCTGCCGCGCTGAATCGCGGGCCGCGTCCTGGCTGCTTTCTGCGGCGATATCGTTTCCAGGGACGCATGAACGTCACGATCACCGTGGAACCGTTCGATTCAGCTGACGCGCAACGGCTAGTCACAGCACTCGATGCGCATCTCGCGAGTCGCTATCCGCCTGAGCAGAGGTTCGGACCGAACCTCAAGCCGGAGCAGGTGGCGGCTGGGCTTGGCACGTTCGTGGTGGCGCGGATCGATGGGCGGGCGGTCGGGTGCGGCGCGGTTCGCCTTCTGGACGAGGGCACCGTGGAGGTGAAGCGCATGTACGTCGAGCCCGATGTGCGCGGGCAGGGCGTCGCCAAGGAGATCCTTGCGCACCTCGAAGGCGCCGGCCGGGAGCTGGGCGCGCGGAGTGCGGTGCTCGAGACGGGCGTCTACCAGGACGAGGCGATCGGCCTGTACCTCCGGGCTGGATATCGGAAGGTCGATTGCTGGGGCGAATACCTGTCGTCGCCGACCAGCGTGTGTTACGAGAAAAAGATCTAGGACTTGTGCGGCGGCGCCCAGAAGACCAGGACGCGCAGGTCTTCCTCGATGGAGTGGAATCGGTGCTCGATTCCGGTCGCCACGAAGACCAGGCTGCCTGGCTGGACGGAGCGGTCCTCCCCCGCGACCTGGATCGTGCCGCGTCCGCTGATCACGTAGTAAACCTCGTCCTCAAGATGAGGCCGCTGGCGGTCGGGCTTCCCTTTCGGCCAGATCGCCAGGCCGACGCTGAGCTTGTCGGAGGCGAAGAAATCGACATATCCATGACCGTCGGCGTCGCGAGGCTGCGGATCCAGCGATGGAATTTCGAAGGCGTCCACGCGTTTAGCCTACCTTTGTGAACTCCTTTCACGGCCCTCTCCCCTGCGGTGAGAGGGGAATCTTATGAAGCGCTTTCACTACGGCTGGGTCGTGGCTGCTGTTACTGTCGGTGGGTCTGGCCGGTTCAGTCGAAGGCACCTACGCCGTGGTGTGGACGGTGGTCGCCTCCGACACTCACCCGTCGCGAGGAGAGTTCACCTTCAGCGTTGGACACGCGAGCCCTGTGCGAGCGCGCGGGGCTCACCCTTCTGCACTTTTCGTCTCCGCTCGAGCTGATGACGACGGCTTATGGCGCAAGCCTGCTGATCAAGCGGCCGCTCGTGGCCGCGGCGCTGTGGCTGGCCTGGCGGGCGCGCCGGCGGTTGGAGTTGGCGGCGCTGCTTGGTGTCCTTGCGGTCGCGTCGGTGCTGGTGTCGTTGCCGCCGCCTCGATAGGGGACATCGGACGGCTGCTCGTTCGTTGTAAGAACCGCGTTCGGTGCGTCTTAACAGGCTCTATTTGCTTGGGGGTGGGCCTGGCCGTAGTCTCGTGCCATGAGCGCGCAGACGCCCGCCAGGCGGCCGGTTGCCATCGCCCGTGGAGCACGCACGAACCTCGCGTTGCTCGGGTTGCTTGCGGTCGCGTTCTTCACCGGATGGGTGGCGTTTGCGTTTGCCACCGCGCCTGCTCGATGGTCGCTCGTGCTGCATGCCGCGGGCGGCTTCGCGATCCTCGCCCTACTGCCGTGGAAGTCGATGATCGCGCGGCGCGGCCTCGACCGGCCTCGGTCGGGGCGGTGGGCGTCCGTCATCTTCGGTGTGCTGGTGGTGGTGTCGCTGGTGGCTGGACTCCTCCACTCCACCGGACTGCTCGTCTACTTGGGTCCGTTGACGGCGATGGACTTCCATGTGGGAGCCGCGATTGCCGCGGTGCCGTTTGCGATCTGGCATGTGTTCGCGCGTCGCGTTCGCGTGCGCCCCGCGGATTTGGCGCGTCGAAATGTCCTGCGAGGCGGAGCCGTAGTTGCAGGGGCGGCCATGGCTTACGCCGTGAGCGAGGTCGTGGTGAAAGCGACAGGGATGCCGGGCGCGGCGCGGCGCTTCACCGGCTCGTACGAAGCCGGTTCGTTCCAACCTGGCCTGATGCCAACCAGCTCTTGGATGTTCGATTCAGTCCCGCAAATCGATCCGGCTGGTCCGTGGCGGCTGGTTACCGGAGGCCGGCATTGGTCCTATGACGAGCTCTTCGCGTTCGACGACCGCCTCACGGCGACTCTGGATTGCACCGGCGGCTTCTACTCGACACAGGAGTGGGCGGGCGCGCGGCTGGACCGGCTTTTGGGAAACGCTGCCGGAACGTCGATTCGGGTCGTGTCGGTCACGGGGTACGACCGGCGGTTCCCCATCGAACGCGCGCGTTCGTTGTTGCTGGCGACGCGCGTTGGCGGTCAGGCCCTGGATCCGGGGCACGGCTTTCCGGCGCGCCTGGTCGTGGCCGACGGGCGTGGTTTCTGGTGGGTCAAATGGGTGAGCTCGGTGGAGGTGGACGACTTGCCTCACTGGTGGCAGTCGCCGTTCCCGCTTCAATGAGGGCGCGCCGGTACCGGCGACTGAGCGGATCAGGCTGGAGCCTGGTCTCCGAGCGAGGCTTCGATCACATCGGCGGCCCGGAGGTCGCCAGGTTTGGCGCGATCGCGGAGCCGCCCGGCCACGCGCCGCTTGGTCTGTGCAGTTCCTGCCGGCCCTGTCTTGAACTTGACGTGGCTCCGGACGACGCGGAGCCGCATGGTGGCAAGGCGCCGCAGGCGCGCGCCGTAGAACTCGCCCATTGTGATCGGCTCATAGGCGGCGCTGGGTTCATAGGCTGCGACCAGCCGGCTCAGCGCTCCGGCAACGTCGTCGGGCTCGGTCGAGATTCGCTCGACGTCGCACTCGAATGCCACGGCGCGGAAATGGAGGGTGGCGCGGCCTGCGTCCCGATCGTCAACCCAGTTGTGGGGCGACCAGGCAAGAAAGTCGGATACGAAAAAGGTCACTTTGGGATTGGCGCGGACCGCGTCGAAGGTCGGATCGGCCTGGACGCAGTGCAGCTCGATGAGGTCGCCCGTCTTCACGAAGGGCAAGATGCTGACCTGCGGATAACCTTCGGCAGTGCAAGCAATCAGCGTGCCGTGGCGCATCTCGGCGACAAATCGTTCAGCGGCGGCGGCGTCGGGCGGGTAGTTGGAGCTCGCAAACACGCATCAAGTCTGGCACCCGATACAGCTGCTTGAGGCAGCCGATCGCTCTTCGCGAGCGGCCACCCCAGCGTCTGCTTAGAACGAGTTAGCGGGTCGCCGCGACCTTCGTGTCGTGGTGGATGACCTCGCCGTCGTGCCATTCCGGGTCGGCAGCCAAGAGCTCGCGCATCTTATTGAAGCGCTTGCTCTGCTCGGGCGAATCCGCGAATTTCTTGTACGCGCTCTTGCTCTCGAAGACGGTGGTGACGAAATGCACGTTCGGGTCGGCATCCGACTTGAACACGTATGTGGCGATGTGACCCTCGCGACCCGCGTCGGGTCCTTCCATCACCTGCATGATTTCTTCCTCAGCTCCAGGCTTCAGCTTCATCTTGGCTATGGTTCCGTACAAGGCAACCTCCTCGCCCATAGGGCGACCCCAGCAGGGGATTGACGTCAGGCGGCACCAAGACCTTCGTCGGCCGCCCGAGTCCCGACTGTACGCGCAGAGTTCGGCCAGTGCCTAAGGCGTTTGGGAGTAGAAGACGGCCCCCCGAGGATGACGCCTAGAACTTCACCCCTTACGAACGACCAGGAGGCCGTCACCTGATTCTATGGCCCCCCCAAGTTCCAGCCCGCGGTATTAGAAATATCCAGTTGCCAGGCTACCTTTCGGCGGCGACGCGGGTGAGTCAGGGCAGCTTTTGCTGGAGAGCTCGGTTAGCCTCTTCGAGCTCAACGTATAGGCGGCGAGTGCGCAATAGGTTGCGCACCCGAAGTACGACCTCCTGGCGATCGAGAGGTTTGGTCAGAAAGTCATCCGCACCAAGGAGCAGAGCGCTGTTGCGCGCGGTCCTGCCGGTGTCACCGGTGAGCACGATCACCGGTAAGAAGCCGAGGCTCTCGCGTGCGCTTCTCAGGTTTCTCAGAATCTCGAGGCCGTCCGGTTTTGGCATATGCAAATCCAGCAGCACAAGGTCCGGCTCGAATTCGCTGAAGACGCGCTCGACCTGGTTCGAGTCGGTCACGCCCTTGATGGAGCTGGCTTCATCGGCGAGGAACACCTCAAGCATGTCGACGTTGTCGGGTTCGTCGTCGACGATGAGGATCCGGTGCCGGACGATTGATCCGCCGATGGTGTTCAACTCGCGACCAGGATGCCAGCCTGGAGAGCCTGTTCGACCTTTGCGAGCAGGACTGTTTCGGTGAACGGCTTTTCGATCAGCAGCACGCCGTCCGCCAGAGTTCCACCATCACCCAATATCGTCTGCGCATAGCCGGACATGTAGAGAACGCGAATTCCCGGGTGCACGGCCTTGATCCTCTCCACCAGCTCAGGCCCTTGCATACGCGGCATGACGACATCCGTCAAGAGAAGGTCGATCTCGCCGTGAAGATGCCCAAGCAGTTTCAGTGCCTGCGCGCCGCTGTTTGCGGTGATCACCTGGTAGCGGGTTGCCCGTAGCGGCCAGCTTCGACTCCGCGCACGCATGCCAGAAGAACCCTGTGACCCCATTGGTACGGTCTACGGGTCTGGCACCCCAAAGTCGCCATGCGCCGTACGGGCCTAATGGCCATGCAAATAGAGGGTCCGCCAGGACTCCTCCCACCGCAGCGCCCCGCGTGGTTCAGAAGTGGTGGAGCCGAGGGTGGGTGATTTCAGCAGATAGTGGACAGTGGTGGAGCCGAGGGGATTCGAACCCCTGACCTTCTGACTGCCAGTCAGACGCGC
>DAITQH010000085.1:0-9576 GCA_036833175.1 Candidatus Dormiibacterota bacterium
CGATGCTCAGGACCACGGTGAGCACGATCGACAGGATGATGCTTGTGGCGATGGGTACGTAGACGGTCACCCCTCCGCTGCGGAAGGTCAGGTCGCCCGGAAGGTGGAAGCGGCCGAAGAGCAGCAATCCGCCGCCGACTACGGCCAGCAGCACCCCAAACACCAGGAGCAGCCTTCCGACGTCTTGCATCTATGTAGGCCCTCCTGCCTTTCCGAGCGCCATCCTCGCGCTCAGAGCAGACGGGTCTGCTGAGGGCCCTGGTCGGGGGGCGTGATGCCCAGGTGGCGGTAAGCGAGCTCCGTGGCCACGCGGCCGCGCGAGGTCCGCGCCAAAAACCCGATCTGGATGAGGTACGGCTCGTGGACGTCCTCGATGGTCTCGCGCTCCTCCGACAGCGAGGTGGCGATCGTGTCGAGCCCGACCGGGCCGCCGTTGAACTTCTTGATCACCGTCTCCAGCAGCTGGCGGTCGAGCGGCTCGAGCCCCAGCTCGTCTATGTCGAGCATGGCCAGAGCCTGCCTGGTGGTGTCGACCGTTCCGCGCCCGTCGCCGCGAACCTGCGCGAAGTCGCGAACCCGCCGGAGCAGCCGGTTGGCGATGCGCGGTGTGCCCCGAGCACGGCGAGCGATCTCCGACACGGCGTCCGGGTGAACCTCGATGTCGAGGATGCGGGCCGACCGGCTCACGATCTGCTCCAGCTCGGCCTTGGTGTAGAAATCGAGCCGGTAGACGGCGCCGAAGCGGTCGCGGAGCGGGCCGCTCAGGAGGCCCTGCCGCGTCGTCGCGCCGACACAGGTGAAATGAGGGAGGGGCAGGGTCGCCGCGCTCGCCCCCACTCCCTTGCCCAACACCGCATCGAACCGGAAGTCCTCTAGCGCGGGATAAAGCGACTCCTCGACAGTGCTGTTCAAGCGGTGGATCTCGTCGATGAAGAACACATCGCGGGTGCTGAGGTTGAGAAGGATCGACCCGAGCGCGCCCTGGTGGTCGATAGCCGGTCCCGAGCTGACCTTGATCGCGACGCCCAGCTCGTTGGCGATGATGTGCGCCAGGGTGGTCTTGCCAAGGCCTGGCGGACCGCACAACAGGACGTGTTCGACGGGTTCACCGCGACGGCGCGCCGCCTCGAGCAGGATGGTCAGGTTCTCGCGGACCTGCTCCTGGCCGACGTATTCGCTGAGCAGCCGTGGGCGCAGCGTGAGGTCGAACTGGTCGTCATCCGCGCGCCCGTCGAGGTTCGCATCGCCCGTCATTTGCGACCCAAAGCCTTGAGGGCGACCGCGAGCGCCTCCTGCGTGTTCGGGGTCGATTTCCAGTCGACCGAATCGATACCGACGCGCGCCTCCTGGGACGAGAAGCCCAGGTTCCGCAGCGCCGACTCAACGGCCTTCGGAACCACGCCGTCCCCCGCGATGGCGGCCGCACGCGGAACAGCGTCCAGCTCCGCGACAGCGTCGAGCCTCGGCTTGAGCTCGATGATCACCTTGGCGGCGGTGCGCTGCCCCACGCCGCTCGCGCGCCTGATGGGCGCGGCGTCTTCGCTGACGATCGCGCGCTTCAGCACCTCGAGGCTTGCGGCGCTCAGGATGTTCAGCCCGACCTTCGGACCAACCCCATCGACCTGGATCAGCATCTCGAACATGTCCAGCTCCTCGGACGAGGCGAACCCGTAGAGCGCGAGCTGGTCCTCCCTGACGTGCGTGTGGATGTCCAGCTCGACCGGACCGCCCGGAGGGGGAATCAGCTGACGGGTCGATGTCGAGACACTGACCATGTAACCCACCCCAGCGACATCAACGACGACGAAATCAGGCCCCGAACGCCTCACGACTCCGGTGAGGTGTGCGATCACCTCGCGGCGGCTCGGGTGAAGCGCCGGCTGCGCGCATGGCAGATCGCGATCGCGATCGCGTCCCGCGCGTGCTCGTCCAGCCTCCCCTCGGGAAGCTTCACCTGCGCCGCGAGCATGCGCGCGATCTGCGCCTTGTCGGCGTTGCCGTAGCCCGTGAGGATGATCTTGACCTGGCTCGGCTTGTACTCGAACACCGGCACCCCTCGCTCCTCGAGGACCGCCAGGATCGCCCCTCTCGCTTGCGCCACCGCGACCGCGCTGGTGGCGTTGCGGCCCATGAACAATTCTTCGAGCGATGCTTCCGCGGGAGGATTTGCGTCGAGGAGCTCACGCAGGTGGCGCGTGATCACAACCAGCCGTTCGCCGTCACGACCAGGACGGGTAACCACAGTGCTGCAGGAAAGCACGAGGTTGGGCTCGGACAGCAGCGCAAAGCCTGTGCTGGCGAGTCCTGGATCGATCCCGAGGATCAGTCCGTCGCGGGCGTCCGGCATTTATCCAGCAACTTCTACACCTGTGCGGAGACGCGTTCTAGAACCTCAGTGGGGATGTCAAAAAACGCGGCGAGGACTGCGTCCTCACCGCGGGGATCTCCACACCACGACTGGGAGGCGCTTGGTAGTGCGAGGCTTGGGGGACGGCCGGAGTAAATCCGGCCTACTGGCGACCTTTCAACTAATTCCATTCATACCTGTGCGGAGACGCGTTCTAGAACCTCAGTGGGGATGTCAAAGTTGGCGTAGACCTGCTGGACGTCGTCGTCCTCTTCCAGTGACTCCATCAGCCTGAGCACCGCCGCGGCCTTGTCCTCCTCGACCGCCACGGTCTGCTTCGGCTGCATCGTGATCTCGGCGTTGTCGATCGTGACGCCGAGTTGCTCCACCGCCGCCTTCACCTTCTCAAAGCTATTGGGCGGGGTCGATATCTCCACGGACTTGCCGTCGACCTGGACGTCGTCGGCGCCGGCCTCGATCGCTGTGAGCCCGACATCCTCCGGATCTTGCTTGCCCGCGTTTGCGGAGATAACGCCCTTGCGCTCGAACATCCAACCGACGGAATTCGGCTCGCCGAGGTTGCCGCCCAGCTTGGCGAAGCGGTGGCGGATGGAAGCGCCGGTGCGATTGCGGCTGTCGGTGACTGCGTCGACCATGACAGCGACCCCCGCAGGTCCATAGCCCTCGTAGCGGACCTCTTCCAGCCTCTCGCCGGCGAGCTCACCGGTCCCCCGCTTGATTGCGTTCTGGATCTTGTCGGTCGGCATGTTGATCTCACGCGCCTTTTGCATGGCTAGGCGCAAGCGGAAGTTTCCGTCGTTGTTGCCACCGCCCTCTTTCGCAGCGATGGTGATCTCGCGGCTCGCGCGCGTAAACGCCTGCCCACGCTTGGCGTCGACGATCGCCTTCTTGTGCTTGATGCCCGCCCATTTCGAATGTCCTGACATTAGGTGGGGATCCCCCAGGTCCAGCCGCAGAAGACCCCCGGGGTCCCCGCGAAATCGCAGATTTCGTGGGGTGGGAACATGCTTTCGGTAATTTTAAGTCACTTCAATCGGATAAACCGCCGGCGGGCCGAGATCACATCACCGGTGGTCGCCTGAGCATTCTCGTCAACTTTCTCGCGATTCTTCCGGACGCCCCCTTGTTGGGCAAGGCGTCGTGCCTCATTTCTGCTTTTTGCAATACCCGTGTCGACAAGCAAACTGATGATGTCGGTCGGGCCTGCGATCTGGTGCTCCTCGACAGTCTCGGGCTCTTCTTTCCGGACAAACTGTCTGGTGAAAGCCGCTTCAGTTTGCGCCGCGGCATCCTCGCTGTGCAACCGCTTGACCAGCTGTCGAGCCAGCGCGGCTTTCGCATCGCGTGGCTTGAGCTTCAACGTCGCATCGACCTCCGACGCGCTCAGTCCTGAAATGAGGCGCAGGTACTTTTCGATCAGCTGATCGGGGATCGACATCGTCTTGCCGTAGACCTCGTCCGGCGGCTCGCTGATCCCGATGTAGTTGCCGAGTGACTTGCCCATCTTCTGCACGCCGTCGGTCCCCTCCAGCAGCGGAAAGACAGCGATGTCCTGCGGCTCCTGCCCGTACGCCTTCTGGATCTCTCGACCGAAAAGGAGGTTGAAGAGCTGGTCGGTGCCGCCGATCTCAAGGTCGGCTCTGACCGCGACCGAATCGTAGGCCTGGTTGAACGGATACAGGATCTCGTGCGCGCCGATGGGTGCGCCGGCCTTGAGCCGCTCCGCGAAGTCCTCGCGCTGGAGGATTTGCTGCAGGGTCGCCTTGCCCAGCAACCGCAGGATGTCGGCTGCGGTCATCGGGCCAAGCCATTCCGAGTTGTGTCGTACCTCCATCCGCTTGCGATCGAGGACGTGGTCGACCTGCTCGAAATACGTCTCGGCGTTGGCGGCCACCTGCTCTGCGGTGAGGACTGGCCGGGTCTCCGAGCGCCCACTCGGATCTCCGATCATCGCCGTGTAGTCCCCGATGATCAGGACCACCATGTGGCCCTCGTCCTGGAAGGCTCGGAGAGTGTCCAGCACGACCAGGTGACCCACATGCAGGTCCGGCGCGGTCGGATCGAGCCCGAGCTTCACCCTGAGCTTTTCGCCGCGGTCCAGGCGCGCCTGCAGGTGGTCAGCGATATGGATCTGCACCGCGCGCTCGCGAAGGCGCTCGAAGAATGTCCCGCTCACGGCCGAATCCTAGGGACTGACTGGGCCAGGACCGAAGTAGATCTGCGGATCTCCGGGCAGGGCGGGCTGAAACGCGCCGACAATCGGTTTCTGGATCTTGCTGACGATAGGAACGATGACATGCGACCCGTTGTAGGCATCGCGGATGTTCAGCTGCAGGTTGCCGAGCTGCGTGCCACCGAACGGGTTGGCGGCCGCCCCGAGCTCATAGACACAGACCACCACGAGAAAGAGGGCTGTGATCAAGCCCGCGATCACACCGAAGGTGCGGTTCAAAGCCAACGCTGGAATCTGGATCTGCGAGTGAGCGAGCTGAGTTGCGCCCTCCACGATTACGAGGACACCAAACACGAGGCCGAAGAAGCCGTAGATCCGGCCGTCCGATACCTCGAAGTTCGACGTCTGTTGAAGGATCCCGCCCGCCTGAAGACCCATCTGGGTGCCTGCAAGCAACGCCACATACAGGGCGATGAACCCGATGAGGCGCCGGAGCACACCCGTGAAAAAGCCGCCCACGCCGTAGGCGACGATCAACAAGATCGAAATGAGGTCGATCCACGTCATTTAAGAATCCCCTTTCCATTTGACGGTCAGGGACTTCCAGAATTGCGAGACGCTCACGCGCGGAACCTCGCCTGGTGTCGCTTTTCCAGTGCCAATTTGATCTCCGTCATGACTTTGTCCACTTCGGCGTCCGTCAGGGTGCGCTCGGGGCTTCGGAAAGTCAAGGTGAACCCGATGCTCTTGTGCCCTTCAGGTACCTGGGCGCCATGGTATTCATCGAATGCGTGCGCGTTCTCGAGCAAGTCGCCAGCGGCCTCCTTGATCGCCGCCAGAAGGGAGCCCGCCGCAACGTGCTCCTCCGCGACGACCGCAAGGTCGCGCTGGACGGCAGGAAACCTGGGAAGGGGCTGCGCGCGCGGTGTCCGTGAGGCGGCCAGCACAGGTTCCAGGTCGATCTCGAAGGCCACCAACCTGCCTTCGACCTTTAGAGTCGCGGCCACGGTCGGATGCAGCTCGCCGAGGTAGCCCAGCTGCCGTCCTTCAAGGATCACGGCCGCGCAGCGCCCCGGGTGAAAGAGCTCCGCGGCCCCGCGCTGGTAGGTGCAAGACGGGGCTGACAGGCTCTCCAGGCACGCCGCCAGGACGGACTTGAGCGCATAGAAGGCCTCCCGGCCCGAATCACCGGTGTTGCCGGCCGTGGCAACGGCTCCCAGGCGAAGCGGCTCCTCGGGCTGGCTGTTCTTCTCGCCGACGCGGGCCAGAAACGCCGACGCAATCTCGTACACACGGACTTCGTCTCGTCCGCGATCGCGATTCAAAGCCACGACGTCGACCAGCGATGGCAAGAGAGAGGTGCGCAGCGTATCCATGTCGTCGCTGAGGGCATTCGACACGCGCATCGCGTACGCGGAGACCCGGAGCGCTTCGAGCTTCCGCCCGGACACCAACGCCGGATTCCACGTCTCAGTGAAGCCGGCGCCCGCCATCACCTCGCGGGCCGTATCGAGGCGGCGGTCCACGCTGGGAGCGAGCGACGTCCACCTTTCGTGGCGGCGGCCCGGCAGGGTTGGCGGTATGCGGTCGTAGCCGTACACACGCCCCACCTCCTCGACCAGGTCTTCCGGGATCGTCACGTCCAGCCGGAAGACCGGCGGCAGAACGTCCCACTCGCCGTCGCCCAACACCTTGACGTGGAAACCGAGCCGCATGAGGATCGCCTCGGAGTCCTGCAAAGGGACGTGCGCGCCGAGCACCTCGTCCACGACCCAGGGCTTCAGCCTCACGCGAACCGGTTCCTGCGGGTGGGGGTAGACGTCAGGCCATTCCCGGTGAACCGATCCCCCCGCGAGCTCCGCGATGAGCGAGGCGGCGCGCCTGGCCCCCGCGAGCGCGAGCTCCGGAGGGAGGCCGCGCTCGAAGCGGGCGGACGCCTCAGTGCGGAGACCGATGGCGCGCGAGGTCTGGCGGATGTTCGGCCCGCTAAACGTCGCCGCCTCGAGGAGGATGTCTGTTGTCTCATCGCTGACGGCTGTTTCCTCACCGCCGATTATCCCGGCGAGCGCTGCCGGCAGTTCGGCGTCGGCGATCACCAGCATCGTGGTGTTCAGCTCTCTTTCGATGCCGTCGAGACACAGCAGCTTCTCGCCGTCGCGCGCGCGCCTGACCTGGATCTCAGGACCGTTGAGCTTAGCGAGGTCGAACGCGTGCAGCGGCTGGGCGTACTCGAGGACTACATAGTTGCTGACGTCCACGATGTTGTTGATGGGTCGCACTCCGCAGGCGCGCAGCCGGCGCTGCAGCCAGTCGGGGCTCGGGCCCACCTTGACGCCCTTGATCACGCAGCCGATGTACCTGCTGCAGAGGTCTGAGTCCTCGATGGCCACCTTGACCAGCTCTCGCCCGGGCGGATTCGCGGACCCGGTGAACGACGGCATGAAGTCGCGCTTGAGTGGCCTGTCGAGGCCCGCGGCCAGTTCGCGCGCGACGCCCAGGTGGCCCATGCAGTCAGGGCGGTTGGACGTGACCTCCACGTCAAAGATCGCCTGGCTCGGGATCACAGTGGTCAGCGGGTCGCCCGGATTGCCGCTGTCGAGGATGAGGATTCCCGAATGGTCTTCGCCCAGCATCAGCTCGTCGGCGGAGCAAAGCATCCCGCTTGCCTTGTACCCGGCGATGTTCATGTCCTTGACGACCTTTCCGTTTGGCACCGTCGTGCCAGGAAGCGCGACCGGGACCAACGTGCCGGGGACCGCATTCGGCGCGCCGGCGATGATCTGCTGGATGCGTCCGCCGCCGAGGTCGACCTGGTGGACCCACAGGTCGCTGCGCGACTTGGGATGCTTGACCTGCTCGAGGACCTTCCCCACCACGATCTGGGAGAGGTCGACCAGCGTTAGCGATTCCACCTCGATGCCCAGGCGCGTGAGCACCTCGGCCGCGTCCTTGGGCGAGACGTCGGCCAGGTCGACGAACTCGCCCAGCCATTCGTAAGAGACCTTCATCGCCTCACTTCTTGATTGACACAACCTTTCCCGGTCCGAAATTGCGGTGGCTGGGTGCGGATTTCGGACCGAAGCCGCTGAAGCGCTCCCGGACCGGGTCCCCCGGTCCGGGTGGCCGTGGAGTCGCAGTTCGCCGAACAGGCTTGATCGGTCATGGTGTTTTGAAAGCAGCGCTTCACCGGCTTAGAACTGCTCCAAGAAGCGGAGGTCGGATTCGTAGAAGAGCCGGATGTCGTCGACGTCGTGCTTCAGCATCGCCATGCGCTCGATTCCGAATCCCCACGCATATCCATTCCAGAGCGTCGGATCGATGCCGCCGTTGCGCAGAACCTGAGGGTGGACCATTCCGCAGCCCCCCACCTCGAGCCAGCCCTTGTGCCGGCAGCTCTTGCAGCCCATCCCGTTGCAGATCCCACACGTCACGTCGAACTCGAAGCTCGGTTCGGTGAAGGGGAAGTAGCTCGGGCGCACGCGCACCTTGCGCTCTCGTCCATACAGCGACTGGATCATGTAGAGCAGCGTGCCTTTCATGTCGCCGACGGTCAGGGCCTTGTCGATGGCAAGACCTTCGACCTGGCTGAAGTAAGGCAGGCGTGTCGCCTCCGGCGCGTCGCGGCGATAGCACCGACCCGGCGTGATGATGTAGATCGGCGGTTCCTGGATCCGCTGCATGGCGCGGATCTGCACCGGCGACGTGTGGGCGCGCAAGAGCAGCTCTGGGGTGAAGTAAAAGGAGTCCCAGTTCTCGCGAGCCGGGTGACCCTCGGTGAGGTTGAGGGCTTCGAAGTTGTACCACTCGGTCTCGACCTCAGGACCAAGCTCGACCTGGTAGCCGAGGCTCTCGAGCACGGTTTCGATCTGACGCCGGACTTGCGTCAGGACATGGATGTGGCCGCGTCCTAGCGGCTGTCCGGGGAAAGTGATGTCGATCGCCTCGGTCTCGACGATGTCGGCCAGCCTCTCGCCGCGCAGCTCGCCGAGACGGGCGGCGATGGCAGCCTCGAGCTGCTGCTTGGTTCCGTTCAGCAGCCGGCCGCGCTCAGATCGTTCCTCTTTGGCAAGAGTCGGGATCTCTTTGATGAGGCTCGTCATCGCGCCATTGTTCCCGAACAGCGCCACCCGCACCTGCTCGAGCTCCTTCTCGTCGCGCGCAGCCGCGGTCCTGGCCTTGAAGTCGTTGAGGAGCTCTTCCGGTCCGGCGGTCATGACGCCAGCCTCCGCTTGACTTCGAAGAGGATCAGGGCTGCGGCGGCGGCCACGTTCAGCGATTCGACCCCTTCGCTGAGGTGAACCGTGACGAGCTTGAGGTCGGATCGAGAAAGGCCATGCGCTTCACTGCCGAGCACGATCATGCCCGCTTTCTCGATCGGCACGTCGCCGAGGGCCGCACCCCCGGACGCGGCGGCGCCGAATCCCTCCAGGCCGGCGAGGTCACCCCACGAGGCGCGAGCGACGCTCAGCCGGAACACGTTGCCCGCGGACGCGCGGACCGCCTTCGCGCCATAGGGATCCGCAGAACCCTCGAGCACTGCGAGCGCCGGCGCGCCGGCGGCGGCCGCCGTGCGGCAGATCGCACCGACGTTCCCCGGGTCCTGCACGCCGTCCAGGACCACCAGGGGCCATTGACGCCGTCGCGCGGCGGCGACCACGGCCGCGGGATCCTGCTCTTCCAACTTGGCGATCGCGATCACACCTTGCGGGGTGACGGTCTGGCTCACGGCACGAAAGACGCCGCGCGTGAGCGTGATGTGCCGGCCAGTCTTTGTGGTGAACTCGTCCCCCTCGCGCACGGCCACGACCTCGAGCTCGAGACCTGCGGCCTCCGCCTCGGCGACCACGCGCGGACCTTCCAGGAGGACATAGCCTGGTTCGCGCCGTTGGGCGAGTCGCCGTATGCGGCGGACGATCTCGTTTTCCGGGCTTGAGATCAGCTGCTGGTCAGAGGGCTTTTTTGGCAACCTCGACCAGCCGGGCAAAGGAACCGCTGTCGCGCACGGCCAGGTCAGCCAGCACTTTGCGGTCGATCT
>DAITQH010000086.1:0-9176 GCA_036833175.1 Candidatus Dormiibacterota bacterium
GAGGTCATCGTCTCGCGCGGCCAGCAGGTCGAGATCGGCGGGTCTTTTCGGATGCCGGACGTAATGCGGCTGTCGGGTGCGCGGATGGTCGAGGTTGGAACGACAAATCGCACTCGGCCCGAGGACTACGAGCAGGCGATCACGTCGCGAACCGCCGCCCTGCTGCGCGTGCACACATCGAACTTTCGCGTCGAAGGGTTCACCGAAGCAGCGTCCCTCGCGCAGATGGCGGGCGTCGCCCAGGCCCACCAGCTCTTGGTGATCGACGACCTTGGCAGCGGGGCTGCTGAACCCATCGCCGACGAGCCGACGGTTGCCGGATCGTTGCAGCACTCCGACGTCGTGACCTTCTCCGGCGACAAGCTGTTCGGCGGCCCGCAGGCCGGCATCGCGCTCGGCCGCGGCGAGGCCGGCGCGGCTGCCATCAAGAAGATGTCGCGCCACCCGCTGGCGCGCGCGGTCCGCGTGGATAAACTGACGCTCGCCGCTCTGGAGGCGACCCTGCGTCTTCGGCTCACGGGAAGGCTGGATGAGATTCCCGTCGAGAGGATGATCCGCGCTTCGGTCAACGACGTCCGGCGCCGCGCAGCGATGTGGTCGGTGAAGCTCGAGGAGCGCGGCGTGGCGGTGACATTGGTCCCTGGCGAGTCTGCTATCGGTGGAGGGTCGGTGCCTGGGCGCGGCCTGCCTACGGTGCTGCTCGCATTGTCCGGACCCGCATCGCGCATTGCGGCCGCGCTGCGTCACGGTGAGCCGCCCGTGATCGCCCGCATAGATAAGGACGCGTGCTGCCTCGACCCGCGTACGGTCTTGAAAGGAGAGGACGAGACTCTGATCGATGCGGTGGAGGTGGCGTACAGGGGAGTCGCGCGATGAGCTTTGTGATCGGAACGGCCGGTCATATCGACCACGGGAAATCGACCCTGATCACCGCCCTCACCGGAATCGACCCGGATCGCCTCGCTGAAGAGAAGCGGCGCGGCATGACGATAGACCTCGGGTTCGCGCACCTTCTTCTGCCAAGCGGCCTCGAGGTCGGCATCGTCGACGTGCCCGGCCACGCGCGCTTCATCCGCAACATGCTTGCGGGCACTCACGGTCTTGACGCAGTGATGCTGGTGATCGCGGCAGACGAGGGTGTCATGCCGCAGACCAGGGAGCACCTCGAGATCATCGACCTGCTCGACGTGCGTCGAGGCGTCGTCGTGCTCACAAAGGTCGACCTCGTCGACACGGACTGGCTCGCGCTGGTCAGGTCGGAGGTGCTCGCGGCCGTCGAAGGGACGTCGCTGCACGGAGCGCAGGTGATCCCATTCTCGGCGGTGACCGGCGAGGGAAAGGACGACCTCGTCGCCGCGCTGGACACGCTCCTCGAGGAGACTCAGGCGCGGCCGGATCGCGGCCGGCCGCGGCTGCCCATCGACCGCGTGTTCACGATGAGCGGGTTCGGCACCGTGGTGACAGGGACGCTGGTCGACGGAAAGCTGAGCGTGGGGGAGGAGCTTGAAGTAGTCCCGAGCGGCCTCGTGGCTCGAATCCGCGGCTTGCAGCAGCACAACCGCAAGGTCGAAACCGCAGCGCCGGGCGGACGGGTCGCGGCAAACCTTGCCGGGGTGGAGAAGGACGAGCTATCGCGGGGGGATGTCCTCGCTCGGCCCAAAACCCTCAGCGCGACGCGCCGCATCGATGCCACGGTGCGCGTTCTCGCGTCGGCGCCGCAATCCCTGCGTCACGGGGTTGAGCTTCTCCTGCACACGGGGACTGCAGAGGTGGGCTGTCGCGTGATCCTGCTCGAGATTGACGAGATCGCTGCGGGCGGCCAGGGTTGGGTGCAGCTTTACCTCGAGCGCCCGATCGCGGCAGCCGCTCAGGACCGGTTCATCCTGCGGATTCCAAGTCCGCCCACGACGATCGCGGGCGGAAGCTTCGTCGACGTCAGCCCTCGCAAGCACTCGCGCCACGACGGCGCGGTGCGGCAGTCGCTCGAACGTCGTGCCTCCGGCGAGGTCCTGCAGGAAGAGCTGCGCAAGTACCCGCGCGGTGTCTCGTTGGGGGCGCTGCTGAAAGCCACGATCGCGCCGGAGGCAGAGGTGGCGGAACTGAAAGCGAGACGGCTCGGCGGCTGGCTGTTCGATAACCAGGCCTGGAAGTCGATCTCCGATCGCGCGAGCCGGGAGCTCGAGGCCTACCACGGCGCGCATCCACTGCGCGCCGGTATGGCGCGCGAAGAGCTGCGCAGCAAGCTTGGAGTCGCGCCGGCGTCGTTCCCGTCGGTCCTCCAGGGTCTGGTCGAGGATGGCCGCGTCGAGGAACACGACGGATCGGTCGCGCTGCCTGGCCACCGTGTCGAGCTGAATGCAGGAGGCGGGGCGGCCGCCCAGCTGGTCGAGCTCCTCGGCCGTCAGCCGCTGGCGCCGCCGTCGCTCACCGAAGCGCTTAAACAGACGGGCGCAGGAGCAGAGGTTGTTCGCGCTCTTTCGCAAAGGGGCGACATCGTCCGCGTGGGCGACGACGTCGCATTCACGAGGGATGCTTATGAAACGGCTGTCGCGATGGTGCGCGAGATCATCTCGGACTGCGGATCGATCACCGTGGCGCAGCTGCGGGACCGCATGGGCGCGAGCCGGCGGCCCGTGCTCGCGCTGCTCGAGCATCTCGACTCCGCGCGCGTGACGCGCCGCGTCGGGGACGCTCGCGTCCTGCGGTAAAAGTAATGAGAAGGAACCTGACGGTTCCTTCTGCGCGCGAGCGCGACCAGGATGTGACCTACTGATTGCATCGCCCGGTCGTGTTCCCGCCGACGGGGACCCGGCCCTCATCCAGTTGCAGAGCAGATCAACCACCACAAGGGCCGGCGCTCATCTTCCCGCGGAAGGGATTATCAAAATGGCTTCTCCTGGCTACGTGAGGAGGCAGTCATGCGCGCATGGGACGGCCGGAGTGAATCCGACCTGCTTACGACGTGGATTGGTAGAGTTCCCGCCAAATGCGAATCGCCGACATGCTCGCGCGCCCCAGGCCAAGCGTCTCGTTCGAGTTCATGGCGCCGCGCGACGAGAGCGAGGTCGAAGTGCTCGAGCGGACGGTGGGGACGCTTGCCGGTCATGCGCCCGACTGGGTTTCCGTGACCTACCGGCTGCGCACGGGCGAGAAGACGCTCGAGCTGGTGACGCGCATCAAGCGCCACTACCACATCGAGGCGATGGCCCACCTCACCTGCTCCAACTCGGCCGACGGGACGCGCCAGATCCTCAACTGGATGGAGCGCGAAGGAATCGCCAACGTGCTCGCCTTGCGCGGCGACTCGCAGAATCCTGGCCAGCCGTTCACTCCGGCCGATCCCCAGCTTGCTCATGGAAGCGACCTGGTCGATTTCGTGCGCCGCAAAGGGTATCGATTCGGGATCGGCGCCGCGTGCAGCGCCGAAAAGCATCCGGAAAGCCCTGACCTCGAGCACGAGTTTCGCTACATGAAGCTCAAGGTGGAGCTGGGGGCGGACTTTCTGATCACCCAGCTCTTCTTCGACAACCGCTTCTATTTCGACCTGGTGGCCCGGGCCAGGGCTGCAGGCATCACGGTCCCGATCGTGCCGGGCCTGATGCCGGTGCCGAGCCGCCGCTCGCTTGCCGTCATGACGTCCATGTCGGGCGCGACGGTCCCCGCACGCTTGCAGACCGCGATCGAGCAGGCTCCCGACGAGGAGGCGGTGCGCGCGATCGGCGTTCAACACTGCATCGCCCAGTGCACGGAGCTGCTCGAAGCCGGCGTCCCCGGGCTTCACTTCTACACGTTCAACCGGGCGCGCGGACCGATCGAGATCCTGGCCGCCCTGAAAGGTCAGCAGCTCCTCGCGTCGTAGCCCGTCCGACCGCTACAGTCCATTACGCAGTGCTGGCCGGTATCGACCTTGGCGGAACTCAGGTGCGAGTCGCGCTTGCGCGCTCCGATGGAAACCTGATCGCCAGCGTCAAGACCAAGACGCCTTTGCTCGGAAGTCCGCAAGCAATGGTTGATTGGGCTGCGGCGGAAATCGACCGGCATCGCGGCCGCGAGAAGGTCCGCAGCATCGCCATCGGAGCCCCCGGCCCGATCGACCTCAAGCGAGGCATCCTCGTCAACCCGCCCAACCTGCCATGGCGAAACGTGCCCCTCGAGGCAATGCTCAGCAAGGCCACGGGGGCCAAGGTTCACCTCGCGAACGATGCCGATATGGCAGGGCTCGGAGAGTTTCATCGCGGCGCCGGACGCGGCACTCGCAACATGGTCTACATCACGTGGTCGACCGGGGTGGGCGGAGGCTTGATCATCGACGGCAAGCTCCACCGTGGTGCGCATGGGACGGCGGGCGAGGTCGGGCACATGATCATCGACCCCAGCGGACCGCTTGACACATGTGGCCAGCGCGGCTGCCTCGAGGCGTTCATCGGCGGCGCGAACATCGCCCGCGAGACCGGGCACACCGCGGCCGAGCTGTTCGCGGCCGCCGCGCAGGGAAGCAAGCCGGCGCGAATGGTCGTCGAGCGAGCCGCCCGCTACATGGGCATGGCGCTGATCAGCCTGACCAACGTCATCGACCCCGAGATGTTCGTGATCGGTGGAGGGGTCTCGCGCTCGTGGGCGCTCGTCGAGCCGACGATCGTCGCGACCCTGCACTCATCGCCTTTCATCAAGCCGGCCCGCCGGCCCCGCGTGCGCCGCGCCCGGCTGGGCGATCGCGCGGGCCAGGTTGGAGCCGTCGAATGGGCTCGCATCAACCAGTAGTTCTTCGCGACGAGGAGCTGCTCCAGCTCCTCAAGCGGGCGGCGGCCGTCCTGAGCGCGCAGGCGTGGGTGGTCGGCGGCTATGTGAGGGACAAGCTCCTCGGGCGGGATCACCCCAATCCAGACGTCGTGGTCGAACAAGGGGATGCGCTGAAGCTGGCAGAGCGGTTCGCAACGCTCGCCGGCGCCCCTCCGCCGGTCGTGTTCGAGCGATTCGGCACTGCGCAGGTCACCCTTCCGGGCCACCTGGTCGAGTTCGTCAACGCCCGCGCCGAGTCCTATGCTCCCGACTCGCGCAAGCCCGACGTCCGTCCGGCGACCCTGGAAGAGGACCTCCGGAGGCGCGACTTCACCATCAACACGCTGCTCATGGACTTCGAGGGCAACGTCCATGACCGCCTCGGGGGCCAAAAGGACCTGGACTCCCGCATCCTGCGCACGCCCACCGATCCCCTTCGAACTTTTGCCGACGATCCGTTGAGGATGCTGCGCGCGATTCGCTTTGCCTCTCAGCTTGGTTTCGAGCCGGCGCCCGACCTTCTGCCCGCCATGCGCCAGATGAAGGCGCGCCTAACTCCTCCGGTGATCTCTGCCGAACGCGTCGCCGACGAGCTGCGCCTGATGCTGACATCGCCCCGCCCTCGCCTCGCCATCGAGCTCCTGGACGCGGGCGATCTGCTCGAGAGCGTTCTTCCGGAGGTCGCCGCCTGCAAAGGCGTCCAGCAGAGCGGCTACCACACGCACGACGTCTTCGGGCACACCCTGCTCACGGTTGAGCGAGTGCCGCCCGACCTGGTCCTGCGCCTGGCCGCGCTGTTTCACGACGTCGGCAAGCCAGCGACGGCGACACCGGACGGGGCCTTCACCGGGCACGAGATCGTGGGAGCGAACATGGCGAGGGCCGCCCTTGAGCGGCTGCGGTTCGCCCAAAGGGACGTCGACACCGTGGTCAAGCTCGTCAGGCTGCACCTGAGACCGGTTTACTACCGCTCCGAGTGGACCGACGGCGCAGTGAGGCGCCTGGCCCGTGACGCCGGTAACGAGCTGGATCACCTCATGGCCCTTGCCCGCGCCGACGTGGCCGCGTCCGCATATCCCGAACCGGAGAAGCTGGACGAGCTGAATGCCCGAATCCAGCAGGTCCTGGCCGAGAAGCCATCCCGCCTCGAGCCCGTCGTGACAGGCGAGGACGTGATGCGCGTGCGCGGGATTGGCCCGGGGCCCGAGGTCGGGCGGATCAAGAAACGCCTCGAGGAGCTCGTGATCGACGGTGAGGTGCCGCCCACCAGAGAGGCGGTGCTGGATCACCTCGCCCACCACACGGATCTGTGAACCCACCACTTTCTGATCTATGCTGCGGTTGGTGGTGGAACCCAGCCTCAGGCTGGGCAATTGGAGGGGTGCAACGTGACTGACGCATTGGCGGAGACGGTTGACGTATCCAGTTCGAACGGCGGCGCCGAGCCCTATGGGCTCGAGCCGAAGGCGACGGTTCTCGCGCGCGATGACGTGTTGTCCGGCAGGCTCCAGGTCAAGAGCGGCGGACAGGTGCTGGGCAACTTCAGCGGCCAGATCGAATGCGATGGCGACCTCCTGATCGGTCCGGAAGCCCACGTTGAGGCGAACATCCGCAGCGAGCGCGTGACGATCGCCGGCTTTGTACGCGGCAATGTCATCGCGTCTAACCGCCTGAAGATCGCGACCACTGGACGCCTCGAGGGCGACGCCAGGGTCGGCGCCCTGGTGGTCCAGGAGGGCGGTGTCCACCTGGGCGTGATCCGGGTCCATCCCGAGGGGGTGCCGGACTCCGAGCCGGTGGCCATCGTTGACGCATCTCCTCGCCCGCCGGTCATCGCCTTGAGAGCGGTGCCTAACCCTGTCGGCAAGGTCAGGAAGTTCTGGGGTGAGTTCTTCTAACCGACCGTCGAAGAGGCCGTCTAGAGTCAAGGCGCGCAGCGCCCGGCGTCCGGCGACTCCGGCGAGGCGCGAAGCAACCAGCACGCGAAAGCCCACGGCGGCCTCGCGGCCGGCCGCCACGAGGGTCCAGCGCAGCGGCGCGGCTCCGGAACCTGCAGGCGGTCCGACAGGTCCCTCCTCGCGACCGTCGACCCGGCTGTCAGGGTCTTCCAGGTCGGGTCTCACCATCAACCCGGGCCGACAGCTGACCCCCAGGGCGCCGCTCGAGCTCTCGAAGAAGCGCCGCCCGAGCGGTCCGCGGCCGCTCAGCCAGGTCGAGCTCGACGAAGACGAGGTGCTGATCGACGCGTTCGACGCCACGCTGAACGGCGTCAAGGTGCGAATCACGGCCGTCCTCGAGCGCACATGCGTTTATGTCGACAGGGAAGGAGACCGCCGGCTCGCGCGCAAGATCGATATCTGGGTCGAAGCCGACAGGCTGCCGATCCGCCGGCGCAGCCTCACCTGACGAAGAACATATAGCGGCTTCGTATACCCTGCTAACCCGATGATCGAAGAGCCCAAGATCAATCGCAACCTGGCCCTCGAGCTGCTGCGGGTGACCGAGGCGGGAGCGCTCGCGGCGGCGCCGCTGCAGGGGCGCGGCAACAAGGAGGCCGCGGACGCGCGTGCCGTGGAGGCGATCAGAAGCGCCCTGGGCTCGGTCGACATGAAGGGCACGATCGTGATCGGCGAGGGCGAGAAGGACGAGGCTCCCATGCTGTATTTCGGCGAGCCGATCGGCAACGGTCTCGAACCGGAGGTTGACGTCGCGGTCGACCCGATCGAAGGTACGAGCCTGACGGCATCGGGCCTTCCCGGGGCGATCTCGGTGGTGGCGCTGGCCGAGCGCGGAACGATGTTCACGACCCACGCGCACTACATGCAGAAGCTGGTCGTGGGCCGCCGGGCGCGGGGGGTCATCGACCTCGAGATGCCAGTGGAGTGGAACCTGCGACGGATCGCGAAGGCGGAGGGCCTCCCAGTCCAGGAGCTCACGGTCGTTGTCCTCGACCGGGACCGGAACCATGACGTGATCGCGCAGATTCGAGACGTCGGCGCCCGGATCAAGCTGATCACCGCAGGCGACGTCGCTGGAGCGCTGGAGGCTGCGCTCGAAACCCGGTTCGGGATCCACTGCATGATGGGCTCCGGCGGAGCGACCGAGGGCGTGCTAGCGGCGTGCGCCATCAAGACGATCGGGGGAGACATGCAGGCGAAGCTGCACTTCCGCGATGACGCCGAGAAGGAGATGGCGATCAAGGAAGGGCACAAGCCCAACAAGGTCCTGTGCCTCGACGACCTCTGCTCGGGCAAGGACATCTTCTTCGCAGCCACCGGGATCACGTCCGGCGACCTGCTCAAAGGGGTCCGCTACGAGGACGTGTACGCGTACACGCAGTCGATGGTCCTGCGCTCAGCCTCCGGCACCATGCGCATCGTCGACGCCTATCACCCGATCGACAAATTGCGGGCCAAGGGCATGCTGCCTGAGCAGGTCGCGGTCCGCTGAGCGCTTCGGACGCGGGACAGTTCCTGGTCGCGGCCAGCAAATCGCTGGGTCCCCCGCAGTGGGAATGGATCGCGACCGCCCGGATCGTGTCGCGCCAGCGCGCCTCGACCGCGACGATCGAGCAGGTGCTGGACGGTCTGCTGTCCGGTGCGGATCAGGCCATGGTCAACGCGTTCACCGGCGGGTTCCGGGTCTCTCAGGTCCAGCTCGCCATCAACAAGGCGCTGCCTGACACCGCGGCGGCGGCGGCAGCCCTGGAATCGGCGCAGATCGTTGCTCTGGCGATCCTCGTGAGGGAGCAGATGGAGCCGGCGCAGTTCGACGTCGTGTACCGCCCGTTCGCGACCGTCCTGCCGGGCCCGGGCTTCCAGCCCGCTCCGCCGGTCGATCGCCAGATCGCGGCCTTCCTACGCTTGCTGCCAACCCTCTCTGGCGAAACCGAAGCCGAGATCGCCGCTGTCGCGAAGGTCTTGACCGAACTGCCGAAACCAGCCGCGCCGGCTGACGCGCTGGGCGCCGTCGGCGTGGCGTCCGCCGCCCTCAGTCCCTCTGCCAACTACGCGGCAGCGTGGAAAGAGGTAATCGCGACCGCGAACCAATCAGGGCGCACCCAAGCCTTCAGGGTGATGCAGGACAGCGCGGAGCAGGCGGCGCCCCACGATGGCCTTGGGATCGTCGGGTTTGCGGGCGTGGCGGCCGGCGGGATCTTCATGCGCGACGTCCTCCCGATGGAAAAGGTGCTGCTGCTCTACGAGCCGTTCGCCGCCGCCTTCCCCTACGAGTCGCTCCAGTAGACCCCTCGTGGTGATTAGGCCGGATTCATTCCGGCCGTCCCTAGCTTGCGCATGCACCGCCCAGCGTCGCTAGGAGTAGCTAATAAGAAAAATCCGATCCCGGGGAAAGTGAGCAGGCACTTTGGCGAAGCCAAACTGCCGATGCAATCAGTA
>DAITQH010000087.1:0-9126 GCA_036833175.1 Candidatus Dormiibacterota bacterium
CCTAGGCGGCCGGGCGCCGTCTCACCCCACGGAATCTGGCGATTCCGCGGGGACCCCGAGAGAGGCGCTGAAGCCTGCGTCAAGGGGCCCGGCGCTTCCTCGTCACGCATCACAGATGCGCTCCTCGTCGCGCCACCCTTTCCTTGGCTCCGGCCGCCGATGCCGCGAATCTGCGGCGGATTTTGGGGTCGCGACACTCCGGTGACTCGCCTCACAGGACTGACGGCGCTCGAGGTGCTGGACTCTCGTGGCAACCCCACCATCGCCGTCACCGCACACACGGAAAAAGGAAGCGGGCGGGCGATCGTGCCGTCAGGGGCTTCGACCGGCGTGCACGAGGCCGTCGAGCTGCGCGACGGCGACCCGAAGCGCTACGCCGGAAAAGGCGTGACGAAAGCGGTCGGTCACGTGACGGGCGAGATCGCGGAGCGCCTCCGTGACTTCGACGTGATGGACCAGAAGGGCCTCGACGCTGCCCTCATCGAGTTGGACGGCACGCCCAACAAGGGCCGGCTGGGCGCCAACGCAATCCTTGGCGTGTCGTTGGCCGTGGCGCACGCCGCCGCGCAGGCGAAGGGCATCCCCCTTTACCAACATCTCGGGACCGAGGGCGCAACGACGCTTCCGCTTCCGCTGGCCAATATCCTCAACGGCGGCGCCCACGCAGATACGTCGGTCGACCTGCAGGAGTTCATGGTCTGCCCGGTCGGATCGCCCACGTTCGCCGAGGCGATGCGCGCGGTCTCGGAGGTCTACCAGGCGCTGAAGAAGGTGCTGAAAGGGCAGGGTCTCGCCACCGGAGTGGGGGACGAGGGAGGCTTCGCACCCAGCCTGCACTCGAACGAGGACGCGCTCAAGCTCATCGTCGACGCGATCAAGCAGGCGGGTTACGAGCCCGGTCGGGACGTGGCGATCGCGCTGGATCCCGCCGCGAGCGAGTTCTACTCGCAGGGCAAGTACACGCTGAAGGGGGAAGGCCGCTCGCTCGACGCGGCGGCCCTCGTCGACCTGTACTCCGAGTGGACCGCGCGTTACCCGATCGTCTCGATCGAAGATGGCATGGCTGAGGACGACTGGGAGGGCTGGCGTCTGCTCACGGACCGTTTGGGCAGCAACATCCAGCTGGTCGGCGACGACCTGTTCGTCACCAACGTCGCCCGATTGAAGCAGGGCATCGACAAAGGCGTCGCGAACTCGCTGCTGGTCAAGGTGAACCAGATCGGCACGCTGACCGAGACCCTCGATGCGATCGACCTGGCTCGCCGCTCCGGCTACAGCTCGGTCATCTCGCACCGGTCTGGCGAGACCGAGGACACAACGATCGCCGACCTGGCGGTGGCCACGGGCGCGGGGATGATCAAGACAGGCGCGCCCGCTCGATCGGAGAGGGTCGCCAAGTACAACCGCCTGCTCTCGATTGAGGCGGACCTGGGTGAGGCGGCCGTCTACGCCGGTCGCACCAAACTGCGGTGACCCGATGAAGCAGCCGTCGCGGGCGGTGCACGCCGGCCGCGACCTGAAAGCGCGAAGCCCGCTTGCCCCCGACCTCAGCCCTGCCGCGGTGCACGTGTACACCGACCTGGACGATTACGACGCGGTGGCGAAAGGGGAGAGGCCGGGCCACTATTACGGCCGCAACTCCAACAGCAACCGCGAGATGCTCGAGAAAGCGGTGGCGGAGCTCGAAGGAGCCGAGGCGGGTCTAGCGAGCGCATCCGGGATGGCCGCGCTGCATGGACTGATGCTCGCCCTTGCGCCAAGGCCGGTGACCATCGTCGCGACGCGTGAACTCTATGGCGGGACGATGGCGCTGCTGCGGCAGGATTTCGAGCCGGCCGGATACGAGGTGAATTTCGTCGACCTGGCCGACCTCGACGCCGTGCGCCGCGCGGTTGCCGGCGCCGGGCTGGTGCTTGCCGAGACGATCACGAACCCGCTGTGCGCCGTGCCGGACCTCGAGGCCATCGCGGCCATGGCCCGCGAGAGCGGGGTGCCGTTTCTAGTCGACAACACCTTCGCTTCGCCAATCCTGTGCCGGCCGCTCGAGCTCGGGGCGACGGCGGTCATGCATAGCGCGACCAAGTACATCGGAGGGCACTCGGATCTCGTCGCGGGGGTCGCGGCCGGCGATGCGACGGCGATCGGCGCGGCGCGGGCCCGCTCTGTCCGCACGGGCACCACCCTGAGTCCGTTCGACGCCTGGCTCGCGCTTCGTGGATTGAGGACGCTCGACGTGAGGATGCGCAGGCACAGCGACAACTCGATCACCCTTGCTCGGGCGATGCAGAAGATGCCCGGCGTCGGCCGCGTCCACCATCCGCTACTTGAGGGCTCGCCATCGTTTGGGGTTGCGAAGCGGCTGCTGCCCCAGGGAGCGGGGGGGATGATGTCGTTCGACCTGGACGGCGGGCGCGCGGCCGTGCAGCGCATGCTGTCCCGCTTCCAGCTCGTGACTTTCGCCGCCAGCCTCGGCGGCGTCGAGACCACCATCTCCTATCCCGAGATCACCTCACATCGCTCGCTCACGCCACAGGAGCGCGCCGAGCTGGGCGTGACCCCGGGGACGGTGCGGGTCTCCGTCGGAATCGAAGACTCGGACGACATCGTCGCCGACTTTGCGCAAGCCATCACCGCCTGAATATGGCTGTCTACACGGCGCTGCAGCTGTTCGAGGTGTTGGTCGCGAGCTTGATCCTGCTGTTTGGGGTTTTGACAAAATCGCCCACGGTCACGCTGCTCGGCGGCGGCTTCCTCATCGGGAAGGCGATTCTCAACATCCTCGCCCCAGAGGGGGGCAGCGTCTACCGGCGCTCGCTGATCGGCTACGCGTTCGCAGCGATCTACGTGATCGTCGCGGCGATCCTGCTCCACTACTCCGGCTGACCACCCTTTCTATCCTTTTCCAATGCCACCGAGTCTCGTCACCCCAGGGATCACGCGGCTGATCGGCAACACGCCGCTGCTGCGGATTCGCATGTTCGAGCGCGAGTTCCCGCGGGTCGAGGTTTACGCGAAGGCCGAGTGGTTCAACCCTGGTGGCTCGGTGAAGGACCGCGCGGCGCTGTCGATGATCGAAGACGGCGAGCGGCGCGGCGCGCTCACCCACGACAAGACGATCATCGACTCGACCTCGGGCAACACCGGCATCGCGTACGCGATGGTTGCGGCGGCCAAGGGATATCGCGTGAGGCTGGTGATGCCCGCGAACGTGAGCGCCGAGCGCAAGACCCTCATCAGCGCTTACGGAGCCGAGGTGGTCTACAGCGACGCGGGCGAAGGGTCCGACGGCGCGATCCGCCTCGTGCGTGAGCTGGTGGCCGCCGATCCCGACAGTTATTTCTACCCAGACCAGTACTCCAATCCCGCCAACGCCCGAGCCCACTACGACGGAACGGCGGTGGAGATTCTCGAGCAGACGGGCGGGCGGGTGACCCACTTCATCGCCGGGCTGGGCACGACCGGCACCTTCGTCGGCACCTCGCGCCGGCTCAAGGAGCACGACCCGTCGATCAGGACGATCGCGGTCCAGCCCGAGGACTCGTTCCACGGGCTCGAAGGGCTGAAGCACATCCCGACGGCGATCGTGCCGAAGATCTGGGATCCGAGCCTCGCGGACGAGATCTGGGGCTGCCCGACCGAGCCCGCCTACGACCTGGCTCGCGCGGCCGCCCGCGGCGAAGGGCTGTTGGTCGGTCACTCGAGTGGCGCGGCGTTATGGGCGGCGCGGCGGCTCGCGGAGACGATCGACGAAGGGGTCGTGGTTACGGTCTTTCCAGACTCGGGCGACCACTACCTGTCCACCGGCCTTTATGGCCGCAAGTGAAGATGAGCGCCTCTGCCCTGGAGGCGGTGCGCGCCCACGTGGCCGAGGGCTATCCCAACGAAATTTGCGGGATGCTCGTGGCCGTCAAGGGCTCGCGTGACGTCACGGACATCCGCCGCGCTACGAACGCGAACACCGAGCGCCCGCGCGACACCTACCAGATCGATCCGCTGGAGCACCGCGCGATCGAGAAAGGCTGCGACCGGGCCGGACTCGAAATCGTGGGTTACTACCACAGCCATCCGGACCACGCGTCGTACGCCTCCATCCGGGACACCGAGCAGGCCTGGCCCGACTACTACTATCTAATCGTCTCCTGCATCGGCGGGGAGGTCAGAGAGGGCAAGGTGTTCTCCCGAAGAGACTGGGACAAGAGGCAGATGACCGAGGAGCCGCTGGAGGTCACGGGTACCTAGCGGCCGCGAATCCTTCGTTCAGGTCTAATTGACCACGTGCCTCGCCCCATCGTCGCCATCGTCGGCCGGCCGAACGTTGGCAAATCCACGCTTTTCAACCGGATCCTCGGCTGGCGCAAAGCCATCGTCGATCCCCAGTCCGGCCTGACGCGGGACCGCCTGTACGGCGTCGGCGAATGGCGCGGGCGTGAGTTCACGGTGGTCGATACCGCCGGGCTAGACCTGGACACCGCGAAGGACGAATCACAGGCGGCGATCGAGGCCCAGACCAAGGTTGCGATCGACCAGGCCCAGGTCATCGTTTTCCTGCTCGACGTACGCGAGGGATTGACCCCGGTCGATCGTGAGATCGCCCAACTGCTCCGGCGCTCCCGGCAGCGTGTGGTCGTGGCCGCCAACAAAGCCGACTCGCACACCGAGCGACACTTCGCGCACGAGATCCTCGAGCTTGGGTTCGCCGAGCCGTCGCTCGTGTCGGCCCAGCACGGCATCGGGATCGGGGACTTCCTCGACCGCGTGCTGGAGGCGCTTCCTCCGCCGGAGCTCGAATCGCCCGCGGACGAGAAGGCCGACCGCCTGGCCATCATGGGGCGCCCGAACGTCGGCAAGTCCTCGCTGCTCAACGCGCTGCTCGGCGACGAGCGAGCGCTCGTCAGCCCGGTGCCCGGCACCACCCGCGATCCGATCGACACCGAGCTCATATACGACGGAATCCCTGTCGTGCTGATCGACACTGCGGGCATACGGCGCAAGTCGTCGAACCGCGACCAGATCGAGCGGTACAGCCTGATGCGCGGCATCCACGCCATGGAGCGCGCCGACACGGTGCTGCTGGTCATCGACGCCTCGGCCGGGGTCCTGGCGCAGGACCAGCACGTGGCGGGCTACGCCCTGGAGGCGGGAAAGGGCCTGGTCATCGTCGTCAACAAGATCGACCTGGTGGAGCCTGCCGAACGCAAGCCCGCGTTCTGGCGGACAGTGCTCGGGAAGAACTTCAAGTTCGCCCCGTACGCGCCCGTGGTCACGGTGTCCGCCAAGACCAAGGAGGGGATCGGCGATATCATGCCGGCCGCGCTCGAGGTGGTCGGCCAGCGCCGGATCAAGATGGCGCCCAACGAGCTGAACCGCGTGCTGCGGGAAGCCTTTCTGTCGCACCCGCCGCCGAGCTTCAAGGGCCGCCGCTTGAAGCTCGGGTACGCGACGCAGGCGAGCGGCGAGGCGCCCACGGTGGTTATTTTCGTCAATGACACGGGGCTGCTCCATTTCTCTTACCGCCGCTACCTGGAAAAGAAGATCCGCGACCGCTTCGGGTTGATCGGCAACCCGCTGAAGCTCGTGCTGCGGGCGGACACGGAAAAGCGCGCGGGGGCGGCTCGTCAGGCGACCCGGATCGACGCCAAACGGGGAAAATAGGGTCGACCGGCGGCGCCGGCGGGGGCGTTTACATTTCGCTCATGTCCTTACGACAACCGTTTGACGGGCTCGTGATCTATTGACGCTATGTCAGTTCCGTTGAGCTCCAAGGTCCTGGTCGTCGACGACGAAGTCCATATCGTCGAGCTCGCCCGCCTCTATCTCACCCGCGAGGGCTATGAGGTGGAGGGAGTGGGGGACGGCGCCCAGGCGATGGCCCGTTTCACCCAGCTCAAGCCCGACCTGGTGATCCTGGACATCATGCTGCCCGGCTCCGACGGGCTCACCATCTGCAAGGAGATCCGCAAGCAGAGCCAGGTGCCCATCATCATGCTCACGGCGCGCGACGAGGTGACCGACAAGGTGGTCGGCCTGGAGGTGGGGGCGGACGACTACCTCACCAAGCCCTTCCACCCACAAGAGCTGGTGGCGCGGGCCAAGGCCCTGCTCCGGAGGGCGCGTGTCGAGCCCGATCAGCCGAAGCTCATACGCGCTGGCAAGCTCGAGGTCGACCTCGAGCGTCACGAGATCCGGCACGGCAAGGCCATGGTCCAGCTCCGCCCGAAGGAGTTCGACCTCCTTGCACTGCTTGCACGGCATCCCGGGCGAGTCTTCCAGCGCAGCGAGCTGCTCGACCTGGTCTGGGGTTATGACTTCCCCGGCTACACTCGCACCGTGGACGTCCACGTTCAGCAGGTGCGTGAGAAGCTTGCGGCGGCGAGCATCACCGACCCGAGCATCCAGACCGTCTGGGGCGTCGGCTACCGGCTGGAGCTGGCAGCTAGCTGACTCTTCGACTTCGCCTTCTGGCCGCGGCCGCAGGCATCGTCGCGGTAAGCCTGCTGCTGGGCGGGCTGCTGACCTGGGTGCTGGTACGCGACCTCGAGCTCAAGGGAGTCCAGGACCAGCTCGACAGGGGAGTGGTCACCGCCACCGCCCAGGTCAAGCACGAAGAATGCTTCACGCGGCCTGCGGCGGTGCTGCCCGGCGCCACGACCTGCCGCCTCGACCTGCCCGTCGATTTCGAGGACCGCTTGAACTCTCTCGTGGTTCCCACGCTCGGCGGCAACCGGCTGCTGCTGCTCGATTCACAGCGGCGCGTCGTCTACGACAGCGGTGGCACCGACATGTTCGTCACGACGATCCCGATCGTTCCCTCGACTCGTGTTGCCAACGTCGGTGAAGCACGAACGACCCTCGGCGGCCAGGCCTACATCGCCGCCGGCTTCAGGATCGCCTCGGCGCGCGACCCGATGGCCGCCACCTTCGTCGTGCTGGCGCAGCCGCAGGCGTTCGCTGCCTCTGCGGCTGCCGGCGACCTGGCGGGGCGGCTGCTCGAGGCAGGAGGTGCCGCCCTGGTGCTCGCGATGCTGCTGATCCTTCTTGTCAGCCGCTCGCTCACGGGGCCGCTCACGCAGCTGGCGGGAGCCGCAGAGGACATCGCGGCGGGGAACTATTCGCGCCGCGTCGGGATCCGCGGAAGCGACGAGATCGGCATGCTGGGCGCGGCCTTCGACCGCATGGCAGAGGCCGTCGAGCGCGCGCGCAAGACGCAGCGCGATTTCCTCGCCAACGTGTCGCACGAGCTCAAGACTCCCCTCACAAGCTTGATCGGCTTCAGCCAGGCCATGGTCGACGGCAGCCTGGGGAGCGAGGCCGACCGCAGCCGGGCCGCGACGATCATCCACGAGGAGTCCGAGCGCGTCCTGCGCATGGCGCAGGAGCTGCTCGACCTCGCGCGCGTCGAGGGCGGCTCGATCTCGCTGCACATCACCGCGGTGGACCTGCAGGGTCAGCTCGAGCAGGAGCTGGAGATGATCCGTCCCCGCGCGATCAAGCGCGGCCTCGAGCTGAACCTGGCCACGCCCAAGAACATCCCCCCGGTGGCGGCGGATCCCGAGCGCCTCCACCAGATCCTCGACAACCTGCTCGACAACGCGGTCAAATACGCGCCGGAAGGAACTCCGGTGCGCATTACGGCGCTTTCGAACATCTCAGGGGTGGAGGTGATCGTGGCCAACGCGACAACCCCCCACAAGCCCGACCCCGAGAAGATGTTCGATCGCTTCTACCGCGCAGATCCTTCGCGCTCAGCGGCCGCGGGAGGCGTGGGGCTGGGCCTCTCGATCTCTCGGGAGCTGGCCGCAGCAATGAATGGGAGGCTGTGGGCTGACTTCGACGCCACGGGCGAACTGCGGTTACACCTCCTGCTGCCCGCCGCGCGAAAGCCGGACGATGCCCGTCTGGAGCCGCCCGCCGCCACGGAGCCTGTTTCTAAGGCCAGCTAGGCCCTGCGGGCGGCAGGCCAGCTAGGCCCGCCCTGCGGGCGGCAGGCCAGCTAGTGTCCTGACTCACTATTAGCTTGCATATTAGACAAGGGCAGCGGACAATGGTCAGGTGGCCAATCGGCCGGCATCTGCACTACCGATCACGGACCAGCAACGGATCGACCTCAAGGCTCGGGCCGGGAGCCGCGCCACTGCCCAGCGTGATGTGCAGAGAGCCAAGGTCATCCTGCTCGCGGCTGAGGGCGTTCCCAACCATGAAATCGCCACCCGCACCGGCTGTTCGCAGCCCACAGTTCGGCTTTGGCGTTCGCGTTTCGGCGAAGGTGGGATGGCCGGGCTGGAAGAGCGCGAGGGTCGCGGTCATCCCTTCACCTACAACGAGGAGGACTTCGCCCGGGTGATCACGACGACGCTGAAAGGTCCTCCTGAGGGAAGTACGCAATGGAGCACCCGGACACTTGCCGACCATCTCGGCATGAGCCGCAGCACGGTTCAACGGATTTGGCGGGAGCACCGCCTCCAGCCCCACCGCGAGAGCACTTTCAAGTACAGCAACGACCCCCAGTTGGAAGCCAAGGTCAGCGATATCGTCGGCCTCTATCTGAATCCTCCCGACAAGGCACTGGTTCTCTGTGTCGACGAGAAGACCATGATCCAGGCTCTCGACCGGACGCAACCGTTGCTGCCGATGAAGCCCGGCCAAGTAGCGCGCCACACTCACGATTACGTCCGTAACGGCACCACTGACCTGTTCGCAGCCCTCGATGTCGCCACCGGGGCTGTGACCCACCGCTTCTACGAGCGGCACCGGGCGATCGAGTTCCTGGACTTCCTGAAGCTGGTGGTCAGGACTTATCCGCGCAAAGAGCTGCACCTGGTTCTTGACAATTCCTCCACCCATGAGACCGATGAAGTCCGGATCTGGCTGGGCAAGCACCCAAGGATTCACCTGCACTTCACACCCACCAGCGGCAGTTGGATGAACCAGGTCGAAACCTGGTTCTCACTGTTGAGCTCGCGGGCCATACGTCGCGGCGCATTCAAGAGCGTGCAAGCGCTCCGCGATGCCATCCAGCGCTTTCTCGACCTCTGGAATGACGACTGCCATCCCTTCAAATGGGTAAAGACCGCAGACGACATCATGGCCAAGGCCAAACGGAAAGATTTCAATGGGTCAGGACACTAG
>DAITQH010000088.1:0-9096 GCA_036833175.1 Candidatus Dormiibacterota bacterium
TCGCTGTAGTAGCTCAGGAAGATCTGCTCGAGGCTCGTCTCGCCCGACTTGCGGAGCTCTGCCAGGTCGGCGACACGAACGAGCTTACCCGCGCGCAGGATCCCCACCCGGTCGCACACGTGCTCGACCTCGGACAGGATGTGAGATGAAAGGAAGATGGTCGCGCCACCGTCGCAGGCCTCATGTAGGAGCTCGTAGAACTCCTGCTGGTTCAGCGGGTCGAGACCGTTGGTCGGCTCGTCGAGAATCAGGAGCTCCGGGCTGTGCATGAAGGCGAGCAGGATGCCGAGCTTCCGCTTGTTGCCGCTCGAGTACTCGCGAAAGCGGCGCCCGAGGTCGAGGTCGAAGCGCTCGGCGAGCTTGCGCACGGCGTCCCGGTCGACGCCCCCGCGCAACCCGCCCAGGTAGGCGACGACTTCTTTGCCGCGCAGGCTTCCAAACTGTGGCAGGTCGCCCGGCAGGTAGCCGACCTTGTGCTTGACCGCCACCGAGTCTCGGTGGCAGTCGAGCCCGAAAACGTAGGCGGTGCCGCCGGTGGGTCTCACCATGTCCATGAGCAGCCGGATCGTCGTCGTCTTCCCGGAGCCGTTCGGTCCGAGGTAGCCGAAAACCTCCCGGGGCGAGACCTCTAGGTCCAGCTCGAAGAGGCCCCGACCAGCGCCGTAATCTTTCGAAAGCTTCGACGTCCGTATCGCTGAGACCGCCATTTCGCGCAGCATATAGGTGCATGCAGCTGGGCGACCTCGAGCTTCACCTATTGATGTCGGGTCGCTGGAAGGCGGACGGCGGGCTCATGTTCGGCGTGGTGCCGAAGGTGCTCTGGCAGAAACAGAAGGCCGCCGACGAGAACAACATGATCGAGTGCGCCTGCGTGTGCCTCATCGCACGCATCAACGGGCGTGTCATCGTCTGTGAAACCGGCATCGGCACCAAGCTCAGCGAGAAGCGCGCTCAGCAGGTTGAGCTGCGCGAGCCGGAAGGCCTGCTGAACTCGCTCCAGGCCCTGGGCATCCGTCCCGACGAGGTTGACGCGGTGGTCACGACGCACCTGCACTGGGACCACGCGGGCGGCCTCACGCGACGGGATGAGCGAGGCGGGCTCGAGCTGACGTTCAAGCGCGCGCGCCACTTCATCCAGCGCACCGAGTGGGATTTCGCGCTCGACCCGGACATACGCAGCCAGGCCGGCTACGTCCGCGACGATTTCACGCCGCTGGAAGATGGCAACCACCTGGTCGAGTTCCTGGACGGAGACGCTGAGGTGATGCCTGGCGTGCACATCCGCCACGTCGGCGGCCACACGCCGGGGAGCCAGATCCTGGTGCTCCGCTCGGGGGAGCTGGCGTGCGCTGTGACAGGCGACCTCGTATGCCAGACGCCCCACCTCAAGGTGCCATGGAACATGTCCGCGGACATCGAACCGCTGCGTGTCTTCGAACAGAAGGCGCGGTTGTTCGAGGAGGCGGAGAAGCACAGGTGGCTGCTGGTCCTGAGCCACGAAACGGAGCAGCCCGCCGGCTACCTGGAGGAAGGCGGACGCTGGCGCCCGGAACCTCGACTTTCATGAAGTTCAACACAAGCGATGGCAGAAAGCTCACCTACCGGCGCATGGGCAAGGGCCCGGTCCTGGTCTGCCACCCCGGTGGCCCAGGCTTCTCGTCCTCTTACTTCGCCGACCTCGCCGGACTGTGGGAGCAGTTCACCCTGGTCATGCTCAACCCGCGCGGCACGGGTGGTTCGGACCGGCCATCCGACCCTCGCGCTTATCAGATCGACGACTACGTCGCCGACGTGGAGGAGCTGCGCGTGCATCTGGGGGAGGAGCGCGTGCTGCTGCTCGGGCACTCGCATGGAAGCGTGGTGGCGCAGGCTTATGCTGCGAGCAATCCGGCACGAGTCCGACGACTCGTGCTTGCCTCCGCGCTGGCCCGTTTCGGGCCCGAGCAAGAGGCGGCCATGCGCGCGGGAATGGACAAGCGATCGGGGCAGCCGTGGTACCCGGACGCCGTGGCGGCCCTCGAGGAGGAGCAGGAGGCGAAGTTCACCACCGACCAGGAGCTGGCCGCCCTCTTCTTCCGGGAGTTCCCTCTCTATTTCGCGCGGTATGGCGAGGCGGAGGCGGGTTACGCCGACACGCTCCGCTCCGACACGATCAACGCCGACACTCTCTTGCTTTTCAACCGGGAGATCTTCAACACGTTCGACCTGCGAGCCCAGCTGCCGAGAATCACGGCGCCGACCCTTGTCATCACCGGAGAGGACGATTTCATCTGCGGGCCGGTGTGTGCGGCGGAGATCAGCGCCGCTATTCCAGGCGCGCGCGAGGTCATCGTCGGCGACTCGGGTCACATGGTCTTCGTCGATCAGCCGCAGGCCTTCCACGACGAGGTCGCGGATTTTCTGGAAGAGTGACGGTCGGCGCGCTGCGCCGGGAAGGGGAGGTGGACGTGAAATTCACAACAAGCGACGGACGCAAGCTGGCCTACGAGCGGATCGGGACCGGGCCGGTGCTCATCGTCCACCCGGGGGGGCCGGGTTTCTCGACGACCTACCTGGGCGACCTCGCCGGACTGGGGGATCGCCACACGCTGGTCATCCTCAGCCCGCGCGGCACGGGTGCGTCAGACCGGCCGGCGGATCCGGGCGACTATCGCCTCGACGACTACGTCTCTGACCTGGAGGAGCTGCGCCAGCATCTGGGACTCGAACTGATGCTGCTCCTGGGCTACTCGCACGGTGGCGTCGTGGCGCAGGCTTACGCTTCGGCCCATCCCGGGCGTGTGAGCCGCCTCGTCCTGGCCGTGACGCTTGCGCGGTTCGGGACCGAGCAGGAGGCGGCGACGAAGGCGGGCAGGGAGAAAAGGTCCGGACAGGCCTGGTACGCAGACGCGATCGCGGCTTCCGAGGAAGAGCTTGACTCGGCGACCGACGATCGGGTACGGGACCACGCGATCCGCGGCATGCCTTTCTACTTCGCGCGCTACGGGCCGGCCGAGGATGCCTACGTGGACACGTTCCGTTCCGATCCCATCAACGGCGATGCTCAGCGCGTCTTCGGCAGCGAGCTCCCGACCCTAGACCTGCGCACGCACCTGGCAAGCATCACCGCACCAACCCTCGTCATAACAGGGGAAGAAGACTTCATCTGCGGCCCGGTCTGCGCCCACGAGATCACCGCGGCGATCCCCGGGGCCCGCGAGGTGATAGTCGCCGATGCGGGTCACATGGTGGTCTTCGAGCAGCGGCAGGCCTTCCACGACGAGGTCGCGGCCTTCCTGGAGTCTTAACAGGCTGGGCTGAAATCCAACCTGGCGCGACTTAGCCTCCGGTGCGTGCTCGCTGCGGTGGATTCCTGCACCCTCGCCGGATTTGAAGTTCGCCGCGTCGAAGTGCAGGCGGATATCGCTCACGGAGAGGTCAAGTTCTTCCTGGTTGGGCTCGCCGCCACTTCGGTCAAGGAGGCTCGCGAGCGCGTGCGCTCCGCGATCAAGAACAGCGGGCTGGAGTTTCCCGGCAAGCGCCTGACGGTCAACCTCGCGCCGGCCGAGTTGCGCAAGGAAGGTAGCCGCCTAGATCTTCCTATCGCGGTCGCGATCGCACTCGCGCGCGCCGGCAAGAAGCCGCCGCCGCACACCGCCTTCCTGGGCGAGCTGGCGCTCAACGGTGACGTCCGGCATGTCGATGGTGTCCTGGTGGCTGCGCTTGGCCTGCGCAACCTCGGCTTCGAGCGCGTCTTCGTGCCGGCTGCTGACGCGGCAGAGGCCGCGCTGGTCGACGGCCTGGTCGTCATCCCATGCGCGAGCCTCAAGGCAGTAGTGGATCACCTGCTCGGGATCGAGATCATCCAGCCACACGTCTCTGGCGGCTCGAGTCCTGCGTATGAGGGCGATACGTCCGAGCACGACCTGGCCGAGGTGCACGGCCAGGAAGAGGGCCGCCGCGCCCTGGAGATCGCGGCCGCCGGCGGGCACCACCTCCTGCTGAGCGGCCCGCCGGGCGCGGGCAAGACCATGCTCGCGCGCTGCCTACCCGGCATCCTGCCTCCGCTCGAGCTCGAGGAGGCCATCGAGGTGGCGCAGGTCCGAAGCCTTCTCGGGGAGATCCCGAGGGAGCGGCCGCTGGATTGGACCCGACCGTTTCGGGCCCCGCATCACGGTGTGTCGATGGCGGGCCTGATCGGCGGAGGCACCGGGCTCGCGCAACCCGGGGAAATCAGCAGGGCGCATCACGGAGTCCTGTTTCTCGACGAGCTGGCGGAGTTCCAGTCGCCAGTTCTGCAGGCGCTTCGGCAGCCGCTCGAGACCGGGCGGGTCAGCATCACCAGGTCTGCGGGCTCGGTGTCGTATCCCGCCCGGTTCACGCTGGTCGCGGCGACCAATCCGTGTCCTTGTGGCTGGGCCGGCGACCCCATCCGCAGCTGCCGGTGCACGCCGGGCGGAATCGATTCCTACCAGCGCCGGCTGTCCGGACCGCTGCTGGATCGGATCGACCTGAAGGTCGGCGTCCGGCGGGTCAAGCTCGAGACGCTGGCGTCGGAGCCGACGGGCGAGGGATCGGCCGCTGTGCGCGAGCGAGTGGTGGCTGCTCGCCGCCGCCAGCTCGACCGCCAGGGGTGTCTCAACGCCCAGCTCAAGCCCGCGCGTCTGCGCAAGCTGGCGGGCCTGGAGCCTGCGTCCAGGCGGACGCTCGAACGCTGGGCCGACACCCGGGGCCTGACGGCGCGTGGATTCCATCGCGCGTGGAGGGTGGCGCGGACCACGGCGGACCTCGACGGTTCAGATCACATCAGCGAGCAGCACATCCTGGAAGCGCTCGGCTACCGGCTTCAAGATGTCGCGGCCTGAACCTGCGGATCTCCGCGTCCGCGGCCGCTGGCCTCCGCCCGAAGGCCCGCGCGCGGCGATCGTGGGATCGCGCCGTCCGTCGCCCTACGGCGAGGCCGTCGCCGAACAGCTCGGGGCCGACCTGGCCCGAGCCGGCGTGATCGTGATCAGCGGGCTGGCGCTTGGCATCGACGCGGCCGCCCACCGGGGAGCGCTGCTCGGTGGGGGCGTGACCGTGGCAGTCATGGGCACAGGCGTGGACATCGTCTACCCAGCCGCCCACAGCAGGCTGGCGGAGGACATCCTCGCCGCCGGCGGCGCGCTCGTGAGCCAGTTTCCCGATGGCACGACGCCTCGGCGGCACAACTTTCCAGCCCGCAACTGGACGATTGCCGCCCTGTCGGACGTGGTCGTGGTCGTCGAGGCCGCCGGGGGTTCTGGCGCCCTCATCACCGCCGATGCCGCGCTCGACCTACATAAAGAGGTGATGGCCGTGCCCGGCAGCGTGTTCTCTCCGCTTTCCGTTGGCACTCACCAACTCATCCGGGACGGGGCCGGGCTGGCCCAGAACGCGCGTGACGTGCTCGCCGCGCTGGGGGCGACGCAAGAGGTGCTCGACGACCCGCTGGCGCCACCGAAAGTCCTGGGAGTCGCCCTCGCTCCAGGGCGGGACGGCATCCTCTCCCACCTTTCTGACGTGCTGGCCATGAGCGCCGCCGAGATCGCCCGGAAACTGCAGCTCCCGGTCGCCGAGGTGCTCGGCCGGCTCACCGCCCTCGAGCTCGACGGCGCTGTGCGCCGTCACCAGGAAGGCTACGTTCGGGCATTGCGCAAGGGCACAAAACGAGCGTAGGATTGCCCGCCCAGAACCCGGCCGAGGGATTAAACCAAGCCGGATGGGAATAAAGAGGGTGCTGTGTCAGAAGGTTTGATCATCGTCGAGTCCCCGGCCAAGGCGAAGACTTTGAAGCGGTTTTTGGGTGACCGTTTCGACGTCCTCGCCTCGATGGGCCACGTCCGCGACCTGCCTGGGAAGGAGCTCGCGGTCGACGTGGATGCGGGGTTCAAGCCGCACTACGAGGTGGTCGAGAGCCGCCGCAAGACGATCAATGAGCTGAGGTCCGCGGTCAAGAAGGACGGGGGAGGGGTCATCCTCGCGTCCGACCCTGACCGCGAAGGCGAGGCCATCGCGTGGCACCTGGCCGAGGTCCTCAACCTTCGGTCGCCCAAGCGCATCGAGTTTCACGAGATCACGGCCGACGCGGTCCGCCGAGCGCTCGAGTCGCCGCGCGAGATCGACATGCGGCTTGTCAATGCCCAGCAGGCGCGACGAGTCGTGGACCGGCTGGTCGGCTACCGGCTGAGCCCGTTCCTGTGGGCCAAGGTGCAGAAAGGGATCGGCGCCGGCCGGGTCTCTTCCGTTGCCCTGCGGCTGGTGGTCGACCGCGAGGAGGAGATCCGCAAGTTCGTGCCGGTCGAGTCTTGGACGATCGACGCCGACCTCTCCAAGCAGGGCGCCGAGGCCCATTTCCTCGCGAGGCTGAACCGCCGGCGCGGCGAGGCTGGCGCGTCGGACCAGCGCGGCTCCGCCGCGTCGGAGCCGGACGTCAAGCTCGAGATCAAGACCGAGGCTGAGTCGCAGGAGATTCTCCGCAAGCTCGAGGGCGCGAGCTATCGCGTCATCGGGGTGGAGAAGAAGCGACGGACCAAGAGCTCGAACGCGCCCTACATCACCTCCACGCTCCAGCAGGACGCGTCCAGCCGGCTGCGCTTTGCGCCGCGCCGCACGATGCGGATCGCGCAGAACCTCTACGAGGGCATCGAGCTCGGCGACGAGGGGTCGACAGGCCTGATCACGTACATGCGCACCGACTCGGCGCGCATCTCGGCCGAGGCGGAGACGCGCGTCAACGCCTGGATCAGGGAGAAGCAGGGCGACAAGTACGTCGGAACAGCAAAGGCCGTCAAGGCGAGCCCCGGCGCGCAGGACGCTCACGAGGCGATCCGGCCCACGGACGTCAACCGGACGCCAGAGTCCATCAAGCAATACCTGAGCGCCGACGAGTTCAAGCTCTACGACCTCATCTGGAGGCGCTTCGTGTCGAGCCGCATGGCGCCCGCCGTTTACGACCAGACGCAGGTCGAGATCGAAGGCGGCGAGTTCATCTTTCGCGCCAACGGCTCGGTCCTCGCGTTCGACGGCTTTTACAAGATCTGGCCGCGAGACGAGGACGGAGTGGCCGATCTGCCGGAGCTCGCGCAGGACGAGAACCTGGACTACCACGGGATCAAGCCCGAGCAGCATTTCAGCCAGCCGCCTCCGCGCTACTCCGAGGCGACGCTCATCCGCGAGCTCGAGCAGCGTGGCATCGGCCGCCCGTCCACCTACGCACCGATTGTCGAGACGATCAAAGACCACGGCTATGTCGAGCTGAAGGAACGCCGGCTGCATCCGACGCGCATCGGCGAAGCCGTGAACACGCTCATGGTCGAGCACTTCAAGGTCATCTCCGACGACGACTACACCGCGACGTTGGAGAAGCGGCTCGACGAGGTCGAGAACGGCAGCCAGGAATGGGTGCCCGTGGTGAGCGATTTCTACGGACCGCTGCAGCAGATGCTCACAGCGGCCGAAGAGGCTACGCCGGCCGACACCGACGAGGTCTGCCCGCTTTGCCATGAAGGACACCTCGTCCGCAAGGCGAGCCGGTACGGACCCTTCATGGGCTGTTCGCGCTACCCCAAGTGCAAGTTCCGGCGCGCGCTGACGCCTGATGGCGAACTGCCCGAGCCGAAGCTGCTGGAGGAGAAGTGCCCTGACTGCGGCCGCCCTCTGCAGCAGCGCAGCGGCAGGTATGGCGAGTTCGTCGGGTGCTCGGGTTATCCGGAGTGCAAGTACATCAAGCGCGACGCGGCCCTGAGCGAGGCGAAGCCGACTGGCGAGAAGTGCCCGCAGTGTGAGGAAGGGCAGCTCGTAGAGCGGACGGGCAGGTACGGTCCTTTCGTCGCGTGCTCCCGCTACCCGGAGTGCAAGTACCGCGCCAACATCGGCAAGGACGGCAAGCCGGGCCAGGGCCCCAAGCTGCTCGACGAGCCTTGTCCAATCTGTGGCAAGCCGCTGGTCGAGCGTCGCGGCCGGTACGGGATGTTCAAGTCGTGCTCCGACTATCCGGCGTGTCCCGGGCCGAAGGGCGTCAAGAAAGAAGCCTCGTAGCGCCCAGGCGGGCTTTACTCGCTTGGCCGGTAGGCCGGATTTACTCCGGCCGTCCCCTCGCCCTCCGTCAGCCACCCAAACGTGGCGAGGAGTATCTATTCAAAAGGTCCCCCCCCGGCGAGGATGAGCAGACACGCGGGCGTAGCCGGCCTGTCGATGCACTCAGTAAGTCCGATCCTGCTCGCGCTTGCGCGCAGAAGGAACCGCCCGGTTCCTTCTCATACCCTACAGTTCGGCCTTATGCGCCGCGGCGCCATTCTTCTTTCGGCAGCTGTTCTCGTGCTCTCGTGCGGGGGAGGGTCGCCGAACGCGTCTCGCTCACCCGCCGCCAGCGCATCACCGTCTTCGTCTTCTTCCTCCACGCCCAGCGCCACAGCTAGCGCCGGGCCTCTCACCGGCACATACGGCCTTCTTCTGTCCGCGGGCACCCTCCAGCTGATCAAGCCGGACGCCACGGCGGCCGCGACCGTATCCATCACTCCGCCATCGGTCCAGTTCTGCACCTCGGCCCACGACGGTGCGCTCCTTGCGCCGCCCGTCTCCGCCACCAACGACCAGGTCTACTTCCGTGACGGTGACACTAAGATTCGGATGGTCGTCCCTCCGGCGAGCGCCGCGGACGTGACCACGGTGCCCGGCGGACCTACGACGGTCAGCTTCTTCTCCGTCAGCCCCGACGACCAGAGGATCGCCGTGCTGGTGGAGGATCTTTCCGGGGCGACCTCCATCGGCGAGCGCCTGTATGTGGAAGACCTGCGCGGCGGCGGTCACCACGCCGACATCTACACCACCACTGAGACGAAAGGAAAGACCGGATCAACCCTGTGGCCGATGGGGTGGCACAACGGCGCGCTGGTCCTCGCGGTGGTGCCGGCCTGCACGTTCGAGCCGGCGGGGCTCACGCCATCCGAGTGGCACGTCGCCGCCGCCTCCAACGCGGCCAGGCTGGCCACGATCCGCGCTGCGAACTGCACGTTGAGCTACTGGCCGTCCAGTAGTGGCGTCGGTTGCACCGACGCAAACGGAGTGACGACCATCTACGACTGGACGGGCAAGGTC
>DAITQH010000089.1:0-9001 GCA_036833175.1 Candidatus Dormiibacterota bacterium
TTCTTGGGCGGGTTCTCCGCGTACTGGATGCTGCCGTCCGGGCGGTGCTTGAACCATTCCGGATGCTCTTTGGTGTATGGATGGTCGGGCGAGCACTGGAACGCGATGTCCAGCGCCACCTGCATCCCATGCTCGGCGGCCGCGCCCAGGAGGTGGCGGAAGTCTTCGAGCGTGCCAAGCCGCGGGTTGATCGACTTGTGCCCGCCCTCTTCCGAACCGATGGCCCACGGGCTTCCAGGCTCGTCGGGACCCGCCATGGCCGCGTTGTTCGCGCCCTTTCGGTGCACGCGGCCGATTGGATGGATCGGTGGAAGGTACAAAACGTCGAACCCCATCTCGGCGATGCCCGGCAGGCGGCGCTCCACGTCCGCGAAGGTCCCGTGCCTTGGTGAAGATGCGCCCTGCGCGCGCGCTTTATCTAATGCGCCCTGCGCGCGCCCGGCGCCGGGGTCGCCAGCGGACCTCGGGAACAGCTCGTACCACGCCGAAAACCGAGCTCGTTCCGGGTCGACCACAACCTCGAGTTCCCTGGCATAGGTCACCGCCAGGCTCTTGTCCGCGTAGCGGTCCATCAGCTGGGCCAGCTCGCCGCCAAGCGCGGAGGTTGCCGTCGCGCGGCCCTTCCGGACCGCCGCCGCGTACGCCAGCAGGCGGTTGGAGTCAGAGCTGTCCGCGCGGGCGGCGGCCGCCTCGATCATCAGCGCGGCCACCTCCAGCTCCTGGGTTATGTCCTGGCCCGCCTCGACGCGTTTGGCGAACTGCCGGCTCCAGGTCTCGAAGGCGTCGATCCATCCCTGGACCGTGTAGAGGTACCGCCCAAGCTCGCCGACCATGAACTCGCCTCTCCAGCGGTCGTTCACGGTGGGCACCATCGGCACGTCGTGCCAGAGCTCGGAAGACTGGTGCCGCCAGCGCAGAACGCATGCAAGGGCCTCTTGGCCGTCCGCGAAGACGTCGGCCTCCACCCGCACCCGCTCGCCCAGGGCCCGCTTGGCGGGAAAACGGCCGGCGTCGATCTCCGGGGACACCGCTTCGATCACCACCCGGCGCCGGCCGTCCACCCGGTCGGGCTGGATCGAGGGCAGGACGGAGGGGCGGTCGAGGCGGCGTTTCACGGGTGCGCGGGCCACTAGATGAATCGTGCCATGATTCGACAGGGTGCTGAAATCCATCGATCCGGCCACAGGCCGGGAGCTGGCGACATTCCCTGAGCTCGACGCAGCCGGAATCGAGGCCGCAGTCGAGCGCGCCTGGGCCACCCGGCACGCCTGGAGAGACGCCGGCCTCGACCTCCGGGCGCGCATGCTGCGGTCGGTCGCGGGCGTTCTGCGGGCTGACAAGGCCAGGTTCGCAGCGCTTCTCACCACCGAGATGGGCAAGCCCATCGTCGAGGCCGAGGGCGAGGTCGAGAAGTGCGCGTGGACGGCCGCATGGATCGCGGACAACGCCGCGCTGCTGCTGGCGGACGAGTTCATCGACAGCACCGCGTCCGAGAGCTACGTCAGGTTCCAGCCGCTGGGCGTGATCCTCGCGGTCATGCCCTGGAACTTCCCGTTCTGGCAGGCGTTCCGGGCCGGCCTGCCGGCGCTTGCTTCCGGCAACGTGATGCTGCTCAAGCACTCGTCCAACGTCCCCCAATCGGCCCTGGCGATCGAGGAGGTGTTCCGCGAAGCGGGCGTGCCGGAGGGCGTGTTCCAGACCCTTCTGATCGGCCCAGCAGCCGTGGAAGGCATCATCGCCGACCGCCGTGTCGCGGGAGTCACGCTGACGGGCTCAGAGGCCGCGGGCTCGCTGGTGGCGACCGCCGCCGGCAAGGCGCTGAAGAAGTCAGTGCTCGAGCTCGGAGGCTCGGATCCCTTCATCGTCCTCAAGGACGCCGACCTCGCCACCGCCGCGACCGTCGCATGCCGCGCCCGCAACCAGAACAACGGCCAGAGCTGCATCGCCGCCAAGCGGTTCATCGTCGAGGAGCCGGCCGCCGATGAGTTCGAAGACCGGCTGGCGAAGGCGGTGGGCGCGCTCAAGGTGGGGAACCCGATGGATCGCGGCAATCAGGTCGGGCCCCTTGCCCGCGCCGACCTGGTCGAGGAGCTCGAGCGCCAGGTCACCGACTCCGTGCGGCTGGGCGCGCGAGCCCTGACGGGCGGCAAGCGCCTGGACGGTGGCGGCTACTACTTCCAGCCCACAGTGCTCGCCAACGTCCGGCCCGGCATGCCGGCTTACCACGAGGAGACGTTCGGCCCGGTCGCGTCGGTGATCCGGGTCAAGGACTCCGAGGATGCGCTGCGGGTCGCCAACGACTCCGACTTCGGGCTCGGGTCGGCCATCTGGACCTCAGACGTGCAGAAGGCGAAGGAGCTGGCGGAGCGAGTCGAGGCCGGAATGGTCTTCATCAACGGCATGGTCGCGTCGGATGCGCGCCTGCCTTTCGGGGGAGTCAAGCGGTCGGGTTACGGCCGAGAGCTTTCGTCCTACGGCATCAAAGAGTTCGTGAACATCCAGACCGTGTGGGTGGGTCCGGCGAAAACAGACGCCTCCGCGCCGCCGCCCAGGGCTGAATAGACAGCCCTAAGCGACCCGGTTCCCGGCTTTTCTCTTGGTGGTGGCCAGGTGCTTGCGGGCAAGCACCGAATAGCTCTCGCGCACGGCGCGGACCGGATCAAGCCCGAAGCTGCGCGCCATCTCGGGTAGAACTGCGACCGGGCCTTCGAACTCCACGAACCATCCGAACTCGAGCACGTCGAGAGTGATCGCGACGCCGTCGAGCATCCACATGGTCCGGCGTTTTGGATAGGCCCATGCCACCTTGAATCCGAGCTGCAGCAGCAGGTCGAGCGCGGCGTGCGCGTCCGAGACTCCGAACTCGGTTTCCTCGCGGATCTTGACACGCCCATCAAATGTGGCCGGGCCTTTGGCGGTGAGAAATCCGCGCGGCCCCCCGTCGAGGACGCGCAGCCGCATCGTCGTGTTGCGGGTGGACCCGCCAGGTCCGTTGAACCGATAGTTCTCTTCGCGGTATCGCCCATCGAGGTGAGCGCCGCGCTGGCGCAGAACCGCCCGGAGCCTCTTGTGGTCACGCGGTCCCTTGAGCCTAAACTTGAGCTCGCATTCGATGGTGCGGTCTCGGAGCTGTCGGCGCGGGCGGCGGCGTGCCATTGCGCCGAGAGAGTAACCGAGCGTTGGTTGGTAGGTGCAGCGCGAGCCTCGCCGCCCCAGAATTTATCGGTGGTGGAGGCTGGGACCTCGGGGCCGGCTGACGTCGTCCGCTTGCGGCGGGCGACGCTCGACGACGTGCGGCTGCTGAAGCTCTGGTCGTCATCGGTGCACTACACGGGCGAGTTCAATGACTTCGGCCTCGCAACGAGGCCGAACGCGTTCGAATCGATCGAGAAGAACGGACTCGTCGGTGAGGACGGCGGAACTTTGATGGTCGATCGCCTACCGGAAAACGAGCCCATCGGAACTGTGTCGTGGCGGCTGGTTCGGTACAACCCAAACCCGGAGTATTTCGCCTGGAACATCGGGATCAGCTTGATTCCTGATGCGAGAGGTCACGGGTTTGGGACCCAGGCCCAGCGAATTCTTGCCGATTACCTTTTCGCTACAACGCCCGTCAATCGCATCGAGGCTGCAACGGACATTGACAATCTCGTCGAGCAACGTGCGTTGGAGAAGGCTGGGTTCATCCGGGACGGTGTGCTCAGGGGTGCGCAGTACCGAGCCGGCGCCTGGCACGACATGGCAATCTATTCGGTCGTTCGGGATGCCGGCAAGGGCTGAAAAGTCCGACCGCTCTAGGCGGCGGTTTGTTTTCGAATCCGGTACAGGGAGCCGACGACTGCCGTGCACTCATCCTCGACGTAGTCCAACCCGGCCGCTTCGGCGATCTGCCGCGCCTCGGCGGAGCGGATGTTCAGCTGCAGCCAGAGCGCCCCGGCGCCCACGGCGACCGCCTGGCGCGCGATCTCGGGCGCGTCCTGCGCCGGCCGGAAGACGTCGACGAGATCGATCTTGAAAGGCACCTCGCTCAGCGAGCGATATACGCGCTCGCCGAAAAGCTCGTCGGCGTAAGGGTTGATCGGGACGATGCGGAATCCGCGCTGCTGCAGCCCGATTGGAACGGAACCGCCGGCCTTGTCTGGATCGCGCGAGGCGCCAACGACAGCGATCGTGGTCGCTGTCTCTAGGATTTCGTGCGAGCTGCGCCCCATGAAAAGAGCAAAGCGCGCTGAGACCGCCGCTATTCCGAACGTGTGGTGCCAAACGTGCGTATTGGCGATGCCAGAACGGCCTCGCTGTCGCCAGACGTGCGGAATGCTAGCTCCCCGTCTGCACCCCGAGCAGTGGCTTGCCGGCGGCGTAACGGCGGATCTGCTCGCCCGCGAATCGGTACGCGCGAGACTCCTCACGCGCGACGTCGCCGGCGATGTGCGGTGTGATGAGGACGTTAGGCGCCAGCCACAATGGGTGGTCGGAGGGCAGAGGTTCGGGGTCTGTCACGTCGAGCGCCGCGCGAATCTTTCCGGACCTCAACGCGTCAAGCAGGGCATTGGTGTCTACCGTCCCGCCGCGCCCCGCATTGACGAACAGAGCGCCTGGCTTCATCCGGGCCAGGAATTTCGCATCGACGAAATGCTTGGTGTCCTCTTTGAGGGGAAGAAGATCCACCACGACATCCGCTTCTGGCAGCAGACGGGTAAGTGCTCCTGAAAGCTCCACTCCCGGACGCTCGTGCTGGGCGATGCCAATCACCCGCGCGCCAAACGGCTCGAGGCGCGAAGCCAGTGCCTTTCCAATAGAGCCGTAACCGACCACAAGGACGGTCTTTCCTTCGAGGTCGTCAACCGCGTGCGAGCCGGCGACCTCGCGGTTCCATTCGCTCCGGCGCTGCATCTCGCCGAACTCGGGCAGGCGCCGTCTCATGGCGAGGATCGTGGCCACCACCCATTCCGACACCGACGCGTCGTGCACGCCGACCGCGCTGCAGAGAACAACGCCGGGAGGGATGATCGGCAGCAGCCAGTCCACGCCGGCGCTGAAAGACTGCACGACCTTAAGTCCCGGCAGCAGCATGAAGAGGGCGGGCACATCGGCCCCGAATTCGTGAGCCAGCACGAGCAGCTCAACGTCCGGCGAAGGTTCTGCGACGAGCTCAACGCCCTCCGGGAGTGCGCCCAGCTCCGCGCGGAGTGGCGAGTCAGGGACCAGCACTCTCATAGGAATGCGGTTGGTCTGCTTATTCGGCCGCGCGCAGCGCCCTAACCCGAGACGCGCGTCAGGCGGACGACCGGAATCTCGCGATCCGTCTTGGTCGGGTATTTGCCGTATTGGGCCGAAACTGCCGCGATCCGGCCCAGCGCCTCTTCGCGCTCGGAACCCGAGAGCGAATGGCCCTGGACCTTCATCTTGCGGCTGCCCACCTCGAGCCAGATGTCATCCGGGTGCTTCACCATGTTGTTGAACCAGGCCGGATGGCGGGCCGCGCCACCGGCTGAAGCCACGATGAGCCACGCCTCGTCCCCGTCGGCGAAACCGCCGAGGGTGGCCGTACGCTCCTCACCGGACTTCGCGCCCTTCGTCGTCACCAGCACGATGGGGAACTTCATCATCGTGCTCATCCGGTTCTTTCCGCCGGTCCGCCGGTAGGACTCGATACCTCTTTTCATCAGCGGCTCGAAGAGCCTCTGCATCAACTTCCCGCCCGGCATCTTCGTGCCGTACGTTCCGTTTGGAGTCGCGCTAATCGGCAATTACGCCGCCTGGCTTTTGGCGCTGGTCAAGGGCTCGAGCGCGAACTCGAGCACCTCACCAACACGGCTTGCGAAGTGGAAGGTCATCTTCTCGCGCACGCTCTGCGGCACGTCGTCGATGTCCTTCTCGTTCCTGCGCGGCAGGATGACCTCCGTGAGTCCCATTCGGTGTGCGGCCAGCACCTTCTGCTTGACGCCGCCGATCGGCAGCACCAGGCCTTGCAGGGTGACCTCGCCCGTCATTGCCACCGTGCTCCGCACCGGCCGTCCGGTGAGCAGGCTCACGATCGCGGTCGTCATCGTCACGCCGGCCGACGGGCCGTCCTTGGGCACCGCGCCCTCGGGAACGTGGATGTGGAACGACTTGTCGGCTGCGCCTTTCTCGATGTTCAGCTCGTCCGTGTGCGATCGGACGTAGGACAGCGCGATCTGCGCAGACTCCTTCATCACGTCGCCCAGCTGCCCGGTCAGGATGACCGTGCTGCCATGCCCATTGCTGTCGGTCGCGGTCGCCTCCACGAAAAGGACGTCCCCGCCCGTACCGGTCACGGCAAGGCCTGTGGCCACGCCTGGCACTGAGGTTCGAGCGGCCACCTCGTTGTCGAAACGAGGCTTGCCCAGGAACTCGCGGACGCGCTCGACCGTGACGTTCACCGGTGGCGTCATCTCCTGCTTGGCGACCTTGGTTGCGACCTTGCGGGTGATCTTGCCGATCTCACGCTCCAGGTTGCGGACACCCGCTTCCCGGGTGTGGTCGGTGATCACCTTCATGATCGCGTCGTCGGTGATGGTCACCTCGTCCGGGTTCAGCCCGGCCTGCTTGATCACGCGGCCGAGCAGGTGGTCGCGCGCGATGGCGACCTTCTCCTCTTCGGTGTAGCCGTCAAGGCGGATCAGCTCCATGCGGTCCAGCAGCGGCGCAGGAATCGTCTCCGACACGTTGGCCGTGGGGATGAACAGCACCTCAGACAGGTCGAGGTCGACCTCGAGGTAGTGGTCGCGGAACGTGTTGTTCTGCGCCGGGTCGAGGACCTCGAGCAGCGCCGCCGACGGGTCGCCCCGCCAGTCGTTGCCGACCTTGTCGATCTCGTCCAGCATGATCACCGGGTTCTTGGTGCCGGCCTCTTTCAGGGCGCGCACGATGCGGCCGGGAAGAGCTCCGACGTAGGTGCGCCGGTGACCGCGGATGTCAGCCTCGTCGCGGATGCCGCCCAGCGAGACGCGCGTGAACTTGCGTCCGAGCGCGCGGGCGACCGACTCGCCCAGCGAGGTCTTGCCCACGCCGGGAGGTCCGACCAGGGTGATGATCGCGCCGGAGCCGCGTCCGCCCAGCACCTCAAGACCCCGCTCCTTGCGCAGCTTGCGCACGGCGAGGAACTCGATGATGCGGTCCTTCACGTCCGAGAGACCTGTGTGGTCCTCGTCCAGGATGCGGCGCGCTTCCACGAGGTCGTAGTTGTCTTCTGAGCGCACGTTCCAGGGGATGTCGAGCATCCAGTCCAGGTAGGTGCGGATCCAGCCGTACTCGGGGTTCTGCTCGCTGGTCCGCTCCAGGCGGTCAAGCTCGCGGGTGACCTCGGTCAGCACGCCTTCCGGCATCTCGGCCTTGACGACCCTTTCGCGGTAGGTCGACACGACATCGCTGCCGCCCTCGTTCAGCTGCTTCTTGATCGCCTCGAGCTGCTGGCGCAGCAGGAACTCGCGCTGCGTCTTCTCCATGCCCTCAGCGACGTCGTTGCGGATCTTCTCCTTGAGCGAGGCGTCGGCCAGGATGGACTTCGTCCACTTGATCAGCAGGGTGAGCCGCTGCTCGAGGTCGAGCGTCTCGAGGACTTCGAGCTTCTGCTCGGTCGACAGGTCCGGCGAGTAGCCGGCCAGGTCAGCGAGGTGGCCTGGCGTCTTGGCGGCGCGCAGGAACTGCACGACCTGCGGGACGCCTCTCGACTCGACGAGGTTCTCCAACAAGGCGCGGTACTCGCGCGCGAGCTCGAGCGTCTTCTCGGTCGGGGGTTCCGGCTCGACCATCGGGTCGGCCTGGACCCACAGCGCTCCGCCGATGTCGGCCTGGCCGCCGCCCAGCCGGGCGCGGTACTCGCCGCGGATCATGAAGGCCTCGGCGCCGGTCGGCAGGTCCGCCGACTCGCCCAGGCGGGCGGCGGTGCCGATGGTGCCGTACTTGCCGTCGATTCGGGGCACGAGCAGGATGAGGCGGTTGCCCTGGCGGGCAGCCTCGATGGCCGCTTTCTGGTCATCGCCCTCGACCGCGAGGGTGACCGTCATGTGGGGGAGGACGACGACGTCGTCCATCGGGAGGACTGGTAGGAGTTCGGACTTCGGTGTTGCCATGTCGAAGAAACGTTTACCCAGCACGGGGCATTCCCACACATGGTTGGGAGAGTCTTTCGATCTCAGCACCACCAAGGCCTGGCGAGCCTTTCACCTCCCCGCCTTGCGGGGAGGACCGGTGGTGCCCGCAGGGCACCCCAGGTGGGGCGGCGGAGCTCCGTTAGGCGGGCGCGGAGAGAGAGGGCCGGGGACGGCGACGTAGACTTCGAGTCGATCGTGGCGTTCGACGCCGCATTCAAGAAGGGGTAGGCGATGGGTAAGCGAAAGCGATCAGTAAGGCCAATCCTGCCCGCGTCCTCGCGCCAGGTCGGCTTCGTCACGATGGGCGCCTCCGCGGGCGGCAAGAAGATCAAGGAGATCGGCGTCGGCATGCTGGGCTACGCCTTCATGGGCAAGGCTCACTCGAACGCTTACCGGAAGATCCAGTACATGACGTGGCCGCCGCCGTTGATGCCCAGGCTCGTGTCGATCTGTGGCCGCGACGAGGTTGCGGTGGCGGAGGCGGCGCGGCGCTACGGCTATGAGAGCTACACGACGGACTGGAAACGGCTCGTCCAAGACGACCGCATCCAGCTCTTCGACAACGGTGCGCCGAACAACCTGCACGCGGCGCCGACGATCGCCGCCGCAGAGGCAGGCAAGCATGTGATTTGCGAGAAGCCGCTCGGCCGCACTGCCGATGAGAGCTATGACATCTGGCAGCGCGCGGAGAAGACAGGGGTCAAGCAAGTCCTCCCCCACGGGACCCCCTCCTGTGTCTTGCCAGGCCTGCAGGAGTCTGGAAATGTATGGCCGGGTGACGGCCGGAGTAAATCCGGCCTAAAGCTCCACCTCGTCCGTGTGAGTGAGGGGCGGCTAGAAGACCTAGGAGACTCCCACCGCTGCGCACGCCGCAGCGTACTGGT
>DAITQH010000090.1:0-8923 GCA_036833175.1 Candidatus Dormiibacterota bacterium
AGGGCTAATGCGCACGTCTGACGCCAAACGTGCGGAATGGCGGGCGTTAACAGGATGGGTTGGCGAAACCCCGCCACCACGGCATCGTGCTCGCGTGTCCCGAACGCCGTTTATACCGGCCGCATTGACCAAGAAGTCTTTCTCGCTGGAAGAAGCGCGTCGGGCCGGGCTCACATTGAGTTCCCTACGAGGAAAAGTCTGGCGACGCGTGGGCGCCGAGCTTTACTGCTGGCAAGGCTTGCGCAAAGATCCGTGGCTGCAGCTTTCGGCCCTATATCGCTTGCTGCCGCCGGAGGCCGTATTCGCCGGGGCAACCGCAGCCTGGATGTTTGGTCTCGATCTCGCTCCGACCGATCCCGTGGAGATCATCGTTTCACCTGGCTCGAGTATCCGCTCGCGTGCGGGAGTGAGCGTCCGCCGCTGCCAGCTCTCGGCGAGTGACGTCGCGACAACCCGTGGCCTGCGCGCGACCGCACTGAACCGCACTCTGCGTGATCTCTGCTTGCGCCTGCCGGCGGTCGACGCATTGATCGCCGTCGACATGGCCGTCCATCTGGGCCTTACCGATGCGGACGATCTAAGGCGACACGCAGATGCTGCCCAAGGTGGCGCCGGTGCTCACCGGCTACGCTCGCTTGCCTCGCTTGCGACTGCGGCGGAATCGCCGATGGAGACTCGACTGCGTTGGTTGTTGATCCAGGCAGGATTGCCGTGCCCCGAAGTGCAGACCAATCTCCGTGACCATGAGCAGCGATTCTTGGGCAGAGCCGATCTCTACTATCGCGCGGCGCGACTCATCCTTGAGTACGACGGTGCTAACCACCGGGACCAGCTGGTAGAAGACAACCGCAGGCAGAACCTGCTGATCAACGCCGGTTTCCGGCTCCTGCGGTTCACTGCGACAGATATCCACCAGCGCCCGGAGGTCGTCGTGGCGCAGGTCCGCAGCGCGCTGAATTTGGAGCCGAAACGCACCGCTGGCGCCAAACGTGCGGAATCCGAAAAGCTAATCCGCACGGCTGGCGCCAAACGTGCGAAATTCCGGTGGCGTTAGCCTTTCACGTACGAGAGCTTTTCCGCGACTTTTCCGTTGCGCACCTTGAATAGGTCGATGCCACGGATGTGGCCGTCGCCCCAGTCGAAGCGCCACAGCACCGTCGCGCGATCGCCGGCGACCACCATCTCCTCGGTCTCGAAGGCCGCGCGAGGAGAGTCGTGAAAGAACCTGGTCCAGAACGCGCGGACGGCCTTCTGTCCGACGTGTCTCTCGCCGTCAGGCGTAGGCAGCGTGTTCTCGAAGATGCAGTCGTCGGTCATGAGCGCCATCACGGCGTCGACGTCGTGCCGGCCGAATGCGTCGTTGAAAGCTTTGATCGTCTCTTCGGTCGAGGCGCTCAAGCCTGGCCGATCATGCGGGTGATCACCTCGCCGAGATTCGGACCGCCCTTGCCGAACGGCACCGAATGCACGCGGTGGGCGAACACCATCTCGGCGACCTCGCCGACGTGGTTCACCTTGACCTTCTCCACGCTGTCGTAAGCCGCCTTCGCCTGCGCGGCCCGCGCGCAGACGAGGTCCGAACGGTGGCCGTCCACCTCGAGCGCGATCGAGATCTGGGCGATCAGGCGCAGGATCTCGCGCGGCAGCTCGACCTCGGGGAAGGTCGCGATAGCCTCGGCGATCTGCGAGCGCACGCCCTGCTCCGACTCGGCGTGCTGCTCGTAGAAGAGGTTGGGGTCGTCTTCCCAAACCGCGCGCTTCTCGACGATCGCGACGCGCTGGTCGAGATCGCGGATGCCCTCGACATCGACGCACAGCCCGAAACGGTCGAGCAGCTGCGGGCGGAGCTCACCCTCTTCGGGGTTCATGGTGCCGACGAGGATGAAGCGCGACGGGTGCGACACCGAGACGCCCTCCCGCTCGACGGTGTTGATGCCCATTGCGGCGGCGTCCAGCAGCACGTCGACGATGTGGTCGTCGAGCAGGTTGACCTCGTCCACGTAGAGGATGTTGCGGTTGGCCTCGGCCAGCACACCGGGCTCGAAGCGACGCGAGCCCTCCTTCAACGCCGCTTCGAGGTCGATAGTGCCCACCACGCGGTCCTCCGAGGCGTTGATCGGCAGCTCGACGACGCGCATGCGGCGGGTGGTGACCGGAAGGGCTCCGGCTCGGGCTCGCTGGCGGCAGTCCATGCACCAGTCTTCCGGGTCGTCCGGGTGGCAGCCGAAGTGGCAGCCTTCGACCACCTGCTGGTCCGGCAGCAGCTTGGCCAGCGCGCGCACCGCGGTCGACTTGCCCGTTCCCTTTTCCCCGCGGATCAGCACCCCGCCGATGGACGGGTTGATCGCGTTGAGGACCAGGGCCAGCTTCATCTCTTCCTGGCCGACGATCGCGGTGAATGGGTAGGAGTATCGGTCTATGGCCACGCGACGATGTTACCGGGGTGTGATTCGAGCGTGGCATGGGCGGCTGGGTTTCACCCAGCCGCGACTTTGTTCCTCACACAACCCAATCGTGGTCTGGCTTCAGCTTTTGAGACAAGTCCCATCGAAATACCGGAATGGGAGCAGCACCTGCGGCAAAGCCGCACGTGCGATGCAATCAGTAAGTCCCAATCCTCATCGCCGCTTGCGCGCAGGGAAAACCATCCGGGTTTTCCCTCATATCTTTACCGACCGCTTCTGCCCAGCTCTCTCTCGACCGCAGACGCAATTTCGTCCCGCGACAGGTCGTACAGGCCGTAGTAACGCGCTCCCATCCGCTCGGCGAGGTCGGCGCACGCGTTGATCGCGTACGTCTGGTACATGGGCGCGACCCGCGCGAGGTGCTGCACCGACGGCAGGTGGCTGTAATCGCGCGCCGAGTCGATGACGAGCACGTCGATATCCTCCGACTCGATGAGGGCCGCCACCTTCTGAGCCTCGACCAACGGCTCCTCCTTGAACATGGAGATGTTGCCGCGGCCGTCGCTGATAAGCACGAGCAGAGGACGGACGGTCGGGTCGCGCAGCAGTTCGGTCTTGACGACCTTGTATCCCGCCATCAGGCCGTGCGTGAGCGGCGTGGTCCCGCCAACCGAAAGTTTCTCGAGGCGACGCCGCGCCAGCGACACGCTGGAGGTGGGACGCAGCACCACCTCGGCGGTCCGGTTCTTGAAGATGACCACGGCGACGCGATCGCGCCGGACATAGGCGTCCTGCAGCAGCGAGAGGATCGCGCCCTTTGTCGCGGCCATGCGCTGCTCGGCGTCCATCGAGGCCGAGGCGTCGACGACGAACACGATGAGGTTGCCGATCTTGCGCTCTCGGACTTTCTGGCGCAGGTCTTCGCGCTCCAGCCTCAGTCGCTCGCCCGGCAGCCGTCCCCGCCCCTTTTGCATCGGCGCGGCGGCGCGCACCGTGGCGTCGATCGCGAGGTCGTTGACCTTCGCCTTCGGCACGGCGCGCACATACCGGCCGCGGCGGTCGGCGGTCTGGCTCGATGCCCGTTTGCCTCCTTGCTTGCGTACACGGCGCTGCCGCGGGAGGTCGATGCGCTTGAGGTTGAAGGTCTCCAGCGCATCCGGCGACGACTCGTGTCCGCTCGAGCCGCCGGTCGTCATTCCCTGGTCGCTCCCGGCTGTCTGCTCGCCGCTGTCGGAGGCGCTTGCGCTCGCGTCGGCCGAGGCTTCCGCCGAGGACTCGCTCTCCGAGGCCTGGGGGTCGCCCGGCTCCGACTCCGACGGCTTTGTGCCCTCCTGCTCGTCGCCCTGCTCGGCCGAGCTGGTCTCGTCCTGGTCCCTGCGCAAAGGCTGTCGGGCGCGGTGGGCAAGCGCCAGGGCGGCGGCGTCGTAGATGTCCTCACGGTTTGGCGTGGCGTGCCGGCGGTAGGCCGCCAGGGCGCGCGAGGCGTGGTCGATGACGACGTCCGCGCGGTGTCCCAGCACCGCCGCCTCGACGCAGATGGATGAGATGAGGCGTGCATGGCCATGGGTCACGCGAACGCCCTTCACCGCCTCGATTGCCTCCGCGAGCGCCCGCGCGAGGTTGTGGTCGGCGGCCGCGAACTCGTTTGCGAACTCGTGGTCTCCGCGTTTGAAGTCCGCGTCGCGCTCGGCGATGAGCACGCGCTGGTCCGGGTCGCGAATGCCCTCGATGTCGACGCAGAGCCCGAACCGGTCGAGCAGCTGAGGCCTGAGCTCGCCTTCCTCGGGGTTCATTGTGCCGACGAGGATGAAGCGCGAGGGGTGGGCGAACGAGACGCCTTCGCGCTCCACCACGTTGACGCCCATCGCCGCGGCGTCCAGCAGCACGTCGACGATGTGGTCGTCGAGCAGGTTGACCTCGTCGACGTAGAGGATGTTCCGGTTGGCGTCGGCGAGGACTCCGGGCTCGAAGCGCTTCGTCCCCGTGCGCAGGGCGGCCTCGATATCGATGGTCCCGACAACGCGGTCCTCGGAGGAGTTGATCGGCAGCTCGACCACGCGCATGCGGCGCTTGTGGGAAGGCAGAACACCTGCGGCCTTGAGTCTCCGCCGGCAGTCGGCGCACAGGGCTTCACGGTCGGTGGGGTCGCAGCCGAAATGGCAGCCCTCGACGACCTCGTGCTCGGGCAGGAGCCGGGCCAGGCCGCGAACGGCGGTCGACTTGCCGGTCCCCTTCTCGCCGCGTATGAGCACCCCGCCGATCGTCGGCACGACGGCGTTGAGGATCAGGGCCAGCTTCATGGATTCCTGGCCGACGATCGCGGTGAAGGGAAAGCTATGCCGGTCGAGGGTGACGCCCACTGGATCAGATTAGATACCCGAAGCGCACCTCTGACGCCAAACGTGCGCATGGTGACGGTCGCAGACGCCCGTTTGGCGCCACACGTGCGGAACCGGCGGACCTAGCTCGGGACGAGCTCCTTGACCAGGTCGCGCTCCTGAATGAGCTCCTCGGTGGTGATCCGGATCCGTTCCTTGGCGTCGTCGTCATGCTCCAGGCCCGGAACGACCTCCCAGCTCGTCCCGTCGGAGCGGACCGGGAACCCAAACTGGAGCCATTCCGGCACCCCGTACTCGCCGTGGCTGACCACCGCTAGCGAGTGCCAGTCGCCCCACGGGGTCGGATTGCGGATGCTGTTCACGGAATCGATCACCGCGTTGGCCGCAGATGCCGCCGACGACAGGCCCCTGGCCTCGATCACCTTCGCGCCTCGCGTCTGGACTTCCTTGATAAATTCCTTCTTCAGCCAGCGGTGATCGGAGATGACGTCGTAGACCGCCGTGCCAGCGATCCGTGCGTTCCGGGCGTCGGGGTACTGAGTCGCCGAGTGGTTGCCCCAGATCGCCATGTTCGAGACGACCTTGACCGGCACCTTTGCCTTCTTCGCCAGCTGGATCTTGGCCCGGTTCTCGTCCAGCCGGGTCATTGCGAACCACCTCTCGGCCGGGATCTCGGGCGCGTTCGAGCGCGCGATGTAGCAGTTGGTGTTGCAGGGGTTGCCGACGACCAGGATCCGGACATCGCTCGCGGCTCGCTTTCCGATCGCCTTGCCCTGCGGCCCGAAGATTCCACCGTTCACAGAAAGCAGATCGCCGCGCTCCATCCCCGCCTTACGCGGGACCGAACCCACGAGCAAGGCCCAGTTCGTGCCGTCGAAGGCCTCCTCCGTCTTGCTCGTCAGCACCATGTCGTGCAGGAGCGGGAAGGCGCAGTCGTCGAGCTCCATCGCCACGCCTTCGAGGGCTTTCATGGCCGGCTCGATCTCGAGCATCCGCAGCACGATCGGCTGGTCGGGACCGAACATCTGGCCTGAAGCGATCCGGAACAGAAGCGCGTACCCGATCTGGCCGGCGGCCCCGGTGACTGTGACCTGGACCGGCTTACGCGAGCCGTCGCCGAATGAGCTCATCGCCCCAAATCCTAGCCGCTCATGTGAAGCGGGGCGGCCGGGCTACCCTCCGCCGCAGCCGTTCGAACCCGGGTCCAGTGCGAGGGCGAGCGCGTGGTGAAAGATCAGGAGAGAGGCGCCGATTGCTAGGACCAGAGCTGTGACGATCGGCAGGACTACGAGCGTGGCGCGGCGCCTCACCCAGGTGAAACGGGGGCCGACCAGGGATGGTTACCGGAAGCCTTCGCCTTCCGGCTCGAACAGCTCGTCCTCGGCCAGGCGGCGGGCGAAGCACAGGAACCCGCTGTGGGCGACCATGCGGTGGGACGGTCTCAGGCTGCGGCCGCGCACGGTCCACCCTCGCTGCAGGAGCTCGAAGACCTCGAGCATCCCGAAGCCGCGGACCTCGCGCAGGCAGTCGAAGAACCGCTGGACCTGGCTCACGTTGGGGCTGAAGGCGAACACGATCCCGCCCGGACGGAGGGCCAGCTTGGCTCCCGGCACCGCCTGCCAGGGTTCGGGGAGGTCCAGCAGCACACGGTCGATGTCCCGCTCTTCGAACCCGAGATAGGCGTCGCCCAGCTTCAGTGTCAGGTTCTCCGGCAATCCGCCGAGGGTCTCGACGATCGCCTTTCTCGCAGCCTCCTGGAACTCCTCCCGCTGCTCGTAGCTCACGAGGCGGCCCTCGGGACCAATCGCGCGCAGCACCGCCAGGGTTAGCGCACCCGTTCCGGTGCCTGCCTCCAGGACTTTTGCGCCCGGGTGGATGTCGGCGCCGATCAGGATCGCGCCCAGGTCCTTCGGGTAGATGGGCTGCGCCTGGCGCTGGCGCCCGGTGACCTGCTCCGCGAAGGTTGGTCGCACGACCAGCATTCGCGCACCCATCTGCGTGGTCACGATCACGCCCTCGGGGTGGCCGATCAGCGAATCGTGGTCGATGACGCCGTTGTGGAGGGAGTGCCGCTCGCCGGCTTTGAGACGCACGCGGTGCCGGCGCCCAACCTTGTCGACCAGGAGGACGAGCTCTCCAGCTGCAAGCTCCCGACTCATCCGGGTTTGTGGGCTCGGATCAAGCAGTGCCAGTACGCGTGCCGCAGCCTCCCCTCGCGCCGCTCCGGGTGCAGCTGCGCCAGCGCCTCGCCTTGCGCGGCCTCGATGACGCCGGCGAGCTCTTCAGCTAGCGCGCGATCGACCGCCATGTTGCCCATCCATTCGTCGTAATCCCAATCGAGCTCGCGCAACGACGCGACCTCCAACTGGAAACCCGCGCGCTCGAAATGCGCCCCCCACTCCTCGAGCGTCAGCGCCTTGACGTGGGACGGGTCGCGCCTCACCTCCACCTCATGCAGAAGCTCACGCGCGGCCGCGGGTGGGGAGCAGTCGATGAAGGCGGCATCCCTTCCAGGTTTGAGCACTCGAAAGGCCTCGCGCAGGAAGGCGTCGATCTCCTTGAAGTGGTGGGGCGCTGCACGCACCGTGTAGAGGTCGAAGGTGTCGTCGGGGAACGGCAGGTCCGCGACGTCGCCGAGCACCCAGTCCGCGTTCTTGACGCCTCGCTCGGCCGTGAGTCGGCGCGCCTGGTCGAGCATCTCGCTCGTCACGTCGAGACCGATGACGCGGCGGACGTACGGCGCCAGCGCGAAAGCTGTGTTGCCGGTGCCCGTCGCCACGTCGAGTGCGAGGTCGCCCGGCTGGGGCCGCGCGAGGTCGACCACCTCCTGCAACCGCTCTGAGGACGCGTGGAACGTCGACCGCGTGTAGTTGGCGGCCACAGGCGCGAATCGGGACCGTACGTCGTCGGGCACGCCGCTGAGTCTATTGTTCCGGTCATGGCGAAGGTGACCGCGAAGTGGGCGGGGCAGAAGGTGCGGTTCGACATCGAATCCGGGTCGGGCCACTCCGCCGCGATCGACGAGCCGCCCGTTTTCGGCGACGACTCTGCAATGCGCCCGACCGAGATGCTGCTCGGCGCGCTGGGCGGCTGCACCGGTCTCAACGCGGTGTTGCTGTTGAAGAAGTTCAAGCAGCCGGTCAAGTCGCTGGAGGTGGAGGTCGAGGGCGAGCAGGACAAGGAATGGCCGCGCGCCTTCAACAAGATCGACGTCACCTTTCACATCGGCTGGGACGGGAAGTACGACAAGGACCTGGTCGAGCAGGCGCTGGACATGGCGTGCAACCGTTACTGCCCGATCCACGCGACGCTCTCACGCGGGACGAAAATCGAGCATCACCACAAGGACGCCTGACAAATTTAGACGAGGTGGAGCTCTAGGCCGGATTCATTCCGGCCGTCACTTCGCGCTTCAATTCAAGGCCCCCAACCGACAACGTGTTACTCCCCCACCGGGCAGGCCTGCCTGCCCGGTATTGAAGGCACATATAGAATTAAGCCGTTCCCAAAAGTCCCCTGACGTGTGAGGCCGCTTCGGAAACTTGCTCGAGAGCTATGTCCCACTTCTGATCTTCGTCCTGATCGTTCTCGGACTCCTGGGAGCATTGGTGACGTTGAGCTTCGTGCTCGGCCCTTCCAAACCGTACAAAGCCAAGCTCGCTCCATATGAATCGGGAATCATCCCCGACAGCCCTGCCCACCGCCGCATGTCGGTGCGCTTCTACCTCACAGCGATGCTCTTCATCATCTTCGACGTCGAGGCCATCTTCTTTTACCCCTGGGCGGTGCTGCTGCGCCAGCTCAAGTGGTTCGGCCTGATCGAGATGGGCGTCTTCATGGGCATCCTCCTCGTCGCCCTCGCGCACATCTGGCGCAAGGGAGGGTTGGAATGGGACTAGAAGACCTCGCCGAGTCCATGGGTCAGAACGTCCTCACCACGACCATCGGAAAGCTGGTCGGATGGGGCCGTGGCAACTCCGTGTGGCCCGCGCAGTTCGGTCTCGCATGCTGCGCCATCGAGATGATCGCGACCGCGACCGCGGGTGTGGACATCGCCCGCTTCGGCTCTGAAGCCATGCGCGCCTCGCCACGCCAATCGGACCTCATGATCGTCTCGGGTCGCGTCTCGCAGAAGATGGCGCCGATCCTGCGCACCGTCTACGACCAGATGCCGGAACC
>DAITQH010000091.1:0-8696 GCA_036833175.1 Candidatus Dormiibacterota bacterium
GCCAAACGAAGGCCAGATCCTCGACATCTCGTGGTAGAGCCTCGCGTGCTCGGCCGGGTCGTCCACCACGCGAGCGTGCGCTTTGAACTTCTCGACCTTGTTGCCGTTGGCCACCTCGACCTCAACGACTGGATTTGCCTTTAGGTTCCCGAACCACAGCGGGTGGTGAGGCGCTCCGCCCTTTGACGCCACGACGACATAGTCATCGCCGTCTCGTCCAAAAACCAGCGGGGTCGTGATCGCGTCCCCGCTCTTCGCCCCTCGGGCGGTCATCAGGAGGGCGTTGTCCCCCCACATACCGACGCCACGCCCGTTCTTGGCGTGGAACTCCGCGACCGTTTTCTCATTGAAGGGGGAGGCCGTCACGAATCGAAATGTACAGCCCTCACCGATCATGCCGCCTTGCAGAGCCGCGTGAGGTAGGCGTTATCCCTAACGAAGCAATCATGCATTTCGTCAACAGGCGCCGCAGGGGATAGACCGCTGGTCGGACTTCGCGTCACTCTGACCGTCACCGTGATGTTGGGCGTCGCGGCTTTTCTTGCGTGGTACGGAATCGGGATGATTGCGCACCCCGCCAACGGAGCTCCAGCGTGGCTCGGATGGTTCCTTCTCGTGGCCGGTTTGTCGAAGGGGGCCTTGTGGTCGGCGTTCGCAGTGATCCTCCTGCGGAATAGACCGGGGGTTACCGGAGGTCGCAAGTAGGCGGGTCCTGCGATCCTCCAGAATCCATTTCCATGGCCAAGCTGATCTACTCGAATATCGCTTCTCTGGACGGCTACATCGCGGACAAGACGGGCAACTTCGACTGGGCCGCGCCGGACGACGAGCTGCACGCATTCGTCAACGACCTGGAGCGGCCGGTCGGAACCTACCTCTATGGGCGCCGGATGTACGAGGTCATGCGCTTCTGGGAAAACCCGGACCTGCTCGCGGACGAGTCGCACGTCATGAGGGACTTCGCGGCGATCTGGCAGGCGGCCGACAAGGTCGTCTACTCCGGAACGCTGGCAACGGTATCCACCGCCAGGACACGGCTGGAAGGTGACCTCGATCCCGAAGGGATACGAACGCTGAAAGCGGCCGCGGAACGCGACATAACCGTGGGCGGCCCGGAGCTCGCGGGGCAGGCGATCAAGGCAGGGTTGGTCGACGAATTCCAGCTGTTTTTCGTTCCGATCCTTGTCGGTGGTGGAACCCGATCGCTCCCGGACGATGTGCTCTTGAAGCTGGAGCTTCTTGACGAGCATCGTTTCGGGAGCGGGGTCGTGTACCTCCGCTATCGCACGATGAACCAATGACAGAAGAGCTCTCGAGCAAGGTGAGTTCGCCCGATGGAACGTCGATCGCCTTCACGCGGGTGGGCGCCGGCCCTGCGCTCGTCCTGGTGGATGCCGCCGGGGCCTATCGCGGCTTCGGGCCCATGGGAGAGCTCGCGGCCAACATGGAGTCCCGTTTTACGGTTATGCGATCGCTCCCGTCCTGACCGAATTCTTTCTGGGCACCTGAGCTGATCGTTTCCAGGAATTGACAACATCGCCGCGTGGCGTGTATTCTTCTAAGTAGTTAATTAACCAATGAGTAGAATAGCTCCGGCAGACCACCTGAGCGTCACCTTTGGCGCTCTCGCCGACCCGACGCGGCGGGCGATCCTCGCCCGGCTCGCCGCGGGCGAGGCTTCCGTCACGGAGCTGGCCCAGCCGTTCGACCTGAGCCTGCCTGGGGTTTCGAAGCACCTGAAGGTGCTGCAGCGGGCGGGGCTGATCACGCAGGGGCGCAACGCCCAGTGGCGGCCATGCCGCCTCGAGGCGCCGCGCTTGAAGGAGGTTGCCGACTGGGTGGGGGACTACAAGCGATTCTGGGACGAAAGCTTCGAGCGTCTCGACGAATATCTCGAGCAGTTGAAAAAGGAGAGGAATTCAGATGGCGGAGAAGAAGGCGGGAGGTAGCACCACGTCGAAGACCGAGTACCTGATCGAACCGGGAAGCTTCGAGATCGTGATGACGCGGGTGTTCGACGCGCCGCGCGAGCTTGTGTTCAAGGCGTACACCGACCCGAAGCTGTTCGCGCAGTGGTGGGGCCCTCGGGAGTACACGAACCGGATCGACAAGTTCGATGCACGCCGAGGCGGCGAGTGGCGCATCGTCCAGAGCGACAGCAGCGGCAACGAGTTCGCCTTCCGAGGCGTTCACCACGACGTCGTTTCACCTGAGCGAACGGTGGCGACGTTCGAGTTCGAAGGCGTCCCGGGCCACGTCCTCATGCAGACCGCAACCTTCGAGCCGCTCGGCGACAAAACCCGAGTGGTTCAGCAGGCGGTCTTCCAGTCGGTCGCGGACCGAGACGGCATGGTCGCCTCGGGCATGAAGCGAGGATCCGACGACTCGATGGATCGGCTGGCCGAGCTCCTCGAAAAGATGAAGGCCGGAAAGTAGTAACGACCGCACAGAAAGGCCGGCCGGAGACCGCCGTCCGGCCTTTTCTTTGTCAGCCGGCGACTACGACGCTGATCGTGAAGTTGCGATCCGGGCAACTCTGCTTGGCCATGGCCTCACAGGTGGTCGCTCCGTGCGGGTGAGCGTGGCCTGGCCCGTGCCGGCAGCCTTGAACAGCGCTGTATACGTGTCGGTGCCTCCGGGGCCGCTGCGAACCTGGGGCGTTCGCTCAGCTTTGATTCCCGAAAGCACTGCCGGATCGGTGCTGGTGACGTCCCACACCAGTGATGAGCCGGGCACCGCGAAGCTCTCCACCAGCTGCACGCGCACCGTATCGCCGGCCCGCACCTGGACAGTGCTCGCGGCATCCTTCTCAACAAGATCGATCATGCGGCTCGCGGGAGTGGCCGCAGCGCTGCCACACGCCACCGCGACGACGAGCAAAGGCGTCGCTAGAAATCGGTTCAGATGCATCACCGACAACACGCCCGGGGGCCGCGCCAGGTAACGCGGCCGGTCCGTAGACTCGATCGAGAGTTGAAAGCAGCCCTCCTAGCGCCCGAACCTCCGTTCGCAGCAAGCCGGCCCAGGGTCCTCGCGGCCCATGGGGATCGTCGCGTGGACCCCTACTACTGGCTGCGCGAGAAGGAAAACCCCGAGGTGCGCGCTTACCTGGAGGCCGAGAACGCCTACGCCGACGCCGTGATGGCGCCCACTTTGCCCCTCCAGGAGACCCTCTACCGCGAGATCGTCGGGAGGGTGCAGGAGACGGACACCTCGGCGCCGACCCTCTACAAGGGCTGGTGGAGCTACACCCGGACCGCCGAAGGCCTTGATTACGAGATCTACTGCCGGCGGCGCGGCACGATGGAGGCCCCGGAAGAGGTCATGCTCGACGGCAACGAGCTCGCCAGGGGCCATGAATACTTCGACCTCGGTTACGTCGAGCGCAGCCTTGACGACAGGCTGCTCGCATACGCGGTGGACCTCGACGGTTCGGAGCGGCACGAGCTCCGCTTCCGCGACCTGGCGACCGGCCAGGACCTGGACGACGTCATCCGCGGCGTGTACTACGGTTCCGCCTGGTCCGCCGACAGCAAGACGTTCTTTTACCTCATGCCGGACGCCGCGGTGCGGCCATACCAGGTATGGCGCCATGTCCTCGGCACGCCGACCGAGGACGACGTGCTCGTCATGCAGGAAGACGATGAGCGGTTCGAGCTGAGCGTCGAGCAGACGAAGAGCGAGCGCTACGTGATCTTCACCAGCACTAGCCAGGTGACCAGCGAGAGCCTGTTCATCCCCAGCGACCAACCCCAGGCTGAGCCCGTGCTCGTCGAGGCCCGGCGCCACGGCATCGAGTACAACATCGACCACCAGGGCGACCGGTTTCTCATCCTGACCAACGACGGCGCGCGCAACTTCAGGCTGATGGCGGCGCCGGTCGCCAGCCCCGGCCGCCCGTCGTGGACGGAGGTGGTGCCCGAACGGCCCGGCGTACGCCTCAACTTCACCGACGTGCACGCCGGGCACGTCGTCCTCGGCGAGCGGTCCGAAGGGCTTCAGCTGCTCGAGGTTCTGGATTTCGCCACGGGCGAGCTCCATACAGTCGACCAGCCGGACCCGGCGTACACGGCCTTCCCGGGATCCGACCCGAATTACGACAGCGTGGTCATGCGCTTCTACTACACGTCGCTCACCGCTCCCTTCTCCGCGGTCGACTACGACATGCGCACGCGCGAGCGGACGGTGGTCAAGGAGCAGCCCGTGGGCGGCGGCTACGACCGCGCCGACTACGTGAGCGAGCGCCTGTGGGCCACCGCGCCGGATGGCGTTCGGATCCCGATCTCGGTCGTCTACCGGCGCGGCTTGAAGCGCGACGGCTCCAACCCCGCCCTGCTCAACGGGTACGGCGCCTACGAGCTGTCCAGCGACCCCATGTTCGACTCCGCCCGCCTGAGCATGCTCGACCGCGGATTTGTTTTTGCGATCGCCCATGTTCGCGGTGGCGGCGAGATGGGGAGGGAGTGGTACGAGGACGGCAAGTTCCTCCGCAAGACCAACACCTTCACGGATTTCATCGCCTGCGCCGAGCGTCTCGTGGAGCTCGGCTACACCAATCCGCGCCGGCTGGCCATTCGCGGCCGCAGTGCCGGCGGCCTCCTCATCGGAGCAGTGTTGAACATGCGCCCCGACCTCTTCGCCTGCGCGGTAGCGCAGGTCCCTTTCGTGGACGCGCTGACGACCATGCTGGACGACAAGCTGCCGCTCACGATCAACGAGTTCGACGAGTGGGGCAACCCCTCCGAGGCCGATTTCTATCAGTACATAAAGGCTTACTCGCCCTACGACAACGTGCACGCCGCGGATTACCCGGCGCTCCTCGTCACCACGGGCCTGAACGATCCTCGGGTGTCGTACTGGGAGCCCGCGAAGTGGGTCGCGAAGCTGCGTTCCCTGAAGCGCGGTGAAAGCACCTTGCTGTTGAAGACCGAGATGGGATCGGGGCACTCGGGTCCGTCCGGCCGCTACGAATCGTGGCGTGAAGAGGCGTTCATCACCGCCTTCGTGCTGGACCAGGTCGCGTCTTGACTTGATCGTTGATGGCGATTAGGCTAGGCGGCGTATTACACCCATCCGGGTGTATCCAACGCGTGATTGAGGATTGTGCAATGGGCGGTTTGATGAAGGGCTTCGCCAACGAGGGCGGAGTGTGCCTTCTGACCGCACATTGAGTCTGTTCCGGTACTAAGAACCTAGAAACCAGAAAAGCACCGACAGAGGACCGTGCGGTAGTTGGGCACCGCACGGTCCTTTTTTTTGTACCTACCCGCTCGCCGGGGAGGTCGGCCCGAAAGGGCCGGGTGGGGGGATGGAATTTGAAATACCAGGAGAGAAAGCAATGACCGCAATCGAGATCCACGGGATCAGCAAAACGTTCCGGCGCCGCGAGCGCGAAGCCGGCGCGCCCTGGTGGCGCCGCGAATGGAAGGACAAGGTCGCCCTGCACGAGCTGGACCTGGTGGTCGAGGCGGGTGGCGTGACCGGGATCCTCGGTCCGAACGGCAGCGGCAAGTCGACCCTCATCCGCATCCTCGGGACTCTGCTCACGCCCGACTCCGGAAACGCCACCGTCTTCGGGTGGGACGTGGTCGCCCAACCGCTGTCGGTGAGGCGCCACGTCAACCGCGTCTCCGTGGAAGCCGCGTTCTTCAAGGAGCTGAGCCCCTGGGAAAACATGCTCTACGCCGCGCGCCTCTACGGCGGCGGGGCCGCCGGCACGCGTGACCGCGTGATGGAGATCCTGGATCGGCTCGGCCTGCCCCTCGACACGATCGACCAGCCGATGAAGCAGCTGTCGCGCGGACAGCAGCAGAAGGTCGCAATCGCGCGCAGCTTCCTGACCGCGCCATCTCTTCTCCTGATGGACGAGCCCACCACAGGCCTCGATCCGCGCTCAAAGAAAGAGGTGCAGTCGCTGCTGCACATGCTCCGCGCCGAGCGCGAGGTCACGGTCCTCCTCTGCACCCACGACATGGCCGAGGCGGCTGAGCTCTGCGACCGCGTGCTGATGATGGACGGAGGCCGCGTCCTGGCGGACGGCACCCCCGACGAGCTGCGCCGCCTGCACGCAAACGGCAAGACCGATCCGACCCTCGAGGACGTCTTCATGCATTTGACCGGGAAGACCTTTGCTGGCGCAGAAGATAGGCAGGAGGAGGAGGAGGCCACATGAGCGCCGGAGTCGGGATCCGTCACACGGAGCTGAATGCGCTCTACGGGTTTGCCGAGCGGCAGCTCCACGTCGTCAAGCGCTACTGGGTCTGGGAGATCGTGTGGCTCTTCTACAGCCTGGTCAGCGTGCTCTCCATCGGCTTCCTGGCCTCCGGGCTAGGCACGCTCGGCGGGCAGAACGGCTCGTTCGACCTGCGTAAGGCGCAGCTCTACCTGCTCATCGGCGCGCTGCTGTGGGGCTATCTCTCGCTCGTTTTCATGGAAGCCGCTTACGCGATCGCCTGGGAGAGATGGGAGGGCACGATCGAGTACACATTCATGGCGCCGGTGCGGCGCGTCACGCACCTGATGGGCATCTGCCTGTTCGCGATCGGCTACGGGCTCATCCGCACGTTCGTGGTGCTGCTCATAGCAGCCTTCACGTTCAACCTCGACTTCTCGCACGCCGACATACCCGCGGCGCTTGCCGTGCTCGCCGCCTCGACCGTGCCCCTGATCGGCCTCAGCATCCTCACCTCGGTGCTGCCGCTCCTGTCACCCCAGAAGGGGGAGCAGATGTCGGTCGCCCTGCAGGGCTTCCTGCTGCTCGTCTCCGGCGTGTACTACCCGCTCAGCGTGCTGCCCGGCGCGATGCAGGTTGCGGGCGCTGCCAGCCCGCTCACCTACGCGCTGTCCGGGATCCGCCGCAGCCTGCTGGAGGGAACCGGCCTGAGAGACCAGCTCCCGACGATCGGCATCCTGCTCGGTATGGGCGCGGTGATGATTCCGCTGAGCATCCTGGTCTTCAGCTGGGCCGAAAACCGGGCCAAACGGCTGGGCCTGCTCAAGCGAAGTGGGTAAAGAAACTCTCCATAAGCGTTCCGCGCCCCTCTAGTCATATCCAAACTAATGTTCGAGACTATCAAGTTTCAGCGCACCATCTAGCGCGCTCTGTGCGGCTGACCACAAGATGTCGTGGTCGCCCCCCTTAGGAGCCTTCTGAGGCCCTCTATATGTTGTGGTAAGGGTATTGACAGGCTGAGGGTGCGTCGTTAGTGTTCGCGGCGAATCGCGGTGATCAGTGGGGAGAAGTGGTGAGCCAAAGCAACGCTGCAGCATACGTCGCACCCTACGTCCAGGTACAGCACGCCATACACCTCCTCTACGCCACTTCTCCCCGCAGCCGCGATGGACACCCGGTGCCGTCAAACCACCGCTTCGACAAAGAGGGCAACCGCCTGCCGCTCGAGCTCCACGGCTGCGGATGCAGCCTGTGCGCCCGCAGTCAGCGCGACCGTCACCGTTTCTGGGAGGCCCGATGAGTGTTCACCGGAGCGCACAGGGTGAGGGTCGACGACAAGGGCAGGCTGGCCATTCCGGCGGCCTTTCGCAAGCAGCTTCCAGAGGGGAGCTACGTCTCGGTCAGCCAGGACAACGTGCTGGCGATCTACCCTCCGGACCTCTGGGCCGCCCTGGCTCAGGAGCTGCGCAGCCCGCTGCCTGGACCGGACCAGCGCGCCCTCGCTCGTACGCTCTATCCGATGTCAGACCCCTTCGAACCGGACGGGCAGGGACGGATCAGCCTGCAGACGGAACAGCGCCGGCTGGTGGGGATCGAATCCCCGTCGACGGTGGTGGTGATCGGGACCGGGTCTCGGGTGGAAATCTGGCCAGAGGGCCGATGGGACAGCTACAACGCCGACGCGCAAGGTCGCTTTACCGAATTCGCTGACAGGGTGATCTCAGGGCACTGATTCCGCACCAACCCGCACTTTTACAAGAGGTAATAGAGCTGCTCCAGCCCCGAGTGGGGGCGGTCGCGATCGACTGCACCCTCGGGCAGGCGGGCCATGCCCGCCAGATCCTGGAGAGGATCACACCCGGCGGCCGGCTGCTCGGGATCGACCGCGATCCTGCAGCCGTCGCTGCTGCCCGGGTGGCCCTGGCCCAGTTCGGGCCCGCGGTGGTACTGGTTCAAGGTCGCTTTTCCGAGCTCAGCTCGATCAGCGCCCAAAACGGCTTCGACAAAGCCGACCTGGTCCTCTTCGACTTCGGTCTTTCCAGCAACCAGATCGACGACCCGGAGCGCGGCTTCAGCTTTCAGAGCGAAGGCCCGCTCGACATGCGGATGGATCCAGCCGCCGGACTAACAGCGGCGAAGATCGTCAACGAGTCGGACGCCCGCGAGATCGAACGCTTCATCCGAGAGTTCGGCGAAGAGCGATGGGCTCGCCGGATCGCACAGTTCATAGTGGCGCGGCGCCCGCTGCGCACGACCCGCGACCTGGCCCAGGCCGTCGAGGCCGCCATTCCAAGAGCGGCATGGCCTCGCGACATCAACGTTTCGACCCGGACGTTTCAGGGTCTCCGCATAGCCGTCAACGACGAGCTAGGCGAGATCGAAGCAGGATTGCGAGCAGCTCTTTCGACACTTAAACCCGGTGGTCGTATGGCGACGATCAGCTTCCACTCACTGGAAGACCGTTTGGTCAAGTCATTCTTCAACGTCGAGTCAAAAGACTGCATCTGCCCACCCCAGCAGCCAG
>DAITQH010000092.1:0-8574 GCA_036833175.1 Candidatus Dormiibacterota bacterium
CGCGGTTGCGGCACTCCTCGACCGAGAACTTCGGCTGGCCGAACTCGTAGTCGAGAAACTTCAGCTCGAAGTTCTTGCCGGTGTAGTCCGTGATCGGGTTTATCTCGTCGAAGAGCTCCCGCAATCCCTCCGTCTTGAACCACTTGAAGGATTCGACCTGTGTCGCTATGAGGTCCTTCAGCTCGACAAGGTTCGGAATACGGCCATAGCTAAGACGCGAGGGAGCTCTCATCTCTGAGATCATTCGGTTCTCCTTGGGAAAAGGGCGCGCTCAGTTAATGGGCAGAGTGAGCGGCCGGGCGTGCACGAACGGCCAGTATACGACTAAACGCCCCCCGCGTGGGGACGTTTAATCGAAGCCAGTCGACCCGCTCGCCTGACCAGAGGTTTCGAGGCAATATAGCACCGCCCGGCCTCCACCGCTAGCCTGTTACGGATGCCTGATTGGAAGGCGCTCCGGGCCGAGTTTCCCCTCCTCGACCGGTACATCTACCTCAACGCCTGTTCTCTCGGCCCTCTCCCCCGCGCCGGCCGGGCGGCGCTGGACCGCTACGCCCAGGATTGGGACGAAAAGGGCACCCCGGTCTGGTTTTCCGACTGGCTTCCGCTGCTGGCCAGGTTTCGGGAGCGGGTCGCCGAGCTCCTTCAGGCGCCCGCGGGGAGCACCGCAATCGCGCCGTCGGTCTCGGTGGCCTTGACCACCCTGGCCACCGGCCTGCCTCTCCCGCCAGGCCGGAACAAGGTCCTGATCGGCGAGCTGGACTTCCCCACCATCGGCCACCAGTGGCTGAGCCGGCCGGGGTTTGAGGTGGAGTTCGTCCCGTGCCGGGACGGGATGACCATCCCGCCTTCGGCCTTTGCCGAGCGGATCGACAGCCAGACCGCCCTGGTCGCGACGACCCACCTCTTCTACACGACCGGTTACGTCCAGGACGTCCGCGCCATCGCCGACGCGGCGCACGCCGCCGGGGCGCTGTGCCTGATCGACGGTTACCAGACCTGCGGATGCGTGCCGCTGGACGTCGAGGCGATGGATTGCGACGCGTTCGTGGGCGGCGGCCTCAAGTGGCTGAGCGGCGGGCCGGGCAACGCCTTTCTCTATGTAAGGCCCGAGCTGATCCCACAGGTTCGCCCCCAGGGCACCGGCTGGTTCGCGACACGCGACCCCTTCTCGTTCACCCTTCAGGAGCTCGTCTTCGCCGACGACGCCCGCCGCCTGGAGACCGGGACGTGGGCGATGCCCTCGCACTACGCGGGTCTGGCAGGCCTGGAGCTGATCCTCGAGGTGGGCGTGGCGAACATCCAGGAAAGGCTGCGCGACCTCACCGACCGAGTCCTCGAGCGCTGCGACGAGGCCGGCGTGCGCACGTTCACGCCGCGCGAGCGGGAGCGCCGGTGCGGGATCGTGACGCTCGAGTGCGAGCACCCAGAAGAGGTCGAAGCCAAGCTGCACGCAGCCGGAGTGATCGTGGACTCGCGCCCAGGCCGCATCCGCCTCTCCCCCCACTGGTGCGTAGCAGAAGAAGAGCTGGAACGAGGAATGGACCTGGTCTTCCGGCATCTGGGAGCACGCACCGGGACTCGTTAGGCGGATTCCGCACGTCTGGCGCCAAACGTCCCAATGAGAGCATCTAAATACGCACGTTTGGCACCAGACGTGCCTTTCAGCCTCCCCGTCGCACCCCCACACCCCTTCCCAGTCCGTCCAAAAGCGCGCCCCTTGCTGCGGACGTCCATGAAACAAAAGAGCCGGGCCCGAGGGCCCGGCTCCCACTCCCCAACCTTGGGTTACTTTTTATTTAAGCTCGGCGGTCGCGCCCGCTTCCTTCAGCCGCGCGACAGCCTTCTCGGCGTCGGCCTTGCTGACGTTCTCGAGCACCGGCTTCGGCGCCGCGTCGACCAGGTCCTTGGCCTCCTTGAGGCCGAGCTGGGTGAGCTCGCGGACCGCCTTGATCACGTTGATCTTGCTCTCGCCGACCGCGGTCAGGTTGACGGTGAACTCCGTCTGCTCTTCGACCGGCTCCGCACCGGCGCCTGCCGCAGGAGCAGCCGCGACGGTCGCCACCGCAGCGGCGGCCTTGATGCCGAACTCGTCCTCGATCGCCTTGACGGCCTCGACGACGTCGAGGATGCTCCAGTCCTTGAGGGCCTCCACGAAGTCCTTCGGTGTGAGCTTGGTTGCCATGTTTACGCTGCCTCCTTTTTAATCCGGGGTCCCCGCGAACTCACGCCGCAGGCTCTGAGTTCGTGGGGCTGAGTTTGGTTTTGTACGCCTCGAGCACTCCAAGGAGCTGCTGAAGCGGTGTCTGCATGATTCCGACGAGCTGGGCGACCGGTGACTGAAGCGTGCCCATGAGCTGGGCGATCAGCACTTCGCGGGACGGCAGATCAGCCAGCTGCTTGATCTGGTCCGATGAGAAAACCCTTCCTTCGACGAGCCCGCCCACGATTTCCAGCTTCAGCCGGGTCGCGCGGACCCACTCGTTGATCAGCCTGGAGGCGATGCTCAGGTCGTCGTATCCGAACGCGATGGCGACGGGTCCTTTGAGCTCGTCTTTCAGCGCCGGGTAGCCGGCCGCCTCCGCGGCGCGCCGCGCAAGCGTGTTCTTGATCACGCGGTACTCGACCTCGCCACCCCGGAGCTTGCCGCGCAGATCCTGGATCTGGCTGACCTTGAGCCCACGGTAGTCCGTGAGCACGGCGACTTTCGCCTTCTTCAATTTCTCGGTCAGGAGGTCGACCTGCTCGGCCTTCTGTTCCTTTCTAGCTTTCGGCAATAAAAAAATCCTCCCCGCCCAAACCACAAGGCAGGAAGGATCCACGTGTCCTTCACTTCAGATGCCTCTGTAGGAAATTAAGCCGGCGAGACGCCGGCACCTACGGTCTAGGGCAGAAACGAGATTATACGGAGTTCGCCTTTAACCAATCCTCCCGCAGGACCTCGGTGATGACCTCATCGGCCCAGCGCCCGTCGACGAAGCGGTCAGCGCGGTAACGCCCCACCTCTCGGTAGCCGGCGGCAGCCTGAGCACGCCCACTCGCCGTGTTGCCATCGAAGTACGACGACTTGAGCTTCCGCAACGGCACCTGTGTGAATGCGTATCGGGCTCGCAGCTGCATCGTCTCGCGACCGATGCCCTTTCCCCACCATGACCTGTCGCCGATCAGCGTGCCCGTGGTTCCGAACCCATTCTTCCAGTCGATTTCGCGGATGCCCGTCGTGCCCACCGCCCGACCATCGACCTCTGCCACCCAGACGACCGAGTTGAGATCCTTGGCGGTGCTTTCGAGCCACTCTTTCTCCATCTCGACCGAAGGCGGATTGCGCCGCCCGAGAAATAGCGTGGCCTCGAGGTCCTCGAACCAGCTGACCATCGGCAAGGCGTCTTCCGGTTTCGGCGGCCGCAGCCGGACCAGCTTGCCCTGGATGACCGGGCCGTACATGGCCCGAAAGCCTACCTTCTGGTGTGGAGCACTGCCGCCTGCGCTGCTTTGGTGTTCACCTTGTCGGAAGCGCCCTGGGTCTTCTCCCAATCCTCGCGCATGACCTCCGTCATCACGTGGTCCCGCCAGCTCCCGTCGACGAACAGGTCAGCTCGGTAGCGCCCCACCTCGCGATAGCCCGCGGCCGCCTGGGCCTTGGCGCTCGCATCGTTCCCGGCGATGTATCCCGCCTTCAGCTTGCGTAGCGGCAGCTGAGTGAACGCGTAGCGAGTGCGCAGCTGCATCACCTCGCGGCCGAGGCCTTTGCCCCACAGCGACCTGTCACCGATGATCGTGCCGGTGGTGCCGAACCCGTTCTTCCAGTCGATCAGATGGATATGCGTCGATCCGATCGCCGCGCCCTTGTGCTCGACTACCCAGAGCACCTCGTCCGGATTCCGCGCCGCCCGGTCGAGCCATTCGTTCTCCATATCGATCGAAGGCGGATTTCGCAAGAGGAGAAGACGGGTGATCTCCATGTCCTCGAACCAGGCGATCATCATCGCGGCGTCTTCGGATTTTGGCGGCCGAAGCCGCACGAGCTTCCCCTTGATTGCGGGCCCGTACATGGCCCGAAAGACTAGCTGGAGGTGTGGAGCTTTGCCGCCTCTTTCACGTCCACCGGCACCGACGGGCCCTGCGTTGCCGCCACGAAGAACGTACGCAGGTATTGGCCCTTCGAGGTCGCCGGCTTGTTTCGGATCAACGCATCGACCAGCGCGGCCAAGTTCTCGTGCAGCTTGTCAGAGTCGAACGAGACCTTGCCGATCGGCGCGTGGACGATCCCGAACTTGTCCGTCCGGAACTCGACCTTGCCGCCCTTCACCTCACGCACCGCGCGCGCGACGTCGAACGTCACCGTCCCCGACTTCGGGTTCGGCATCAGCCCGCGAGGGCCCAAGATCTTGCCCAGGGGGCCGACCTTCGACATGATGTCCGGCGTCGCGACCGCTGCGTCGAAGTCCGTCCAGCCCTCGGAAACCTTCTTCACGAGGTCGTCGCCGCCCACGAAGTCGGCGCCCGCCTCCTGAGCTTCTCTCGCCTTGTCCGCCGTAGCAAACACCGCAACGCGCACCTTCTTGCCGGTGCCATTCGGCAGCACGACCGAGCCGCGCACCATCTGCTCGGCGTGGCGGGGGTCGACCCCGAGCCGGATGTGGGCCTCGACGGTGGCGTCGAACTTGGAGATCGACGTTTCCTTGGCCAGCGCGACTGCCGCAGCCGGCTCCAGGCCGCCGTTGCCGTTGCTTCCGACCGCAGCCTCGACCTTCTTGGCCGCCTCGATGTACTTCTTTCCGCGCTTCTTCGGCATTACTCGACGATCTCCAGGCCCATCGAGCGCGCGGTGCCCTCGATCATCTTCATCGCGTGCTCGGCGTCGTAGGCGTTGAGGTCCTTGCGCTTGACCTCGACCACCTGGCGCAGCTGCAGTCGCGTGACGCGTCCGACCTTCTCGCGGTTCGGCTTCGCCGATCCTTTCTCGATCCCGGCCGCTCGTTTCAAGAGGTTGACCGCCGGCGGGGTCTTGAGCACGAACGTGAAGGTGCGGTCCTCGAAGATGGTGATCTCCGCGGGCACCACGTCGCCCGCCTGGGCCTGCGTCCGCTCGTTGTAGGCCTTGGTGAACTCCATGATGTTGATGCCGTGCGGGCCCAGCGCGGTGCCCACAGGCGGCGCCGGGGTTGCCTTGCCGGCCTGCAGCTCGAGCTTGAGGATCGCTCGAATCTTCTTCTTGCCCATCTGAGTGTCTTTTCTTCCTTACTTACTGGTGATGCGGTGGCTCAGTGGACCTTCTCGACCTGGAGCAGGTCGAGCTCAACCGGCGTCTCGCGTCCGAACATGTTGACCAGCACTTTCAGCTTGCCCTTCTCGGGGTTGATCTCGTCGACCTTGCCGTGGAAGTCCGTGAACGGCCCGTCGACCACGCGCACGGACTCGCCGACCTGGAACTCGACCCGGATCTTCGGCGCTTCCTGCTTCATCTGCTTCTGGATCGCGCGAACTTCCTTCTCCTGAAGGGGCACCGGGCTGTTCGCGGAGCCGACGAAGCTCGTCACGCCGGGTGTGTTCCGGACGACGAACCAGGACTCGTTCGACATGACCATCCGGACCAGGATGTAGCCCGGGAAGATCCGCTTCTGAACGTGGCGGCGCTTGCCGTCCTTGATCTCGATCTCGTCCTCCATGGGGACGAGCACCTGGAGGATCTTGTCCTGCATGTCCATGGACTCGATCCTCTTTTCGAGGTTCTTCTTGACCTTCTCCTCGTGACCCGAGTACGCGTGGACTACGTACCACTGTGCCTCATGCTCAGGTGCCGGCGCGGCGTTCTTTTCAACTGCCATCAGTGGGCTCCGTTGTAGATCACGCGCTTGGCGAACTCGCCCAGCAGGTAGTCGGTGCCGCCGATGAACGCGCCCAAGAGGATCACGGTGAAGATCACGACCAGCGTGTAGCGGTACAGCTCGGGACCGGTCGGCCAGACGACCTTCCGGAGCTCCTCGTAGACCTCGCGCAGGAACCGCCCCGGAGCGAACTCCGACGCAGGACGCTCTGCACGCTTGTCGGCTGTGACCGCCATTACTTGGTTTCCTTGTGCTCGGTGTGCTTGTGGCACCACTTGCAGTATTTACTCAGCTCGATCCGGTCAGGATCGTTCTTCTTGTTCTTCACGGTGGTGTAGTTGCGCCGCTTACACACGCCGCAGGCGAGGGTGATTATGTCTTCCATAGTTGGCTCTTTTGGTGGGGGGCTGAAAAGAAAAAAGCCTAGGTTACCTAGGCGGTGTCAATACTAGCAGCCTCGCCGCTCACGGGAGCAGGATGCGGGTCAGGCTTTCCCTCAGCCAGTCCCGATACCGCTCCGCCGACCAGCCCCGGACCACCCGCAGCAGGCCGTGCACCTCGGGGCTGGCCATCGTCCAGACGATCGCGGCGGCCTCCTCTTCAGTGAGGCCGGCGCGCAGCGGCCCGTTGGAGACAAGCCACGAGACCAGCCGGCGCATGTTGCCGTAGCGGTACGCCTGCGCTTGGGTCCTCAGGGTCGCGATGTCGGCGTCAACTGCCGCCGCCCCGCGCATGATGTCGTCCACCGGTCGGGCGCGCTCGATGATCGAGCTGATGTCGGCGGCGAAAGCAGCCAGCTGGGCCTTCTGATCCTGCGTGTGCTGCACCTTTTGGGGCCCCGGCCGCTCCAGCAGGTCGACCTTCTCCTCGTCGCCCCCCACCCGCACGTCCAGCAGGGCCTTGAGGACACCCCGCTTGCTGCCAAACGCGGCGTATACGGTGTCGACGGCCACGCCGGCTGAGGTGGCGATGGCCTCGATCGTGCTAACCGCGTAGCCGCGCTCGGCAAAGAGGACCTGGGCGGCGTCCAGGATCCGCAGCCGCGTCTGGCCCGCCTGCTGCTTGCGAAGCGATGAGTCGTAGGGGCGCTTCGGCTTGACTCTTGCCACGATTTCATCCTACTATGCCAGTAGTCATCCTAGTATGCCTCGGGTGAATTGAAGAAGGAGCAGCGACACACGTGACAGCGAACGAGGCGATCTACCGGCGGCTGATCGAAGAGGGATTCAACCAGGGCAACCTGGCGGTGGTCGCCGAGCTCGTGGCGCCCGGCGCTCGCGAACACCAGCGGGGCTCTGGTGACGGCGTAGAAGGAACGAAGAACACGATCAGCTACCTGCGTGCGGCCTTCCCCGACTTCAAGATCACGATCGACGAGGTTGTGGTGTCGGGCGACAAGGTGTGGGCCCGGCAGAAAGGCGGCGGCACCAACCTGGGCAGCTTCGCCGGCCATCCCCCGACGGGGATCAAGGCATTCATCGACGTGATCGATGTCATCAGGATCGAGGACGGAAAGATCGTCGAGCACTGGGGCGTCCCCGACCAGCTCGGCATGATGATGCTGCTCGGCCACATCACCCCTCCCGCGCGCCCCGCGCCCGTCTCCGCCTAGCCTCCATGGCCCGGTCCACGGTGGACCGGGCCATATGATTCGGTCGATGCCCGCACCCACCATCGCCGTCCTGCACGGCGACCAGACCGGCGAGGAGCTCCTCCGCGAGGCCCTTCGCCTCCTCGAGCCCGGCGTGCTCGGGTTCGAGGTCGAGAAGCGCGACTTCGACCTCTCTCTCGAGGAGCGCCGAAAGACGCGCAACCAGGCCGTGCTCGAAGCGGCCGCTGCCCTTCGCGAGTTTGGGTTCGGGATCAAAGCCGCCACGATCACGCCAGAAGGCAGCAGCGACGTGGGCAGCCCGAACGCCATCCTGCGTAAGGAGATCGACGGACGCGTGATCGTGCGCACGGGACGGCGTCTCCCGGGCGTCCGGCCGCTGGCCGGCGTCCACGCCCCCATCTCGGTGATTCGCATGGCGGTCGATGACGCCTATGGCGCCAAGGAATGGCGCGAGGGCCACGACCTCGACGAATGGGCCTACCGCACCGAGAAGATCAGCCGGCGCACCTGCCGCATCGTCGCCGAGTACGCGTTCACTCATGCCAAGCGCATCGAGGCGAAGGTGTTCGGCGGCCCGAAGTTCACCGTCAGCCCGGTTTACGAGGGCATGTTCAAGGAGGAGCTCGACGCCGCGGCCAAGCGCCACCCGGACGTCCGCTACGACCCGCAGCTGATCGACGCGACCTACGCCCTGCTCGTTGCGACCACGGGAGAGTCGATGGTCATCCCCGCTCTCAATCGAGACGGCGACACGCTCTCCGACCTGGTGATCCAGATGTTCGGCACGATCGCAGGGGCGGAGTCGACGCTGCTGGCTTTCGACGACCACGGGGCGGTCAACGTCGCGATGACCGAGGCGCCGCACGGGACGGCGCCGTCGCTCCAGGGCAAGAACGTCGCGAACCCCATGGCCATGATCCTGGCCGTCGCCTCTCTGCTGGGCTACATGAAGACCGATCAGGCGCGCAGCGCGTCGCGCGCGATCTACGAATCGGCGTTGGAGGCCGTTTCGGACGGCATTCGGACCGCCGACCTAGGCGGCGACGCCACGACGACGGATTTCGCCGACGAGGTGATCCGGAGAGTACGAACGAAAGTGGACGTCTGGAGCTCGCTGGCAGACGTCGAAAGATA
>DAITQH010000093.1:0-8506 GCA_036833175.1 Candidatus Dormiibacterota bacterium
GGGGTATTCGCCTCCTACAATCGACTTGAAATGAGTGGCCGTTCCGAAGAAGACCCCGATGAGGACCCAGACGAGCCCGACGAGCCGAACCATCCCGGCGATGGCCTGGCGATCGCGACTCAGGCGGTGCCAACCGTGGGGCTTCCCCTGCGTGAATGGGAGTTCTCGACACAGGTTCTGACCCTGGCCCAGGTGGTAGACGGCGTCACGTTGGTGAAGGTCCTGAAACAGGCTGGCGAAGATGGATGGGACCTCACGGACGTGATCGACGGGGGGGAGAAGCGCGTGCTCCTGTTGAGGAGACCCAAGCGATCATCGCGCGAGTCGCGACGGGTAGGTTTCGCGCCTCCTAAGCGCAACTGACCACCGCGCCCGTCCGCCGCAAGCGGCGCATCCTGGTCGTCGAAGACGACGCCCCGATCCGCGTGCTCGTCGCCGAGGTGTGCCGGCGACAAGGCCATGACGTGCTCGAGGCGGCGACCGGCGCCCAGGCGATCGAGATGGCGACGGGGAGCCAGCCTGACCTCGTGCTGGTCGACTGGGTGCTCCCCGACATCAGCGGGACCGAGGTCATCCGCGAGCTTCGCCGCCAGGGCCTGCTGAGCCCGATGGTCATGCTCACCGGTCGCACGACCAAGATGGACGAGGTGGTCGGCCTCGAGGTCGGCGCCGACGACTACATAACCAAACCGTTCGACTCGCGAATCCTCGCCGCCCGGATCAACGCCCACCTGCGTCGCTCGGCCCTGGCCGAGGCCGGCGGCGGTCGCGAGGGCGTGCTGAGCATCGGGGCCCTGCAGATCGACAACGCAGCCCGCAGGGTCAAGATCGCCGACGAGGAGATCACGCTCACGATGACGGAGTTCAACCTGCTGGCGGTTCTTGCCGCGAATCCTGAGCGGGTGCTCACGCGCGCCCAGCTGCGAGACAAGGTCTGGGGCTATCCGCACGACCTCGACGACCACTCGGTCGACCCTCACGTGCAGCGGCTCCGACGCAAGCTTTCCGACCATACCAACTCGGGCGTGAGCCTGGAAGCGGTGCCGGGGCTTGGATACCGATTGTCTGTCAAATCCGTTTGACCCTTCGGATGCGTTCCTTCTGAGCATGGGCGACCAGCGTCCCATTGGGATCTTCGACTCCGGCGTGGGCGGCCTCACGGTCCTCAAGGAAATCCGTGAGCGGCTTCCGCTCGAGCCGACGATCTACGTGGCGGACCTGCTGCACTTCCCCTACGGCCCGCGCTACCAGGACGAGGTGCGCGGTTTTGCCATCGACATCATTCGCTATCTCGAGTCGCGCGATGTGAAGCTGGTGGTCATCGCCTGCAACACCGCGACCGCCGCCGCTTTGAACCAGGCCCGCGAGCTGTTCGAGCTGCCGATCATCGGAGTAATCAGCCCGGGAGCGCAGGCCGCAGTGGAGGCGACCAAGAACAACCGCATCGGCGTCATCTCGACGGAAGGCACGATGCGGAGCCAGGAATACCTGCACGCGATCAAGGAGATCGACCCCATGGTGGGCGTGTATCAGAAGGCATGCCCTGAGCTCGTGGAGATCGTTGAAAACGGCGAGTCGGACTCACCGCGCGCGGAGCGAGTACTTCGTGACAACCTCGCGGACATCGTTCGCCTCGGAGCCGACACGCTCGTCCTCGGATGCACGCACTACCCGCTGCTCAAGCCGGCGATTGAGCGCGTCTATCCGGGCAGCTTCGCGCTCATCGATTCGGCCACGACAACGGCGTCGAAAGTCGAGCGCCACCTGGAGCATTCGCGGCTGCGAGCCACGGACGGCAGCCCGCGCCACGAGGTGCTGGTCACGGACGTACCGCAGCGGTTCGACCAGATCGCGGCCAACCTCTTCGGTGAGGCGATCGAGGCGGAGGAGGTACAGATCTGGGAGCCACAGAAGACGTAGACATCTTCGGCCCGGTGTCCGCCGACCTAGCCGTGGTGGAGGCGGCGCTGCGAGTAGAGATAAGACGCGATCCCGACTCTGTCTCGGTGCCGATGGCAGATCTTTTCGCCGCCGGAGGCAAGCGTCTCCGACCGGCGCTCGTGCTGCTCGCCGCGAAATGCGGCCGTTACGACCTGGAACACCTCACGCCGGCAGCAATGGCCGTGGAATTCACTCATGCGGCCACCCTGGTTCACGATGACGTGATCGACCATTCGCCAGTACGGCGTGGACGCCCCACCGTGGCGGCTTCGCTGGGTGACGAGCCCGCCATCGTGATCGGAGATTTCTACTTCGCCAAGGCTTACGAGTTCGCGGCGCGGACCGCGTCGCCGGAGGCGGTCGGCATCCTCGCGCGGGCGGTCATGGACATCTGCGCCGGCGAGGTCCGGCAGCAGACCATCCGCTATCGCTACACCACCGGTGTCGAGGAGTACATGGGACGCATCGAGGCGAAGACCGCGACTCTTCTCGCCGCGTGCTGCGACATCGGCGCCATCCTCGGCGGACTACGGGACGCGCAGCGTTCCGCGCTCCACGAATATGGCCGCCTGCTGGGCCTCGCGTTCCAGATCGCCGATGATGTGCTCGACTATATGAGCAGCGTGGGAGAGATCGGCAAGCCCATCGGCCACGACATCGCGGAAGGCTTCGCCACGCTGCCCGTGATGATTGCGCTGGAGGACGAGCCGGCAGCCCGCAGGCTTCATTCTCTGTTGCATGACGGGCGAAAGCTCAGCGCCGCGGATGCGAGCAAGGCGGTTGACATCGTGCGCGAGGTCCGCGCCCCGCAGCGAGCGCTCGAGCGCGCACAACACTTCGCGTCCGCCGCAGGCGAGCAGCTCGACGTCATCCCTGCGGGGGAATCACGTGATGCCCTGCTGGCGCTGACCGACTACGTGGTTTCCCGAAAGCTCTAACCTGTCTGCGTGTCCCGGGTGGGGATGGAGACATGAGCAAGGTCAAGCTCGTAGGTGTCGGACCAGGACATCCAGGCTTGGCAACCGTCCAGGCAGTCGAAGCGATCAAGGACGCTGACGTCATACGTCACAGCGATGGCTGTGGCGTCGGTCTTCTGCACCTCGCCGCCGCGACTGCCGACGTCGGTGCATTGCAATCGACCGAAGAGGTGGTCCGCCTGGCCCGCGCTGGGAAGCGGGTCACCGTGCTCTTTCCCGGCAACCCCTACGCCTTCTCCAACGGCAGCGAGGTCGCGGAGAAGCTCGAGCGTGACGGCATCGACTTCGAAGCAGTGCCCGGGCTCATCGTCGAGCTGGCGGCGCCCGTGATGAGCGGCATCCCGCTCACCATCGAAGGGCGGTCGGCGTCGATCGGGTTCGGGCTTGTCAAAGGCGCCGAGACCGTCGTGCTGAGGCTCGCCTCGGGCTGGTGGGAATCAGGCATCTCCGCGCTGCTTGCGGATGGAAGGGATGCCACCACGCCGGCTGCGCTGATCCTCAATCCGGGCCAGTCAGGGCAGCATCGTGTGAGCGCCCCGCTGGGTGAGCTGGCCCGCAAGGCCGCCACGTACGGACTGCGCGGCGACGCCCTGCTCGTCCTGGGTCCGGGCGTGGTCATGGCGGAGAGCCTTGACACCATGTCGAAGCGGCAACTGCACGGCCGGCGAGTCCTGATGACGCGAGCCCGGCACCAGGTCGATCCTTTCCGGCGGGAGCTCGTGGAGCTGGGCGCATCGGTGGTCGAGATCCCGACCATCGAGATCCAGCCGATGCCGCTGGACGATCGGGTGCGCAAGGCGATCGAGCACCTGGAGGTGACGGCGCTCGTCATCTTCGCGTCCGCCAACGCCGTCAACATCTTTTTCCAGATGCTGCTGGCGTCCGGCAAGGATGCCCGGGCGTTTCACCGCTCGAAGCTGTGCGCAATCGGCCAGGAGACGGCCGAGTCGCTCGAAGGTCACGGGCTCCGGCCTGAGCTCATCACGTCCGAGTACACGGCCGAAGGCCTCGCCAAGGCGCTTGAAGGCTGGGAGATGGACGGAATGCACGTCCTGGTCCCGCGAGCAGAGGTCGCGCGCGACGCACTACCATCCCTGCTTGCCAACAGAGGTGCCGAAGTTGAGATCCTTCCCGTCTACCGAGCGATGTGCCCTGCCGGGGCAGGCGATGCGCTGCTGCGCCTGTTCGACAACGAGGGCGTCGACGTGATCACGTTCACCAGCTCGTCAACCGTTTACAACTTCGTCCGAGCCTTTCCCGAGGACCGTCTTCCCGCCGTGCTCGGCGACGCCGATATCGCGTGCATGGGACCGGTCACCGCCGACGTCGCGCGCAAGCTGGGACTCACCGTCTCGATCGTGGCGCGCGAATACACGACGCACGGGCTCGTCCAGGCGATCGCCGAGTCGGCCGCCCGCAAGTGAGCAAGGCCAAAGTAGCGGCGCGCCGGCCCGCGGCGGTGGAGGTCGACGAGGTCGAGATCCCCCATAAGTGGGAGAGGCGGCAGTGGGCGCCGATTCTCGTCGTCGCTCTCGTGATTGCCATCGTGCTCGGGACCGGCCTCCTCGTTGACCGGGCGCTCCAGCCCCAGGTGCCGGCCGCGCTCGCCGGCTGCAATACGTCGACCCAGATCGCGCCTCATGAGTTCATCGGCCCGCAGCCGATCTGCATCTCGCCCAACCGCACCTACCAGGCGACCGTGAACACTACGCAGGGGGCGATCGTGATCCAGCTCCAACCGGAGATCGCGCCGATCACGGTGAACAACTTCGTGGTGCTCGCGATCCACGGCTACTTCAACGGGCTTGCGTTCTGGAAGAGCGAGGACTGGGTGGTGCAGGGCGGGGACCCGCTCGGCAACGGCCGCGGCGGTCCCGGTTACGCGTTGCCCGAGGAGCCCAGCAACGACGCCTGGGGACTGGGTGCCGTGGGAATGGCACGGATCCCTGGCGGAGCCGTGAACGGGAGCCAATTCTTCATCGAAAAGGGTGGGTGGCCCGGCGGAGGGCCCACGGCGGTCTACAACCGCTTTGGAACGGTGATTTCCGGGCTGGACAAGGCACAGCTGCTCCAGCCGACCGATTCCATCACCTCGATCACGATCAAAGTCTCATGACATCTTGCTGATCTTGGCTTGATGATCGTGGGCCTATAATCGGGTCGAGATGTTTGGTGGCCACTGGGTCTACGTAGTCATCCTGTTGATCGTCGTTTTGATCATCTTCGGACCCGGCCGCCTGCCTGAGCTCGGCGGCGCCGTCGGGAAGGCGATGCGCGAGTTCCGCAAGGCGACAACGGAGTTGACCAACGAGGTGACGACTGCCGTGCAGGCCAAGCCTGAGCCCCCGCCTCCCGCTGCCGCAACCGGCTCTGAGAGCGCCGCCAAGGGCTCGACGTCCGAGGGCAGTCCTCCCCAGACCTGAGGCTGGCTTCCCTGTGGCCATCCTGAGCAGGGTTCTGCAGCGCGCGCCACGTTCGAGCGTCCCGGTCGAGGAGCCACGCATGTCCGTGATCGAGCACCTCGAGGCGCTGCGGCGCGTGCTGATCGTGTCTTTGATCGCCTGGGGTATCGCAACATTCGCGGCCTTTTTCATCTCGCGCCCGGTGATCGGGTTTCTTTCGAACCAGGCCGGGATCAACCATCTGATTTACCTGCAACCCGCGGGTGGCGTGCTCATCGAGGTGAAGGTCGCCCTGTACATCGGGGTCGTGATCGCGGCGCCGATCGTGATCCAGCAGGTCTGGTGGTTTGTGAGCCCTGGCCTTCACCACCACGAGCGCAGGTTCATCCTGCCGATGATCGTCGCGACGACCTTTTTCTTCGCGATCGGGGTTGCCGTGGCGGTCTTCGCCCTCCCGCTTTACATCAGGATCCTCAACTCGTTCGCGCCGCCCAACACCGTTTACCTCGCCGACGTCGGCGGGTTCATCAGCTTCGTGCTGCTCATGACCATCGGGTTCGGCCTGGTCTTCGAGCTGCCGGTGGTCCTCTTCATGTTGGGGATGCTCCGCATCATCAACTCACGCTGGCTCTACAAGAACCGGCCGTACTGGTTCCTCGGCCTTGGATTGCTGGCTAACTTCTTGACACCCGGCGCCGACCTGGTGACGCCACTGATCATGTTCATCCCGCTTTACGTGTTCTTCGAAAGCACTGCGCTGCTGCTCAAGGTTCTAAAGCGATGACGGAGACATCACGCTCGGGCGGCCGGCAGCCCGACCAACTACGCCCGCTGAAGATCGAGCTCGGTGTCAACGTGCACGCCGAGGGCTCGTGCCTGATCGAGATGGGGCGCACGCGCGTGTGGATCACCGCGAGCGTCGAGGACCGCGTACCGCCGCACCGCCGCGGCACCGGACAGGGCTGGATCACGGCCGAGTACTCGATGCTTCCGCGATCGACGCACGACCGCGGAACCCGCGAGGCGATCCAGGGCCGGATCGGCGGTCGCACTCACGAGATCCAGCGCTTGATCGGTCGCTCGCTTCGCGCCGCGGTTGACATGGGGAAGATCGGCGAGCGAACCATCACCCTCGACTGCGACGTGCTGCAGGCGGATGGAGGAACACGCACGGCTTCGATCACGGGCGCGTTCTGCGCCCTCTACATGGCGATCAAAAAGATGAAGGACGCGCGCATGGTGGCCGAGGTCCCGGTGCGCCAGTACCTGGCAGCGGTGAGCTGCGGCATCGTCGAGGGCACACCACTGCTGGACCTCGACTACGCCGAGGACTTCCACGCTTCGACCGACCTCAACTGCGTGATGACGGAGGACGGCAAGCTGGTTGAGCTGCAGGCCACGGCCGAAGGCGCGCCGTACTCACGTGCCGAGCTCGACTCGATGATCGCGCTCGCGAACAAAGGAATCAAAGAATTAATCGTCGGACAGAAGCGAGCCATCGCGACGCTTGGCTGAGCGCCGGCGCCTGGTCATCGCCACCGGCAATGCCGGCAAGCTGCGCGAATATCGAGTGCTGCTGGCGGACACGGGCTTCGAACTGGTGGCTTTCGACAGCGAGGTCGATGAGGTGGCGGAGACTTACGCCGACAACGCGCGGCTCAAGGCCGAGACTGCCTGCAGCCGGTCGGGCCTGCCGTCCCTGGGAGATGACTCGGGGGTGGAGGTCGAAGCGCTGGGCGGCTTTCCGGGTTTGCGCTCCGCCCGCCTTGCGCCGACGCAGGAGGCGCGAACCGCCGAGCTCTTGAGAAGGCTCGAAGGAATGCCGCGCCCATGGAACGCGCGTTTCGTCTGCGTGGTGGCGCTTGCGGCGCCGAAAACCCCAACGCAATTCTTCGAAGGCGAGTGCCGGGGAGAGATCGTGCCGGAGTGGCGGGGCCACGCGGGCTTTGGCTACGACCCGATATTCCTGGTCCCGGGGGCCGGAAAGACGTTCGGCGAGATGCCGCCGGAAGAGAAGCGTCTGTACAGCCACCGAGCCCGCGCCGTGCGCGCCCTGATCGACTCGGGAGCGCTGAAGCGCCTCCCTGCTTGAGGTCGCGCCACAGGAGCTAAGGCTCCCCGTCGGACCCCTGCGTTCTAAGGGGGAAGGCCCCATGGATTCTCGCTGCTTTTTGTTGTGCCCCGTGAGAGAATCTGCCATGCGGTGATCACCAGGTCTCGGAAGCTTTTGGCGGTTGCGGGTGCCCTCATCGTGTGCGCTGCCGCGGCCGGCGTCGTTGCCCATCGAGCCGGCAGCGTCGACGCCTCACAGCAACACGTGGCGGCGCAAGCCGCTGCGCAGCCGCTGCCCAGCGCCGCCGCGTCGGCAGCGGCAGCCCTCTCCTTCGGTGCTCGGGTCTCCGCCGCCATCAAAGCGGCAGAAACCGAGCCGCACGGCGGCATCGGGACAGCGGCGGTAGCCACAACACCCTGATTTGCCGGGTCCGCAGAGCGACGGCTATCCTCGACGCAGAGTGGAGGGTTTCCAGGAGTTGCTGCGAAGGCGACGCATGGTGCGCAAGTTTGACCAGCGGCCGCTCGAGCGGGAATTGCTGGATCGCATCCTGGAGAGCGCCCGGCATGCGCCCTCGGCCGGTTTCAGCCAGGGCTTCAACTTCGTGGTCCTGGACCAGCCCAAGCTGGTCTCGCGCTTCTGGGCCGCTACCGACGACCCGGCCTTTCCAAATCCGCCAGACTTCGGCGCCACCGCTCCCACGGTGATCGTCTTGCCGCTGGCCGACAAGGCGGCCTACCTCGAGCGATACTCACGGCCCGACAAGATCGCCTTCGGCTTGACCGACGAGGCGCGCTGGCCCGTGAAGTTCTGGGAAGTGGACACGGCGATGGCGATCATGCTGATCCTGCTGGCCGCCACCGACCTTGGCGTGGGCGCGCTGTACTTCGGCATCACGCATGGAGAGGACGAGCTGCTGCATGAGCTTGGGGTGCCGGAAGGCCACAAGCTCCTCGGAGTGATCGGGCTCGGCCATCGGGCATCGGATGAGGTCGTCGACCTCACGCGATTCAAAGAGCGGCGGCGCCAGTTCGGCGACATGGTCCACCGCGACAAGTGGTGAGAGCGCGCCGCAGCGCTCAGTGCCAGTCGTCGCAGTAGTAGAAGGGACCGGCGTCGTAGCCGGTGCTTTG
>DAITQH010000094.1:0-8441 GCA_036833175.1 Candidatus Dormiibacterota bacterium
CCGCCGAGCAACGCGAGAGCCGCGCACAGCGCGAGTACAGGCCTTTTCACTTTCCACCCTCCCAGGAAGCAGAACGGCAAATTAGATGCCGCCGGATTATCCCGCCCTGGAATTTGACAGTCAAGTAATGAGAACGATGGCATCAGCCTCCCCGCCGTCCACAAGCGAACGAGGGTAATTTACAGATAATTGCTTTGGGCCTTTTGATCGCGGTTGGCCTCACAGTCGCGGCTCACGCCGCGCAGAAAGTGTTCGGCACCATCGAGAAGGTGGGCATCCGCCAACCTCGCGTATGGGCCTGAGATAGTAGTGTTGCTTCGACGTCGCCGTTCGGACGATGTCCAGCGGTTTTCGGACCGTTGAGGGTGATGGCCCAGGGATGGTTCAGCGCAGAAGTTGTTAGACCGCTGCGCTTAGCCCGAAAAGGACCGGATCCGAATTCAACCAGCCACGCTCGGGCTCAAAAACCGATGTCCGCAAGGACGTGCGAGTTCGATTCTCGCTCTCGGCACCACTGACTCCCCACCCGCTGGGGAGAGGCGGTCTAGGGGGAGGGGACGATCCCCGGTATCACGTAGGCCTCGATCATAGCGAGCACGCCAACGGCGCTGGTCAGGATGAGGCTGTAGCCGATCACGCGCCGGAAGATCGCCCCCTCGGCGCCGACCTTGTTCACCCCTGCCGCCCCGACCGACAGGTTCTGCGGGCTGATCATTTTGCCCATCACGCCACCAGACGAGTTCGTGCCGGCGGTGAGGATCGGGCTTACGTTGTGCAACTGCTGGGCCGTCTGCGCCTGGAGCGGACCGAACAGCGTGTTCGAGGACGTGTCACTCCCGGTGAGGAAGACGCCAAGCCAGCCCAGGAATGCGGCGACGAATGGAAAGATGACGCCTGTCTTGGAAAGGGCGATCGCGAGGCTCGAGGTCATACCGGAGTAGTTCATCAGCTGCGCGATCGCGAGAATCAGGGCGATGGTCGCGATGGGCAGCGCCAGCTGCCGCACCGTCCTGCCGTAGACGACCATGAAGTTCACGCGCGACCTGAAGATCTGCATCAACAGGAAGGCGATGAGGCCCGCGTAAAGGACCAGCGATCCGGCCGCCGCCAGGAAGTTCCAATCGAACGTGAGCGGGTACTCGGTCGACTTGGAGACGATGGGCGTTTCGCGGAAGATCAGCGAGACGGGCTTGCCCTTGACGATGTCGTATGTCCCCGGCCAGTAGACGTTCCAGTCCGGGAACTTGAACGCCTGCCGGTCCTTCGCCGGATCAGGTCCGATCCACGGCAGCGGGCACAGCTTGAACGCCGGGGTGCCGCACTTCAGGTCCGCCGTGATGTTGGCCGGTGCGGCAAGCGCCGTCTTGACGTCGCCGACCGGGTGGCCGGCAAAAAACGGCAGATTGCCCATCTGGCCGACGAGGATGACGACCACCAGCACGATGTACATCGCGAAGGCGCGCAGCACGCGTCCCGGTGGATCGACAGCGTCGAGTGTTGGAGCGCCCGGTTCGGCCGCGGTGACCGGCAGCCCGATCGCGCCCGGCACCCGTCGTGGCGCCACCGGTGCCGCGGTCTCATGGGCAAACCGCCAGATCTCTGCCGGCTTCCAGAAACGAAGCAGCACGGCGAGGCAGCCCATCGAAACGAGGGCGGCCAGGATGTCGGTCAATTCGGGGCCGATGAAGTTCGAAACGAGGAACTGCACGATCGCGAACGAGACGCCTGTGACGAGCACCGCGGGCAGGATCTCCCGCATCCGCTTCCAGCCGGCCAGCACGACGATGAGGTAGGCGGGGATCAGGATCGAGAACAGTGGCAGCTGCCGGCCGACCATCGCGGAAAGGGCGAGGGTAGTCGACGTCGGGTCCTTGTGGCCGAGGATCGGGGCCACCAGGCCGCCGAGCGTAACGATCGGGATGCCGATCGAACCGAACGCAACCGGCGCCGTGTTGGCGAGCAGGGCCAGGACGGCTGCAGAAATCGGCTCGAAGCCGAGGCTCGCCAGGATGGAGGCTGTGATCGCCACCGGCGCGCCAAACCCGGCGATTCCTTCGAGCAGGGCGCCGAAGCTGAACGCCACCAATAGGGCTTGCAGCCGGCGGTCAGTAGTCAGGCGCGTCAGCGAGCGCTTGATCACGTCGAAGTCGCCGCTCGCGACGGTCAGGTTATGGAAGAAGACAGCGTTGAGTACGATCCAGCTGATCGGCCACAGGCCGAAGGCCATGCCCTCGGTGGCGGTGCCGACGGTCACACCGAACGGCATGCCCCAAACGACCCAGGCGAGCAAGAACGCGGTGAGCATCGCCGCGAGCGCGCACTGCCAGGCGGGCCGGCGGAGAACCGCGAGCAAGACGAAGAGGACGTACAGCGGAAGTCCGGCGACCAGCGCCGACAGCAGGATGCTCCCGAGCACCGGCTGATATGCCTGGTGGAACGTCAGCAAAGTCCCGATCGTCTTCCCCCCTAAGTCGATAGTCTGCCAGCGACCTCAAATTGAAACCGAATCCGGCCCAGTTTGCAAGCCGCTGCGCTAAGGTCTCGGGCGTGGGCGGCCTTCAGCCAACCGCTGCCAGCGCCACCGGCGCCGTTGGGCGGATTTCCCTCACGGTCGGAGCGTTCTTCCTGGCCCTGCTCGCCGCCTGGGGCTTCCCCCGCCTCGACCATGCGGTCAATCCCGGGTCTACTCAGCCGGGCTTGATCAGCTTCCTTGGGGTGGGGCTCGCCGTCCTGGTTCTCACGGCGCTCCTTCTGGCTGCGGGCGTGCGCAGCATCCTGCCGAAGACCGCCGTGTTCCTGGCGGCCGCGTTTGGCTACAACTTCCTCCTGGTCGCGGTGAAGTTCGGACTGGGTCCCGCCGCCCTATACGCGGCGCAGCCGTACGACATCACCTCCTTTCATCTAAACAACCAACTCGCGTACCCGGGCCTTGCCGCCATTGCGGCGGTCCTGTACGGCAGTGCGTTCTTCGGGCTGTACGCCATCTTTCACTCTGGCTTGCAGCGCCGCCTCGGTATCACCGTTTCGTTGGAGAGGCGCCTGGTCCAACTGTTCGTGGTCATGTTCATGCTCGCCGTCGTGGGGGGAGTGACGGTGATCGGCCTCAGCGCCTTTTTCGAATACTCGTTGTCGGTCTTTCTGGCGACCGCCCTTGGAACGGTCATCGCGATCGCGCTGATGGGTGCGATCGCCCTTTGCTCGCTTGCGTTCCAACAGGCCACGGACCAGGCCGTCTTGCTCCGGGACGTCTCGCTGCTGAGCACTTTCGCCTGGGTCGGACTCGCTTTCATTGCGGCGTATCACATCCTGTGGCTGGTCTTCTTGCTGACCTTGATCTCGCTCTGGCCGTTGCGTACATTCACTCCCATACCGTCCAAATGAGGCACGCGCGGCTCGCCTGGACGATGCTCCGCTATCGCGTGGCCTCGCTGCTGCTGCCCTTCTTTTTGATGGCGCCTGCCTTTCACGGGCAGCTTCGCGACTTCCGGTGGCAGTACATCGCAGGGGTGCTCGCGCTGGGCGGCAGCTACGTCGTGGCCACGTGCCTCAACGACGTCTTCGATCTCGACGTCGACCGGATCAACCATCCCGGTGCTCCCGACCGGCCGCTCGTGAGCGGGGAGGCCACGCCGCGACAGCTGATCACCATCGCTCTCGTCGCCGCCGCCGTGGCGCTGATCGCGGGATTGAGCATCGGCCTGGGCGGCGCGGCGCTGGTCGCCACTTCCTTGCTCGTGAACTTCTTGTACTCGGCGCCGCCGATCCGCTTGTGCTCGCGCGCTCTCGCCGCGCCGGTCGTGCTCGCTTTTGCCTACGTCGTGCTGCCGTACGGAATCGGTCTTGCCGCATCCGGCCTGGCGCCCTCCCAGCTGGACGCTCGCGTCGCGGCCTGTTTCGTCGTCCTGTTCGTGGGCCGGATGCTGTTGAAAGACTTCCGCGATCGGAGCGGTGACGCCGCGTTCGGAAAACGCACGTTTCTTCTCGCTTACGGCAAGTCCACGACGCTTGTGCTCACCCTCGGCTGCATCGTCGCCGGCGACCTGCTGCTGGTGACCGTCGCGCCGGCCAATCCCGGCCTGATCATCGTCATCGAGACGTACTTCGCGGGCATTGCGCTCCAGCTCTACCGGTTGTGGGTCGCGGACGACCCTCTCGCGGAGCGCCTGGCCATCGCCCTCGGCGCTCGCATGGGCAATGCGGTCGTGCTGACGCTGCTCGGGTTCCTGCTCTTGCGAGCTGCGGGTGCAACCGCAGCCGAGCAAGCCGTCTTCGTCGTGACCGTGGCGGTCATGTTCTGGTTTGCTTTCTCTTACCTCACGCTGAAGCCGCGAGAGGCGCTGGCTGCCTACCGAGGGTAAGTCGAGGCTCTACGGTAGCGCCGCAGAGTCAGGGCGATGCTCAGTACCCAGAAGACGGCGGCGAGCCCCAGGAGCACGTATTCCGGGCCGCGAGGGAGCGGCGGCGGGACATTGCCCGACTGCCCATAGTCCGCAAACTGCGCCGGGTCCGGAGAATCGGTCGATCCCAAGTACAACGCCCCCGCGAATAGCACGGTCCAGGTCAACCCGCGAACCCACTGACCGAGGCGGGCCAGCCCGTAACCGGGAATGGCGGTCAGGATCCAGAGGTCGGGCCCGAGTGGCACGTCGCGGTCTTGAAGGTCCTTGACCACGGCGCACCCGACGATGAGCAGGCCCACGGCCGCCGCGTACCAGCCGGGACCGATTAGATCGGTGCCGACGAAGGGGAAGGGGAGGCTCGTGAAGCGCGGCGTGGTGACGACCCACATCGCCCACGCGAACCAGCCGATCACGACGAGCTCGGCCACGGCAAGTGCGGCGATCGCGGCGCGGCCGGTGACCAGCAGGGCTGCGACCAGCGCAACGACGGTCAGCCAGCAGAGAGGGGTCTGAAAGCCGAACGCCTCGGAGAGGTGAGCCGGCGGGATGCTGATCGACCATGGTGAGGCGACCGAAGCGACGAGGCAGAAGCCCGCGACGGCGTCGACCACCGTCAGCTGCCGCACGCGGACGCCGGTGAAGGCTGACAGCTACGTGCTTCCTCCGAGGTCACACCTCATCGGCCGTACATGTTGACGGCTCCAATCCACTGGACTCTCAGTGGATTTTCTCCTCGTCGGCGCCCGACGGACCCAAGGGCGACGTTGTTATGGATTCTGTTACGCGACCCCACGCACCGTGTCACGTGGAACAGATACCATGTCAACCTTGCTTGCGGCCGAAAACGAATACGGGGCCCTACCCGACCTAAAGAACGAGCGCGATTACGCAGTTCTGAAACGGCGGATTCAGGATGCCGGTCTCCTTATCAAGCGGCCCGCGTATTACGCGCTCAGCATCACCACAAACCTCGTCCTGTGGACGTTGTGCCTCGTGTTGGTGTTCACCGTGGGCACGATCTGGGGCCAGGCTCTGGCGGCAGTCGGGCTGGCCATCATGTCGGTGCAGCTCGGCTTCCAGCTGCACGACTCTGGGCATCGCCAGATGTTCAACTCAGCCGGGAAGAACGCGTTCGTCGGCCTGTTCACCGCCGACCTGCTCCTCGGCGTTAGCTACGGCTGGTGGGTGCAGAAGCACAACCGCCACCACGGCAACCCGAACGACGTTGACCTGGATCCCGACATCAAAGTCGGCGCCATCGCCTATAACGACGAACAGGCGCAGGCCCGCCGTGGTGCCGGCCGGCTCGCCGCCATGTACCAGGCCTACCTCTTCTTCCCGCTCACGACCTTCCTGGCCTGGAGCATGCACGTGTCCGGCTTCACCTACCTCATCAAAGAGGAATCGCGCTACCGGCGCCTCGAGGTTGTCCTGCTCGTGGTTCACGCCATCGCGTACCTGGGCGCCATGGTGTATCTCCTCGGGCCCTGGTCTGCGCTCATGGTCGTGCTGATCCAGAAAGGCATCGGCGGCGCGTACATGGCAGCCGTCTTTGCTCCCAACCACAAGGGCATGCCCCAGACGGATGCCGACACTCGGATGGATTTCGTGCGCACGCAGGTCCTCACCGCCCGCAACGTTCGCGGCCATCCGCTCACGGATCTCTGGTACGGCTCGCTGAACTACCAGATCGAGCATCACCTGTTCCCCGGGATGCCGCGCCTGAACATGAGACGCGCGCAGCCGATCATCGCGGAGTTCTGCAAGGAGAGGGGGATCTCGTACCACGAGACCTCGTTCCTCGACTCGTACCGCGAGATGCTCAGCTTCTTGAACGAGATCGGCGCCCCGCTTCGAGCCGAGCGAGTCAGGGTTTAGCCTTTAACCGGCTTCGGTACGTAGTGAGCGGCTCGCTCCGTATAGTGCCTGCTGCCATCCCATGACCTCAGCCAACCTCCGGCATGACATCCGCAACGTTGCCATCATCGCGCACGTCGATCATGGCAAGACGACGCTCGTTGACGCCCTGTTGAAGCAGAGCCATACCTTCCGGGACAACCAGGAGGTCGGCACGCTGATCATGGATTCGAACGACCTCGAGCGCGAGAAGGGCATCACCATCCTCGCCAAGAACACGTCGGTCCGGCACGAGGGCGTGACGATCAACATCATCGACACGCCGGGCCACGCCGACTTCGGCGGCGAGGTCGAGCGCGTCCTCAACATGGCAGACGGGTGCTTGCTGCTGGTTGACGCTGCGGAGGGCCCGATGCCGCAAACGCGCTTTGTGCTGCGCAAGGCGTTTGAGGTGGGCCTGCGGATCATCGTGGTGATCAACAAGGTCGACCGCAAGAACGCCGACCCCGCACAGGCGCTGCATCGCGTGCACGACCTCTTCCTGGAGCTCGCGGAGGACGCCGACCAGCTCGAGGCTCCGGTGGTTTACGCCATCGCGAAAGAAGGCCGTGCGGGTCTCAAGCCCGACGAGCTCGCCGCCGACCTCGAGCCGCTCTTCAAGACCATCATCGACAGCTTCCCGGCGCCGATCGCGGAGCTGGGTGGCTTCCAGATGCTCGTCGCGAACCGGGCCTACGACGACTACACGGGAACCATCTCCATCGGCCGCATCACGCGCGGCAGCGTGGCGCCCGGTGACTCGATCGCCGTGCTGGGCGCGACGGGCGAACCGCGTCGCGCCAAGGTCGTGACGGTGCTCGTGTATCGCGGCCTGGATCGGGTTGCAGTTCCGAGCGCAAGCGCCGGCGACATCGTGATGCTCACCGGCCTCGACGAGGTGGCGATCGGCGACACGCTGGCCGATCCCGAATCTCCGGATCCACTGCCGAGGATCGCGATCGACGAGCCGACGGTGCGCATGACCTTCGGCGTCAACACCTCGCCGTACACGGGTCGCGAGGGCAAGTTCTCGACCTCGCGCCAGCTGCGGGCTCGCCTGTACAAGGAGCTCGACACCAACCTCGGCCTTCACGTCGAGGACACCGCCGCGGCCGAGGGATTCACGGTCAGCGGGCGCGGTGAGCTGCACCTGGCAGTGCTCATCGAGACGATGCGCCGCGAGGGTTACGAGTTCGAAGTCTCCAGACCGGAGGCCATCGTGAAGAGAATCAACGGCCAGCGGATGGAGCCGGTCGAGCATCTGACCGTGGACGTTCGCGAAGAAAACCTCGGCGCTGTGACCGAGGCCCTGGGCAGGCGTCGCGGGGAGATGCTGGAGATCACGTACGACAAGAAGGGCGGCGTGAGGCTCGAGTACCTCATCCCGACACGCGGATTGATCGGCTTCCGCAACACGTTCCTCACGCTGACCGCCGGCACCGGGTTGATGGGCTCGATTGGCATGGGCTACCGGCCGTTCCTCGGAGACTTCCGCGAGCAGCGCAACGGCGCCCTCACCGCGTCGTCGGCCGGCAAGTCGCTGGCTTTTGGGCTCGCGGGCGCGCAGGAGCGGGGCACGACGTTCATCGAGGCAGGTGAGGAGGTCTATGAGGGCATGATCGTCGGCATCCAGAAGAGGCCCGGGGACATCCGGGTGAACGTGTGCCGCGAGAAGAAGCAATCGAACATCCGGTCCTCGACCTCGGACATCTCCGTGAGGCTGACCCCGGCTTCGAAATTGAGCCTGGAGCAGTCCCTGGACTTCCTCGGGGACGACGAGCTGCTCGAGGTCACGCCGAAGCACCTACGGCTTCGAAAACGGCACCTGACGGAGGTAGACCAATCCCGCGCCCGGAGGGTCTCGGAGACCTCCGCGGTTAGCAACTGACGCTTTACCTGGACGCGCGTCGCCGTCAGGCCAGATTCACTCCGGCCGTCACCCAGCCTCTCACTACCAAGCTCAGCCAGGCGTCGCCGCCAACAGGAGGGGGTCCCGTGGGGGAGGACTTACGTCCTCCCCCGCGCCGTTCGGAGACCTCCGCGGTTAGCAACTGACCGTCTGGGGTATACTCACAGAAGCCCGTACAGTACGGGCGCTCACCGCAGGTCTCTTGTTTTCTCGAACAGGCCTCGCCGAGTTGAGTA
>DAITQH010000095.1:0-8369 GCA_036833175.1 Candidatus Dormiibacterota bacterium
GGCGACTGCTCGAAATCAGGTTAAAGGCTGGGTGTCGATTCCTCGTAGCCCAGGATCGGGCGCAGCCAGCGCTCCGCTTCCGTGACTGGCATCCCTTTGCGGTTCGCGTAGTCCTCGACCTGGTCCCGGCCCACCTTTCCGACCATGAAGTACTTCGACTGCGGGTGGGCGAAGTAGAGGCCGGACACGGCGGCGGTCGGGGTCATCGCGCCCGACTCGGTGAGGTCCATGCCGATCGACCGGGCGTCCAGCAGGTCGAACAGCTTGTGCTTCTCGGAGTGGTCGGGGCACGCCGGGTAGCCGAAGGCCGGGCGGATGCCGCGATACCTCTCTCCGATCAGGTCATCGCTCGACAGCTTCGAGCCCTTCTCGTACCACTCGCGGCGCGCGACCTCGTGGAGGTACTCCGCGAACGCCTCCGCCAGGCGGTCGGCGAGCGCCTTGACCATGATCGCGCGGTAGTCGTCGTGCTCCGCCTGGTAGCGCTCGACCAGCTCGTCGACGCCCAGGCCTGCGGTGACTGCGAACGCGCCGAGGTAATCACCTCGTGGCGAGATGAAATCCGCCAGCGAGAAATACGGCTTGTCGTCGCCATGGTCGACCTGCTGCCGGAGCATCGGGAAGCGAACGCCGTTCTCCAGCGCGATGTCGTCGCCCTCCGCGCGCGCCGGCCAGTAGCCGTACACACCCTTGGCCTGGAGCCAACCCTTGGCCTGGATCTCGTCGAGCATCTCCTCGGCGTGGCCGAACAGCTCGCGCGCGACAGCTCCATGCGAGGGGCTGTCAAGGATGGCTGGGAACTTCCCCTTCAGCTCCCAGGCGTGGAAGAAGAAGGTCCAGTCGATGTACCCGCGCAGGGTGGAGATGGCCGGCTCGACCACCTTCGTGCCCGTGAAGGGCGGCTTGGGCAGGTCGTCGAACAGGAGCTTCTGTCGCTTCGCGCGCGCATCGGCGAGCGTGAGCAGTGCGCGGCGCGAGGTCGAGTGCTGCGCGCGCAGCTTCTCCTGCAAGGCCTGGTTGTCGCGATCGAACGTGTGGCGCCGGTCCTTGTCGAGCAGGTCGGAGACCACGCCGATGACGCGCGACGCGTCGAGGACGTGAACGGTTGAGCCGTCGTACGCCGGCGCGATGCGGACGGCCGTGTGCTGCTTCGAAGTGGTCGCACCGCCGATGAGCAGCGGGATGGAGAACTGCCTTCGCGTCATCTCCTTGGCGACCACGACCATCTCGTCGAGCGACGGCGTGATGAGACCGGAGAGGCCGACGACGTCAGCCTTCAGCTCGATCGCAGTGTCCAGGATCTTGTCCACCGGCACCATGACTCCGAGGTCGATGACCTCGTAGTTGTTGCACGCGAGCACGACGCCGACGATGTTCTTTCCGATGTCGTGAACGTCACCTTTGACAGTCGCGAGCACCAGCTTGCCGCGCACTCTCTGGCCTCCGGAGGCTTCCTTCTCGGCCTGCATGAAGGGCTCCAGGTAGGCGACCGCGCGCTTCATCGCCCGCGCGCTCTTGACGACCTGCGGCAGGAACATCTTGCCGGCGCCGAAAAGGTCGCCGACGACTTTCATGCCGTCCATCAGGGGCCCTTCGATGACGAGCAGACCTTTCTTGTACTTCTGGCGTGCCTCCTCGGCGTCGGCCTCGATGAACTCGACCTCGCCGTGCAGCACGGCATAAGCGAGCCGCTCTTCCACCGAGCCTTCGCGCCACGCGAGGTCCTTCTCACGCTTCGTGCCCGCGCCCGTGACCGACTTGGCGAAATCGACGAGCCTCTCGGTGGCGTCAGGACGGCGGTCGAAGATGATGTCCTCCACCATCTCCAGCAGGTCCTTGGGGATGTCCTCGTAAACGACCAGCTGGCCGGCGTTGACGATGCCCATGTCCAGCCCGGCCCTGATCGCATGGTAGAGGAAGGCCGAGTGGATCGCCTCGCGCACGCGGTCGTTTCCGCGGAAAGAGAAGGAGAGGTTCGACACTCCGCCCGAAACCCGCACTCGCGGAAACAGCCGCTTGATCTCCCGCGTCGCGTCGATGAAGTTCTTCGCGTACGCCGCGTGCTCCTCGATGCCGGTTGCGATCGGCAAGATGTTGGGGTCGAAGATGATGTCGTCGGGCTCGAAGCCCGCCTTTTCGGTCAGCAGCTTGTACGCGCGGCTGCAGATCGCCACCTTGCGCTCGAAGGTGTCCGCCTGGCCGGTCTCGTCGAACGCCATGACGACGGCGGCCGCACCGTACTCGCGCACCTTGCGCGCCTGCTCGAGGAACGACTCTTCGCCGCCCTTCAGGCTGATCGAGTTGCAGACGCCCTTGCCCTGCACGCATTTCAGCCCGGCCTCGAGCACCGTCCACTTGGAGCTGTCGACCATGATCGGGATGCGCGCGATCTCGGGCTCGGTGGCGATGAGGTTGAGGAACCGCACCATCGCGGCCTCGGAGTCGAGCAGGTCCGCGTCCATGTTCACGTCGAGCAGGTTGGCGCCGCCCCGGACCTGGTCGAGCGCGACCTGCACCGCCCCGGTGAAGTCGCCGCTCTCGATGAGGCGGCGGAACCGGATCGACCCGGTGACGTTGGTGCGCTCGCCGACGACCACGAAGCCGGAGTCGGGCCCGATCTCGAAGGGCTCGAGCCCGCTGAAGCTCGTCCGGGCAACGCGCCCCGGAACCTCGCGGCGGGCGATGTTCTCGACGGCCTCGCGAATCTGCCGGATGTGCTCGGGACCGGTGCCGCAGCAGCCGCCGGCGGCGTTCAGGTAACCGGCCTCGGCGAACTCCTTCAGCAGGCGGCTGGTGGTGGGCGGCTGCTCGTCGTAGCCGCCGAAGGCGTTCGGCAGCCCTGCGTTGGGGTAGCAGAAGACGTAGACGGGAGCGACTCGCGACATGGCCGCGATGTACGGCCTCATCTCGGTTGCGCCGAGCGAGCAGTTGATGCCGGCCGCGAAGGGTTGCGCGTGCTCGACCGACGTCCAGAAGGCCTCGACGGTCTGGCCTGACAGGTTGCGGCCGCTCCGGTCGACGACCGTCATCGAGATGAAGAGCGGCATCTCCGGCGCGGCCTCTTTCACCGCAGCAATCGCGGCCTTGCTGTTGAGCGTGTCGAAAATCGTCTCGATGAGGAGAAAGTCCACGCCGCCTTCGCGCAGGGCGCGCACCGCCTCCGCGTAGCCGTCTTTCAACTCATCGAACGTGACCTCGCGATACGAGGGGTCGTCGACCTTCGGAGACAGGGAGAGCGTGACGTTGGTCGGGCCCAAGGAGCCCGCAACGAACCGGTTCTCGAATTCGTCGGCCGCCTTGCGCGCGAGACGCGCGCCCTCGAGGTTCATCTCGTACGCGACGTCCGCCAGGCCATAGTCGGCCTGCGACACGCGCGTGGCGGTGAAGGTGTTCGTGGTGATGATGTCCGCGCCTGCTTCGAGGTACTCGCGGTGGACCTGCGTGACCAGGGCCGGCTGGGTCAGGCAGAGGACGTCGCTGTTGTTCCTCAGCGGCTTGGGGTGGTCGCGGAAGCGCTCGCCGCGGAAGTCGTCGTCGCTCAGGCCCTTGTGCTGGAGCATGACGCCCATCGAGCCGTCGAAGATCGCGATCCGCTGCTTGAACAGCCGATCGAGGCGCTCTCGGGTGGAGGTTGCGACCAACATGGAATCCACAGGATACGAAAGGGCGCCCCCTCACCCGGCGGCTACGCCGCCGACCTCCCCAGCGAGTGCTGAGGTAGCTAGTCCCCGACTGGGCTCCAGACCTGGAAGCGGCCGTCGTCGAAGATCAAGGACCGGCCGCTGTTTGGAAGCTGGTCGATCGCGGCTTGCCGCCTGACCGGGTCGGTCGGCCCGTCGATATACGCCTGGCGATCGATCACGACGTAGCACGTGCCATCGAGGTAGTCAGGGAAGTCGTTGATCGTGTGGCGGTTCGCGAGCCAGACCGCCAGGGCGTCGTCGGCGTTGACCGGTGCGCCTGCCGGGATCATGGAAGTGGCGGTCTGCAGCTCGGCCACGGCATTGGGATGCGAGAAGAGTCCCTGGTTGGCCCCGAGCGCCGGCGGAAAACGTCCGGCGCCCCAGCCCAGGATCAGCGCAGGCAAGACGGCGACGAGGGCGGTGGCCGGACTGATCGAGCGCATCTCGAGGAACCTGCGGGCGCCTACTCCACCCGCGACGACGAGTGGGAAGAGCAGAAGGAGCACGTAGTGGAGGTGCAGGACGTTCTGCGGCGTGTGGCCGCTGAGCACGTTTGCGAGATAGGGCGGAAGGACCAGCAGTAACCATCGCGGCGCCAGGACCGGCAGCGCGAACATGCTGGCGATCACACCGGCCACCGCTAGCAAGGCATCGGGCCGAGCCAGGGCTGCGGCGACCGCGTGCGGCGACACTGGCAGTGTCTGGTCCAGCCCGACCAGCCAGCTGTAGTAAACGAAATCCGTGTAGCCGTAATCGCGGAAGTGCTGCTGGACGATGCCCGTGCCGATGAGGAACCAGGCCGCGGCGAGGTAGACGATGAAGCGCCAGTGCTTGCGGACCTGGGGCGCCCCGTACGCGGCCATGAGCAAACCGATGACACCGACCGTATAGACCTGGTCCTCCTTGCACGTGAGGACCAGCACGCACAGAATCCACATCGCCACGCGGTGGCCGCGGATGCCCGCCCACGCGGCGAGCAGAGCGATCGCCAGGGCCATGTTCTCGGGGTGGAAGAAATCGCGCGCGGCTTCCTGGATCGCGGCCCAGAACGGGATCGTGGCTGACAGCGCGACCGCGAGCCACGGCGATTCGGGCCGGTCGGCCGGCAGCAGCGCGCGGAAGAAGAGGTATGCGGCGGGGGCGGTTGCTGCGAGGCCGGCGGACGAGAAGATCAGCAGCACCGCCGGATTGGGCCACAGCTTTTCGACCGCGGCGAGGACCACGAAGATGAGCTCGAAGTGGATGCCCAGGAAGTTGGCGCGGGCGAAGCTCGAGTAGAAGCCCTGCCCGGCCGAGACGTTCCAGATGATCTGCTGGTCGTAGGCGTAGTCCCAGGCGGAACCGGTCAGGCCGTACAGGCGCATGAGCTCGCCGCGCAGGGTCCAGGCGAAGGCCAGGGCGGCGGCGGCAAGCGGCACGGTGGGGAAGATCCACCAGGCTACGGGACGGGGCTCGGCCCGCTCCTGCCCGGTCATGTGCATCGCGTCGACGGTCATCTGCGGCTTTCGAGGTTAATCGATCAATTAAGTCGGCTGTTGCAGGGCCCGTCCCCCACCCAGGCCTAACGGGCCGACCTCCCCGCGAGCGGCGAGGTACCTCTCCCAGCGAGTCATACAATCCCCCAATGGCTACCGGGGCTCGGCATGCGGCGAATGTTGCGCCTCGACTTTCGGTGATCGTGCTCGTTTACAACGAGGTCGACAGCGTTGAGCCGCTCCACGAGGAGCTGATCGGCGTGCTCGAGGGAATCGACACCTCGTACGAGGTCATCTACATCGATGACGGGAGCCGCGACGGCAGCACCGAGCGGCTTGGCAAGTTCGCCTCACGCGACGCGCATGTGCGCGTGGTGAGCTTCCGCCGTAACTTCGGGCAGACGGCGGCGGTGCAGGCGGGGATCGACAACAGTCGCGGCGAGATCGTCGTCTTCATGGACGGCGACATGCAGAACGACCCGCACGACATCCCGCGCCTGCTCGAGAAGATTGACGAGGGATATGACGTCGTGAGCGGCTGGCGCAAGGACCGGCAGGACGACGCCATGAGGGTGCTGCCGTCGAAGATCGCCAACTGGCTCATCGCGCGCGTCACCGGCGTTCCGCTCAACGACTTCGGCTGCACGCTCAAGGCTTACCAGCGCGAGGTGATCCAGGACGTGAAGCTCTACGGCGAGATGCACCGCTTCATCCCCGTTTATGCCTCCTGGGTCGGCGCCCGGATCACAGAGCTGCCGGTCAATCACCGCCCGCGCACGTTTGGCAAGTCGAAGTACTCGCTGGCGCGGACCTCGCGGGTCCTGCTTGACCTGATGACGGTCAAGCTATTGGGCAGCTACTCCACCAAGCCGATCTACTTCTTCGGCTTCGCTGCCTTCGGGCTGTGGGCGATCGCGCTCATCTTCGCCGCAATCGTGATCATCCAGAAGTTGCTGCCGCCCTACCCCTACGCGCACAACAACCCGCTGCTTCTCCTGTCAGTCTTTCTTGCCATCGTCGGGGTGCAGTTCATCCTGATGGGGCTACTCGCAGAGCTGTCCATCCGCACCTACCACGAGTCGCAGGCGAAGACGACTTACGTGGTACGGGAGATCATCGAGCGCCCGTCGCGCAGCCACGCCACCACGAACGGGAGACCCACGGTCCACAAATAGATGTGTGGAATCTGCGGTGTCGCCGGCGGCGATCAGCCGGACGGCGGCCGCGAGCTGGTTTATCGGATGTGCTCGGCCATGGTGCACCGCGGGCCCGACGACGAGGGAACCGCGCACTTCGATGGTGTAAGTCTGGGCATGCGGCGGCTCTCGATCATCGACCTCGAGGGCGGCCACCAGCCGATGCACAACGAGGACTCGAGCATCTGGGTCGTCCAGAACGGCGAGATCTACAACCACCTCGAGCTGCGCAAGCTGCTCCTCGCCGCCGGCCATTCCTTTAATACGCAGTCCGATACCGAGGTCCTCGTCCACGGCTACGAGGAGTGGGGCGAGGAGATGGTGGAGCGGCTGAACGGAATGTTCGCGTTCGCCGTGTTCGACCGCCGTCGCGGCTCCGTGCTCCTGGCTCGCGACCGGATGGGCATCAAACCGCTGCACTACGCGGTCGACGGCAAGCGCCTCGTGTTCGCCTCTGAGCTCAAGGCTCTGCTGCGCGACCCGGCGTTGCGTAAGGGTGGCATCGACCCGGCGGCGCTGGACGAGTACCTGGCCTACGAGTTCGTGCCATCGCCGCGGAGCATCGTGCGCGGCATCAGCAAGCTGCAGCCCGCGCACACGTTGACCTGGTCGGTCGCGGCGGGGACGCTCCGGCTTAGGCGCTACTGGTCGCCGGAGCTCGGCACCGGAGAGGGCGCGCGGACACGAAGTCTTGACGAAGAATGCGAGGACCTCCGCAATGTGCTGCGCGAGTCGGTGCGCAAGGAGCTGATCAGCGACGTGCCTCTGGGCGTCTTCCTCTCCGGCGGCATCGATTCGAGCGCGGTGGCAGCGATGATGACGCAGCTCGGCGGCGACGTGAAGAGCTTCTCGGTGGGCTTCACCGACCGATCGTTTGACGAGTCGGCTCACGCGCGGTTGGTGGCGAACCACCTTGGCACCGAGCACCGCGAGCTCACGCTCGAGCCCGGCATGCTGCTCGACCTCGTGCCACGGCTGCCGAACCTCCTCGACGAGCCGCTGGGCGACGCGTCCATCATCCCGACCTACCTGCTGTCGGAGTTCACGAGGCGGCACGTCAAGGTGGCCCTGGGTGGCGATGGGGGAGACGAGCTGTTCGCGGGTTATCCCACGTTGCAGGCACACCGGCTTGCCGCTTACTACCTGAAGGCGCCGCGCGTGCTGCGCGAGGGACTGGTCGAGCCGGTCGTGCGCCGCCTTCCCGTCTCGCGCAGCAACCTGAGCTTCGACTTTCGGGCCAAGCGTTTTGTCGGCGGCGCCCCGTACCCGACCGCGGAGCGCCACAGGCGGTGGATGGGATCGTTCGACCGCGACGAGCGGACGGCGCTGCTGTCAGAGGACGTGCAGCACGAGCTGTCCTCCAATGGCAGCCACGATCCGGATTTCGGCCAGGGCGCTTACACCGATCCGCTGAACCAGGTGCTGCTGATGGACATGCGCTTCTACCTGGAGAACGACATCCTGGTGAAGCTGGACCGCGCCTCGATGATGGCCTCACTCGAGGGGCGCGTGCCGCTGCTGAACAACGATTTCGTCGAGTACGCGACCCACCTGCCGTTGAACATGAAGCTGCGCGGCCTTCGCACGAAGTACCTGTTGAAGCGAGCGCTGCGCGGCATCCTGCCCGACAGCATCCTCAACCGGCCGAAGAAGGGTTTCGGCATTCCCGTCGCGCACTGGTTTCGGGGCCCTCTCAAAGAGCAGATGCTGTCGGTCCTGTCGCCCGAGCGGATGGCGAGCCAGGGCTTCTTCGATCCGCGCGGCGTGAAGCGGCTGATCGACGACCACCTCGAGGGGCGTCGCGACAACCGCAAGCAGCTCTGGACGCTGTTCGCGTTCGAGCTTTGGCACGACGGCTACCTCAAGACATCCCCTTCCACCTCCACCCGAGTCTGAGTCCGCCCCGCGGCTCTCAAAATCGCTGTCTTAGGTGGAGCGATTCAGCCGATGGACGAGCCGCGGATGTGGGGAGGAGGGGCGCACGACCGTCTCGACGCGATGAACACAGGGCACGC
>DAITQH010000096.1:0-7984 GCA_036833175.1 Candidatus Dormiibacterota bacterium
TGACGCCTTACCACGTGATGCTCTCCGAGTCGCAGGAACGAATGCTGGTGGTCGTGCAGCGCGGGCGCGAGCCGGAGGTTGAAGCGATCTTCCGCGCATGGGACCTCACCTCGGCAGTGATCGGCGAGGTCACCGACGACGGTTGCCTGACCGTGGTCGATGGACGCCACGAGGTCGCGCGGCTGCCCATCCCGCTGCTGACCGAAGGTGCGCCTCTGCGCCGCCTCACCGGCATTGCGCCGGCGCCCCGACCCTCGCTGGACATCGATCAGCTCCGCCCGCTGGTGGATCCGGGCGCAGCGCTGCTGAAGCTGCTGGCCAGCCCGAACCTCAGCAGCCGTCGCGGGATCTTTCGCCGCTATGACCACATGGTCGGCGACTCGACCGTGATCGCGCCTGGCGGCGACGCCGCGATGCTGCGAATCAAGGGCACCCGGCTCGGCATCGCGATGACCACCGACTGCAACAGCCGCTACTGTCATCTCGATCCGAACCTCGGCGCCCAGCTCGCTGTGGCGGAGGCCGCACGCAACATAGTGGCCACCGGCGCGCGGCCGCTGGCGGTCACCGACTGCTTGAATCTCGCGAACCCGGATCGGCCCGAGGTCTATTGGGAGCTCGAGGAGACAATCGCAGGCCTGGCCCTGGCGTGCCGCGTTCTCGACCTTCCGATCGTGAGCGGCAATGTCAGCCTCTACAACGACGCCTCGGGCAAGTCGGCGATTCACCCGACGCCGGTGATCGGGATGATCGGCTTGATCGACGATTACGGGCGAAGGCTCCAGGCGGGGTTGCGCAACGACGGGGACTTCGTCTTGCTGGTCGGCTCGAGTCACAACGACCTTGGCGGCAGCGAGTACCTCAAGATCGAGCACGACCTCGTCGCCGGCCGGCCACCCGCGCTGGACCTGGCCCGCGAGAAGGCGACCCACAAGCTCATGCTCGAGGCCGCCGGCGCCGACCTGTTGCGATCGGCCCACGACTGCGCCGAGGGCGGGATGCTCGTCGCGCTTGCGGAGTGCTGCATGCTGGGCGGCATCGGAGTCAGGTGCCCGGCGTTGAAGCCCGAGGCCCCGGTGCGCGTCGACTCCGCATTCTTCGGCGAGACTCCGAGCCGGTTTATCGTCAGCGTGCCTTCGCGTGCAATGCCCGAGATGCAGACGCTCGCGCGGCGACACCGCGTCGAGATCTCGTTGATCGGCCTCGCCGGCGGAGACGTCATCGAGTTCGAGGGTCAGTTCAGGGTGTCGATCGCCGATATGCGTCAAGCTTGGGAAGGAGCTTTGACCTAAACATGTGCGGAGTTTTCGGCATCTGCGCATCGCGGGGAATCGATGTCGCCAACCTGACCTACTTCGGGCTGTTCTCGCTGCAGCACCGCGGTCAGGAGTCGGCGGGAATCGCTGTCTCGGATGGCACGTCCGTGCGCGTGCATCGCGGCATGGGCCTCGTCGCGCAGGTGTTCTCGCCGGCGACCATCCAGGACATGGGGCCGGGCTCGATCCTCGCCCTCGGCCACACGCGCTACTCGACCACCGGTGCAAGCCGCGCCGAGAACGCGCACCCACTTCCGTTCCACCACCCACAGCTCGGCCCCGGCGCCATCGCCCACAACGGCAACCTCTTGAACGCCGAATCCCTTCGCAAGCAGCTGGAGGAAGAGGGAGCCACCTTCGACAGCGGCCTCGATACCGAGGTCATGGCGCGACTCATCGAACACACCCATGGGCGAACCTGGGAAGAGGTCATTCGCCGCACCTTCGCGCGGGTCGTCGGCGCCTACTCCTGCGGGATCATCACGCCCACCCAGCTGATTGCTTTGCGCGACCCGTACGGTTTCCGGCCGCTGTGCATCGGCTACATACCGCTTCCGGGCCAACCCGCCCACGTGATCGCTTCCGAGACCTGCGCTCTCGACACCGTGCATGCCACCTTCGTGCGCGAGGTGCAGCCTGGAGAGATGGTCGTGATGGATGAGCACGGAGTGCACAGCGTCACGTTCCAGACATCCAGCAAGCACGCAATGTGCGTGTTCGAGTTCATCTACTTCGCGCGGCCCGACTCAATCCTCAAGAACTGCGAGCTCGAAGAGGCCCGCATTCGGATGGGCAACGAGCTCGCCAAGGAAGCGCCGGTCGAGGCAGACATGGTCGTCGCGTTTCCAGACTCCGGCACCCCGGCGGCCATCGGCTACGCCGAAGCGGCGGGGATCCCGTTTCGCGAAGCGCTGATGAAGAGCCGCTACATCAACAGGACGTTCATCCAGCCCGACCAGACGCTGCGCGAGGCCGGCGTGATGCTCAAGCTGAACGCTCTCCCGCGCTCGATTCGAGGCAAGCGCCTCATCTGCGTCGACGACTCGATAGTGCGCGGCACCACCTCTCGCCGCATCGTCGAGCGGCTGCGCGCGGCCGGCGCCAAGGAGATCCACATGCGAATCTCCAGCCCGCCGATGCGCTACCCCTGCTTCATGGGGGTCGACATCGGTTCTACTAAAGAGCTCATCGCGGCCAATCGATCGGTCGAGCAGGTGCGCGAGCATCTGGGGGCGGACAGCCTCCATTACCTCACCATCCCTGGGCTTATGCGCGCGATCGGCCGCGGCCCTGCCCAGGAGTTCTGCCGCGCCTGCTTCGACGGCTCCTACCCGGTGCCGGTGCCGCAGCAGCTCGAGATGGACAAGATGCAGTTCGAGATGCCGCCGAAGACCGACCACATCCCGGACCCTCCGTCCTTAATGCTGGCCGAGCCGAAGATTTAATCAAATGCAAAGTGGAGCCGTAGGCCGAATTTACTTCGGCCGTCACCTACCCTTCTTCCAAGCGCCTCCATACAACGTGTCAAGCAGAGGGGGTTCCACGGGGGAGGCCAGCCTCCCCCGTGCCTGAAGGACTGTCGTACGCCGCCGCTGGCGTCGACATCGAGGCTTACGAGCGCGTGCTCGAACGGGTCAAGCCTCTGATCGCAGCCACCCACGGCAGAGAAGTGGCGGTCGGCGTCGGGCCTTTCGCCGGTCTTTATGAGCTGCCAGGCGGGCGCCATCTGGCCGCGAGCGCGGACGGCGTGGGCACCAAGATCAAGGTCGCCATCGCCGCAGGGGTCCACCGCGGGATCGGCACCGACATAGTCAATCACTGCGTCAACGACATTGCCACCTCCGGCGCTCGGCCCCTCTTCTTCCTCGACTACTTCGCCACCGGACGGCTAGACCCCGAGGTCTTCACCCAGCTGATCGAGGGCATGACCGCCGCATGTACCGAGGCCGGATGCGCGCTCCTAGGCGGAGAGACCGCCGAGATGCCGGGCGTATACGCCCTCGGCGACTATGACCTTGCCGGGTTCGTCGTCGGGCTGGTCGAGCCGGGCCGGCGCCCGGACCCAAATTCGATTCGCGCGGGCGACGCGATCGTCGGCCTGCCGTCGAGTGGTCTCCACACCAATGGTTTCTCGCTGGTGCGCAAGGTGTTCGAGGACGTGCCGCTGAGCAAGGTCTATCCCGAGCTCGGCCGCCCGCTCGGGGATGAGCTGCTCGAGCCGCACCGGTCATACCTGGAACCGCTCACCACGATGCGTTGGAAGGGGGCGGCGCACATCACAGGCGGCGGCATCCTCGGCAACCTGCCTCGATGCCTGCCAGAAGGTCTCGGCGCCCAGCTCGACCGCAAGTCCTGGTCGGAGCCACCGATCTTCGGGCTCTTACGGAAGCGAGGCAGGGTCTCGAACGACGAGATGCTCGGCACCTTCAACATGGGTCTCGGCATGGTCCTCGTGATGGACAGCAGCGATGTGCCTTCCGGCGCCATGGTGGTGGGCGAGGTGGTCAGCCGCTCAGGCCCTGATCGGGTCATGATTCGCTGAAGCTTCACCGATGAGATTGGGCGTGGCGGTTTCCGGTAACGGTTCGAACCTGCGCAACCTTGTCGAGCGTGGATTCGAAGTGGTCGCGGTGGCGACGAACCGGCCGGCATGTGGCGGCGCCGCATTTGCGCGCGAGCGTGGAATTCCACTGGCTGAGCTGCCGCAGAAAAATTTCGCATCAGCGCAGGAGCGTGACGCCGCGATGCGTGACTTCTTCAAAGGCCACGTTGTAGAGCTGGTTGTCGATGCGGGGTACGACCGCATTCATTCGGAGGCGTTCGTGGAAGCGTTCAAGGACCGGATCGTCAACATTCATCCATCGCTGCTCCCCGAGTTCGGCGGTGGCATGGATGCGATCGAGCAGGCGCTTGGAGCCGGCGTGAATAGAACCGGCGCCACCGTTCACGTGGTCACCGCGGACCTCGACGCAGGACCCATCCTCATCCAGGAAGCGGTCGATGTGCTGGAGGGCGATACACCGCAAGCGCTTCGCCAGCGCGTCCACGAAGCTGAGCATCGAATACTTCCCCAGGCGATCCGTTTGATGGAGGCGCGAGTTGCCAAGAGCCCTGCTGTCGGTTAGCGATAAGACGGGTCTGAGCGCGTTCGCGCGGGGCTTGCAGCGCCTCGGGTACGAGCTGTTCGCCACCGGCAGCACTCTCAGCGCGATCGTGGATGCCGCGGTCGATGCAAGGCCTGTCAGCGACCTCACCGGTTTCCCCGAGATGATGGACGGCCGCATCAAGACGCTTCACCCTGGCGTGCACGCGGGACTGCTCGCGCGGCGTGACAAGCCAGAGCACATGGAGGCCCTTCGAGAGCACGAGCTCAAAGAGATCGACCTGGTGTGCTGCAACCTCTATCCGTTTGTCGAAACGGTGACGCGCCCCGGTGTCAGTTTCGAAGACGCCGTGGAGCAGATCGACATCGGCGGACCGACCATGATCCGCGCGGCCGCCAAGAACAGCGACTCGGTCGTCGTCGTTGTGCGACCCGAACGCTATGCCGAGATTCTCGCCACCTTGCACGCCGGCGGCCCGGACCTGATGATGCGTCGCCGCCTTGCGGCCGAGGCATTCGCGCACACCGCGGCATACGACTCCTGGATCGCGGCATACCTGCACGGCGACGACGCCGGTTTTCCGCAGGAGCTCCCATTTGCCGGACGCCTCGCGCGGAGGCTGAAATATGGCGAGAACGAGCACCAGCGCGCCGCCTTCTATGCGTTTGGCCCGGATCCGGGTGGGCTCGGCAGCGCTCAGCAGCTGCAGGGCAAGGAGCTCGGCTTCAACAACATCCAGGACGCCGCGGCCGCCTTCCAGCTCGTCAGCGACTACGACCAGCCGGCGGCCGCGATCATCAAGCACATGAACCCGTGCGGCCTCGCGATCGCCGACGAGCTCTCACGGGCTTATGTGCGCGCGTTTGAATGCGACAGAACGTCGGCTTTCGGGGGCATCGTTGCCGTGAACCGGCCCCTCGACCGGACGACCGCGGAGCACATCGTCCAGATCGTCACTCATGTCGTGATCGCGCCCGAGGTCCTCGACGAATCCACCGAGGTGCTCGCGCGCCGCAAGGGAATGATCGTCCTGTCTGTCCAACCACCCCGCCGAGGGTTGTTCGACTACGACGTCCGCTCAGTTCCCGGCGGTTTCCTCGTCCAGGATTGGGACCGCGCCGGCTTCGACCGGGCCGCCTGCGCCGTCGCGACGAGGCGATCGCCTACCGACGCCGAATGGGAGCAGCTGCGGCTGGCGTGGATTGCCGTCAAGCACGTGAAGTCCAACGCGATAGTGCTGTTCAAGGATTGTGCTGCTGTCGGTGTGGGGGCTGGCCAGATGTCGCGAGTTGAGGCTGTGCAGATCGCGGTGCGCCGCGCGGGCGACCAGGCCCGCGGGTCGGTGATGGCCTCCGATGCGTTCTTTCCATTCCCGGACGGCCTCGAGGAGGGCATCCGCGCCGGTGTGACCGCCGTGATTCAGCCTGGCGGGTCGATGAAGGACAGTGATGTCGTGGCGGCCGCAGATGCCGCGGGCATCGCGATGGTCGTCACCGGCCAGCGCCATTTCAAGCACTGATTCGCCGATGGGATCGCGATTTGGCGAGGAGGGCCGCCGGCTTTCGTATGGCACGTACCTGAAGGTCTCTGAGCTGCTGAGCCTTCAGCACGGTTTGAGCGAAGCCCATGACGAGCTGCTGTTCATCGTCGCTCATCAGGTCTACGAGCTCTGGTTCAAGGTGGTGCTCGACGAGCTCGAGGCGGCTCGAGGCCGGATCGATTCGGACGACATCTTCTTCGCTCGCCACCACCTGCGTCGCGTCAACGTCATCGAGCGCCTGCTGATCGAGCAAATCGAGGTGCTCGAGACGATGTCACCTCAGGATTTCCTCGCGTTTCGGTCACAGCTGGCGCCCGCCAGCGGGTTCCAGTCCGTTCAGTTCCGCGAGATCGAGTTCCTTTCAGGCCTCAAAGAGCCGAAGTACCTGTCGCGAATCGAGGGCTCTCCCGACGAGATGGGCCGGCTGCAGCGCCGCCTCGACGAGCCATCGCTTGCCGATGCATTGCGCTCTCTGATCCAGCGCCGCGGATCGCCATCGCTGTTGGACATCTTCCGGGATCGTGAGCGGTACGGCGACCTGTTCGATCTCTGCGAGGCCCTGCTCGATCACGACGAGGCTTTTGCGCACTGGCGCGCACGACACGTGTTGATGGTGGAGCGGCAGATCGGATCCAAGACCGGCACCGGTGGGAGCAGCGGAGCGCAGTACCTGCGCTCGACCCTCGGAAAGCGGTTCTTTCCCGACCTGTGGGAAGTGCGCTCGCAGCTGTGAAGGAAGGTTTCTCAGGCGAGCGCGACGAGCACCATATGAAGAAGACGCGCGTGGAGAATCCGCGCGTGACGTGTGGGACGTGCAGGATGTTTGACGGCACCGCGTGGTGCCGCCACTGGAACTTCCACACCACGGCGGAGTCGCCGCCGTGCCGGTTCTACAAGAGGGCGGCCGTCCCTTAGATCGTCACGACGATCTTGCCGTCGGTCTGGCCGAGGAGCTTGAAAGCCTCGCCTGCCTTGACCAGTGGAAACTTGTGGATTCGAGGAGCCTTCAACTTGCCATCGGCTGACAGCTTCGCCAGTGTCTCGAGGCGTTCGGTGTTGACCTGAGTCTGGATGTTGACTCCTTTCAGCCCTCGCTTTGCCAGCTCGTCAGGCGTCGCAGCCCCCTTCATCGAGATGACGGTTCCACCCTTGCGCACGGCTTCGCTCAAAGCGGCGAGGGATGCTGCGTCGCTGCCGGTGTCGATGATCGAGGCAACCCCTTCGCTGTGCTTGGACTTGATTGCCTCCGCCACGTCGCCGGCAGTCCGATCGACCACCTCATCTGCGCCGAGACCCTTCACGTAATCGATGTTGGCGGTGTGGGTCACGCCGATGACATGTGCCCCTCGCACTTTCGCGATCTGGACCGCGTAGCTGCCGATGCCGCCGGACGCCCCCACGACGACCACGACATCCTTCGGCTTTGGGACAGCGGCCTCGACGCACATAAGCGCCGACACGCCGGCAAGCGGCAGGGCCGCGGCGTCGACGTCGCTCATCGAGCGGGGGCGCTTGGCGATCGTTCCGGCCGACGCGGTCGTCTTCTCCGCCAGGGTGCCTTCGCCGAAGAACATCTTGCCGGTCACTCCGAACACCGGGTCGCCGACGGAGAATCCCTGCACGCCGGACCCAAGCGCGTCGACGGCGCCTGAGAAGTCGCCTGCGGGGATGAGCGGAAAGCGGTGCTCCATCTTGTCCTTCAAATAGCCTTGAAGCACGACGTTGTCGAATGGGTTCAGCGATGCAGCGGCAACGCGCACACGCACCTGGCCATCGGCCGGCTCTGGTTCGGGAAGTTCGTGGATCGAGCCTGGTTCACCGAAGGCATCAAGAGCGAATGCGCGCATGTTCAACTTACTCCTTGAATTGTTAGTTGCTTACTCAAGCAACAACCACCCCACGACCTTCATATATTTCGTAACCGCAGGTCCCCAGCGGGTTCAGCAATACTGAAAGGCGATGACTGACACTGACCAATCCGTGGTCGAAGAGCTGGTTGGAAATGCCCATGGCAACATCGCGCG
>DAITQH010000096.1:7994-8237 GCA_036833175.1 Candidatus Dormiibacterota bacterium
CGTGGAACGAGACGGCGATCGAGGCCGCCACCCAGATGGGGGACAAGTCGATCATCGAGCTCCTCATCGGGCGAGGCGCGCCGGTCGACTTCTTCACCGCGTGCGTGCTCGGCCGCATGGATGATGTGCAGGCTGAGCTCCAGACCGATCCATCACGCGTGAACGTCAGGGGAGTGCACGACCTGCCCGCTCTGTATTTCGCCGCAATTGGCGGCGACATCCAAATCGCCAAGCGCCTACTTG
>DAITQH010000097.1:0-8007 GCA_036833175.1 Candidatus Dormiibacterota bacterium
CTGACTCTGGATCAGAAGGTTGAAGGTTCGAATCCTTCCTCCCCAGCCACCGCCCCCTGAGAGCGGTCTCGCTGGAATCGGCTATCGCCAACTTAGAGGGACTCGAGGTAACTCAAGACGGCTTCGTGCTCATGCCATCCCGGAAGGATCGGCGCACCGCGTGGGCCGATGGGACGACAACGAATAGAACCACCAACTTCTACATCTACGTTCGCCACTTTGATCCTGCTGCGCTCGAAGAAGCCGTGGGTCTTCTGGGCGTGGAGGTCACGGGCGACTTCAGCTCTTGAGCTGATTTACGCGGACGTTAGAACACCTCGGCTTCCTGGGTAGATTGAGATGGCAATGCAATCAGATTGGCCGCTCGGAGCCGTGGAGCTCAAGGTGCTCGACCTCGACCGCGAGACCGCTTTCTACGAACATTTCGGGCTGACCCGGACTGGCGGCGACGAGGCCGGCGCGGCCACGCTGGGAGCCGGCGGGGCACCCGTGCTTCGCCTCAAGGCACTGCCCGGCGGAAACGAGCGGCCGCGCCATACCGCCGGCCTCTACCATTTCGCGATCCTGGTGCCGCGCGAGGAGGAGCTGGGCGGATTCCTGCAGCGCTCGCTCGAGGAGCGCCTCCCGCTGACCGGCACCGCGGACCACTTCGTCAGCCAGGCGCTTTATTTCGACGACCCTGAAGGAAACGGAATCGAGGTCTACGCCGACCGCCCGCGAAACGAGTGGCAGTATCCAAACGGCCACCTGAACATAGGCACCGATCACCTGGATTTCCAGCGGCTGCTCAAAGTCGCGGACAAACAGCAGAAGAAGTTCTCCAGCGGCACGGTCCTGGGTCACATGCACCTCAACGTGTCCGACCTCGACCGCTCGCAGGCTTTCTACGAGTCAATGGGCATGGAGCTGATGGCCGAGGCGGGTCGCGTGATGAGGTTCATGAGCTGGGACGGGTATCACCACCACCTCGGCATAAACCTGCTCGAGGGCAGCGGCGCCGCGCCGGTCGAACCCGGCGTGCGCGGGCTTCAAAGCTTCGAGATCAGGCGGTTGGAAGGAGCGCGACAGGATCCGGACGGGATCGCCGTCACTCCCGAGGCCTGACCTTCGCCACCTCGTGCTGGCACCACGCGTATAGCGCGTCATAGAGGGGTGTCTCGAGGGCGATCTTCTCGTGGTCGTTCGCGCCGTGGACCATCGCGAAACCGTGCGCGATCGCTTTGAGACCGGCCGCTTCGGGGGTTTTGTCGACGTCCGCGGTGACGTCGGCTGCGTGCACGATCTGCGCCAGCCGATCGAGGGCTGGGTCGCGCAACCCGTACTTGAGGATGATCGACTCAAAGCTGCACCGGCCGTCCACGTGCCCGAGCGCCACGCCCCCGACGTCGTAGGGAATCGCACCTTCGCGTTCGGCGGCTCCGAGCACCTCTGCGGCAGGCACGTACAGGAACTCGGCGTCAGGGTCGATGAAGCGCTTGACGAGCCATGGGCAGGCGATCCGGTCGACGCTGGCGTTCTGTCGGGTTATCCACTTCATTTGCACACCCCATGTAGTTGAAATATCGGCGTATAGGCTATTCTCGGCCGGATGAACGAGGTGCTCCAGGTGCTCCAGGTGGTGATCGCCCTTGGCTTTGGCGTGCTGGGCGTCAGAACCGCGGTGGTCTGGATCCGCCAGCCTGACAGGCGCCACGGCTACCTGGCGCTCGCGATGGGCTCGCTCGCCCTCGTGATCCTCATCGCCCCCGCCCTCGGCGGAACCGGCGTTCCGGCCCGGGCCCTCACCGACCTGGCCCTCGGCCTGTTCCTGCTCTCCGGCTACGCGCTGGTGATGTTCCGGGACTCGTTCATGCCGTTGGCCACCACGACCCGCCGGCTGATCGCGGCCGGCATCGTGCTCGTGGGCGCGCTGGCCGCGGCCGTGCAGCTCCCGGCCGATCCGCAGCGGCCGCATTCGGTGCTTCAGTCGATCGCCCTTGGCGCCGTGCTCCTGGCGTGGGGGTTGTGCATCCTCGAGCCGACCGTGCGGTTCTGGTTTGCGGCCGGGGGCCGGCGTGCTGTCGAGGCGGCCCGTTTGCGAGCATTGAGCCTCGGCTACGCCGGCGTGCTTCTCGTGGTTGTGGTCGGCACCTTTGGAGGGGCATGGGGCGGGGCCGGGACGCTGGTCACCGACCTTGTCACCCTGGCCACCCTTCCGGTCCTCTACTTCAGCTTCGCTCCCCCGGCGTGGTTGAGGCGTTTCTGGCGCGAACCTGAGGAAGACCAGTTCCGGAGCGCCCTTCATGACCTGCTTCTGTACAGCCCTGACCGTCAGACGCTCGCGCAGCGAGCCCTTGGCTGGGCCCAGCGCCTGGTCGGTGGTGAAAGCGCATTTGTCATCGATTCCGACCGGTCCATCCTTGCGTCGCATGGTTTGGACGCTGCCGGCGCGGAGCAGATCGCTGCTCGCAACGACTTAGTGTCCGTGGCCGAAAACAAGCGCGAGCCGTGGCGCCAGGACGACATGCTCATCGTCCCCCTCGACCTGCAGAAGGGGCCCGGGGCAATCGTCCTCATCTCCGGACGCCTGACGCCGATTTTCGGGGACGACGAGCTCAGCCGCCTCGCGCAGTACGCGGTCAGCATTACCGCAGGCCTCGACCGGGTGACCCTCACATCTCGCATTCAGGCCCTCGAAAAGGCGAAGAGCGATTTCCTGAACGTCGCTTCGCACGAGCTCCGCGGGCCGATGACCGTCATCAAGGGCTACCTGACGATGTTCGAGGCCGGTTCGCTTGGGGAGGTGTCGCCCATGGCCAGCTCGGTGCTGCCGCTGCTGATCTCCAAGTCCGACGAGATCAACTGGATGCTCGAGCAGATGCTGGAGGCGGCCCGGCTTGAAGAAGGCAGACTCGAGCTCAACAAGAAGCGCGCCGACATCGTCGACATCACGGACAGGGCGATCGATGGCGTGAAGATCCTCCTTCGTGGCCACGAACTGAACGTCGAGGAGCCAAACGAGCCGGTCGAAGCCGAGCTTGATCCGGACCGTTTTCAGATGGTGGTCAGGAACTTGCTGAGCAACGCCGCCAAGTACTCGCCCGCTGGTTCGGACATCACGGTTCGCATCCGGCGCGTCGACGGCATCGCGTCCGTCGCAGTCATCGATCACGGGGTGGGAATCAGCCCGGAGGACCAGGCCAACCTTTTCACTCGTTTCGGGCGCATCCCCCGCACTCAGCATGTGCAGGGCACGGGTCTTGGGCTGTGGCTCTCCAGGGAGATAGCGCGCATGCACAACGGCGACCTGACGGTCGAGTCAACCCTCGGCAGTGGAAGCACGTTCATCCTGGCGGTCCCCGTCGGGCAGTAGGCTCTTCGCGGTGGAACCGCAGGTGCGGACGGCGTTCGGAACTCAAAGGCCTCTCGACTTTTTTTCAACCCTGGTTCCAATTGGGCTGGGCCCCTCGCTGAGGATCGACCACGAGGATGTGTGGCGTGCGACCCGGACTCCTGCCGGACCATCGACGATCCACCTGAGATACGTGGCGGGCCGGGTCGAGGTCGAGGCCTGGGGACCGGGCGCGGAATGGGCGGCGGCGCGGGCGTCGGCCCTTTGCGGCGAGCAGGATGACCCGAGCGGATTCCGGCCGCAGCACGACCTGATCGCCGAGCTGTACCGCCGCCACCCAGGGCTGCGGCTCACCCGGACCGACGCCGTCTTCGAGGCGCTCGTGCCGGCAGTGCTGGCCCAGAAGGTGACCACCGTCGAGGCGAAAGCCGGGTATCGGGCGCTTGTCCAGGCGCTTGGAGAGCCTGCACCCGGGCCGGAGCGCCTTCGGCTGCCTCCGTCGGCACAGGTTTTGGCGCGGACGCCCTACTGGGCGTTCCACCCGTTCGGGGTCGAGCGCCGCCGCGCCGAGGTCATCATCCGCGCCGCAAGAAGCGTTCGCCGTCTCGAAGAGACCACCACGATGGACATGGCGAGCGCATACCGCCGGCTCGAAGCATTTCCGGGCGTGGGACCCTGGACGGCGGCCAAGGTCGCGCTCGTGGCGCTCGGAGACCCCGACGCCGTGCCCGTCGGCGACTACCACCTCCCGCACGCGGTCGGCTACGCGCTGGACGGCACCGCACGCTCCACCGATAAGCGAATGCTGGAACTCCTGAGCCCGTACCTCGGGCACCGTGCCCGCGTGATCCACCTGCTGACCTTCGCCGGGATCTCAGCACCACGCTTCGGCCCCAAACAGCCGCTGCGCGACATCGTCAATAACTAGAGCCGGCTAGTCGTGGAGCTTTGCAAGCTCCTCCTCCACCACCGAGATCAACTCCCGCATCCCTTCGCTGTCGAACATCAGCCGCGCTCCCGCGGCTTTGAACAGGTCCGGCAATGGCTTGGTGGCGCCGAGTGTCAGCGCGCCGCGATAGTGGCGCACCGCCTCCTGCGGATCTCGCAAGCTGTTCCGCCACACCTGGAGCGCCCCGAGCTGGGCAATCCCGTACTCGATGTAGTAGAACGGGCTGCCGAAGAAATGGGGCTGCTGATACCAGCGCGCGATACGTTCTGCGTCGAGACCGTCCCAGTCGAGCGAAGACCCCTCGAAGCGCTGGCGCAGCTCGAGCCATTTGCGGTCGCGCGCAGCCGCGTCCCGGCCGTCGGTGTTCAGGTAGATCCAGTGCTGGAATGCATCCACCGATGCGCAATGCGGAAGGAACAGGACGATTCCTTCCAGCAGGTCGGCGCGCGAGCGCAACGCGTCGTCTTCGCTGTAGTAGCCGCCATCGTCGGCATCGATGAATGGCGAGGCCAGCAGCTCCATCGACATGGATGCAACCTCGGCCATCTCCGAGCCGGGATGACGCTGGAAGAGCAGCGGAAGGGTTGATGCCTCGAATGAATGGAATGCGTGGCCTGCCTCGTGCAAAAGCGTGCGCACGTCCTCGTCGATACCCACCGCATTCATGAAGATGAGCGGCATCTTCCTGAACGCGAGCGTCTGGCAGTAACCGCCCGGAGCCTTGCCCTTGCGGTTGTCCAGGTCGAGCAGGTTTGCCTCCGCCATGCTGCGGTAGTAACCGCCGAACTCGGGGTCGACATGGGTGAAGACATCGGCGGCTCGGCCGATAAACGTCGCGATGTCTGTGAACGGCTTCAGCGGAGTGCGACCCTTGGGGTCCGCCGTTATGTCCCACGCCCGGAGCGGGTCGATGCCCATCTGAGTCCGTCTCCGCCGCAGGATGCGCTCCACGGCCGGCATCACCGCGGACTCGACCGCCTCGTGAAAGCGCAAGCAGTCGTCAGGCGTGTAGTCGAAACGATTCTTTTCGAGGTGTGAGTAGTCGCGGAAGTTTTCGAAGCCGGCGTTTCGCGCGACCTGCTGGCGCAGGTCGTACATGCGGTCGAAGATGTCGACCAGCACCTGGCGCTGGTCGATGTATGGCTTCGCGCGCAGCTTGAAAGCGCGCTCGCGCACCGCCCGGTCGGTGGACTCCAGGAAGGGCAGGAGCTGCGCCGGAGTCTTCTGCTCGCCGTCCCATTCGACGGTCATCGCACCATTGACCTTCGACCACTCGGTCTCGAGCTTCGAGAGCTCGCCAAAAAGTGGAACATTGGCCGCCGCAAACAGCCGCATCTGGTTGCGGAAACGCTGAACCGTGGTTTCGAGCCCAGGCCTCACGTAGTCGAGCTTCACGAGGCGCTCCTGCAGGCGCACGCGCTGTTCGCGCGCCTTCGGCGAGATCTGAGTGCCGAATCTCAGCTGCGCCGCTTCGCGCGCCGCGTCGGAGGTGTCGCACGTGTAGGCGAAGCTGGCGAGGGCGCTTGCCTCCGAGAGCAGCGACTCGAACAGCGACCAATCCGCCAGCCAGGCCTCGACGTTCGTGCGGTCGAGCGGACTGGTCGCAAGCGCTTCGTAGAAAGGCGCGATGTCTTCCCACGTGGCGTCCTTTAGGGCATCAGGAGACTCCGGAAGACCGATTACCACACCTCACCCCCAACCATCTGGCTCTCGTCCGCGACCACGCCATGGTACAGAGGACGCTTGATGGAATCTTCATCACGGACATTGCGCTTGCCGCGGGCGGTGCGTTCCGCAGCGCTGGCTGCGATTGGCGGGACGCAGGTCGAGGGAGAACTCGCCTGGATGAGCTGGGCCGGGACGGTGTGGCGCCTCGCTGGGCCGTCCGGCGCGGTTTACGTCAAGCGTGCGGCGGACCTGGAGGGCGAGCGGGATCGGCTGGCGTGGTTGCGCGGGCGCCTGCCGGTCCCGGAGGTAATCGGCTTCTTCCACGCGGCGGGCGACGATTGGCTTATCACTCGCGAGCTTCCCGGGGTGCCGCTTTACGACCCGTCGGTTGCGTGGTCGCCAATCCAGGTGGCCGGCACACTGGGCGAGATCCTGCGCGGCATCCATGCCACCGACGCGACCGGCTGTCCGTTCGGCGTTCCCAGGCGCGGCCACGTCCTTGTGCACGGAGACTACTGCCTTCCAAACGTGCTGGTCGCGGACGGCGCGCTCAGCGGGTTGGTGGACGTCGGCGGCGCCGGGCTCGGCGATCCGCGCCGGGACCTCGCGGCCGGCGTCTGGACCCTGCAGTACAACTTCGGGCCGGGGCACGCGCGCGAGTTCCTCGACGCGTACGGGGCCCCGCCCATGACCGACCAGGAGATCGAGCGGCTGCGCCGGAAGTACGGGCGCTGAACCGCCGGGCGCACGGTAACCGGCTAGATCGGCAGCACAGTGTCCACGGCGCGCCAGCAGTACCACGCCGCGATCGTCCGGTAGGGCCTGAACAGGTCACCCTCCGCCTGAAGTGCGCGCGGAGCCGGCAGGTCCTTGAGCTTATGGGCGAGCGTCCAGCCCTTCCGCACGCCGTAGTCGTCGACCGGCCACACGTCGAGCCGCCGCAGCTGGAAGATCAGGAACATCTCGGCGGTCCACCGGCCGATGCCGCGGACCTTGACCAGCCGCGCGACCAGCTCGTCGTCCGACAGCGACTCGACGTCGTGCAGCAGGACCGTGCCGTCGCTCACCTTGCGGGCAAGGTCGGTGATGGCCGCGGCCTTGGACCCGCTGACGCCGGCCGTGCGCATGATCCCTTCGGGCAGAGCCAGCACCGCGGCGGGGGAGAGGCCGTCGGCGAAGAGCTTCAAGAATCGCCCGTGAATCGTGGAAGCGGCCGCGCCCGCAAGCTGCTGGTACATGATCGAGCGCACGAGCGCCGCGAACCCGTCCTCAGAAGCATCACGGAGCTCCATCGGGCCGGCAGCCTTGATCAGCCGCGCCATCGCAGGGTCCCGGCGGGCCACCAGCCGGGTCCCGCGCACCAGCTCCGAGACGGGAGCGGTCTTGGAGCTCAGGCGAACTCAGACATGAACTGAGCGAAATCGTCGCGCGACGGTCGGAGATCGACTTCGCCCAGGTCCCTGAGCGGGCGCTGAGGAATGTTCTCCGTCGTGGCGAAGTCCTGCATGCTCGTGTCGAGATAAAGCAGCCCGGTCACCAGGTGGCCGGCCGCGCGTCCCTCCTCGAGCACTCGCATGGCGGCGTGCCGGTCGGAGGGGTCGTGGTCCTCCCCCAGCTTCTTGAGAATGATGTGCGACCCGTCGTGCAGCTCGACGTCGCGGATCGTCCCGGGCTCGTAGTCGACATGGACCTCTTCGAAGAACGGGATGAACGAGACGTCGGCGATCGACTCCTCGTGGTCCTTCACCCAGCTGTAGCTCTTTGTCGATCCATCGTGGTCGTTGAAGGTCACACAGGGCGAGATGATGTCGAGGATGGCGGTCCCGCGGTGCGCGATCGCGGCCTTGATGAGCGGAACGACCTGCTTGCCGTCGCCGCTGAACGAGCGGGCGATGAATGAGCAGCCCAGCGTCAGGGCTACTGCGCAGGGGTCGATGGGCTGGAAGGTGTTGACCGCTCCCTTCTTCTGCACCGAGCCCAGGTCAGCGGTGGCTGAGAACTGGCCCTTGGTCAGCCCGTACGTCCCGTTGTCTTCGATGATGTAGGTGCAGTCGACGTT
>DAITQH010000098.1:0-7931 GCA_036833175.1 Candidatus Dormiibacterota bacterium
GAGTTTCGATTCCTTGCGCCCGACCGGGTCGTGATGAGAAGGGCGCGCGGGACGGGTTATCGCTGGGCGGCTTAGCGCCCTACTTCATCGTCCAGAGGGCTTTCAGCGTGTCCCAACCCATCCGGAGCATGCCTTCCTTTCTGAGCATCTTCAGGATGTTCGACTGCTTCTGCCACTTCGAGTTGCCGTCGACGCGGAAGAACTCGTCCAGGGCGCGGTCCATTACCTGCGGGTACTTCGTCAGCATCTGCGGGTTGTGCTCCAGCAGAGGTACCGCGCCGTCGTACTTGCGCATGTCGGCCATGACCCACGAGTTGTCCAGGCGGCCCTTGTATTCGGCCAGCCGTCGCTCTGAGAAGTCTTCGATCTCCTTGCAGTGCACGACCGTCTCTCCCGCCAGCTTGCCCGACTCCATCGCCAGGTTCGAGCCTTCGCGGTGCACCGGGTTGGAGAGCATCGCGGCGTCGCCGCATACGAGATAACCCGGGCCGTAGACCTTTGGGATCCCTCGGTGGCCACCCTCCGGGATCAGGTGCGCGAGGTACTCCACCGTCTCGGCGCCGCGCAGCAGCGGCTTCACCGCCGGGTGCTTTTTGAAATGCTCCATCAGGTCGTTCGGGCTCCGCAGCGTCTGGTTGAACTCGCTGAGGAGCGCGCCTCCGCCGACGGACAGCGTGTCCTTGTTGGTGTAGATGAACATGAAGCCCGACATGCCCATCGTCGAGTCCCCGAAGCATTCCAGAGTGCATCCATCGCCGGGGTCGCAGTTGAACCGCTCCTCGATCAACTTGGAGTCGAGCTGCATGATCTCTTTGACCGCCATCGCGACCTCGTTCGGCCTCAGCTTGCGCCGCAGCGGCTTCCCGTCGATCACGGTGTTCTCCAGCAGGCCCGTGCCCAGGCCGATGCCTTCGCAGACGATGGTGACGTCGGCGTACACGTCGTCGCCACGACCGGTGCCGACACCGATCACCCGACCGTTCTTCGTGATCAGCCTCTCCACCACCGTTTCCGGCACCACCACCGCTCCCGCCTTCTCGGCCTGCTCCGCAAACCACGCGTCGAACCGGGCGCGCAGCACTGAGTAGGAGTGGGGCTTTGTCTTGTTGCGCAGGTTCTTGTAGTCGAAACCGATCGCGGCTTCGGGCGTCATCATCCAGCGCCGCTCTTCGATGATCGGGCGCTCCAGCGGAGCCTCTTTCCACGCGTCGCCTACGATCTCTTCGAGGTAGTGGTTGTAGAGGATGCCGCCCATCACGTTCTTCGAGCCCGGTCTGACGCCCCGCTCCAGCAGAGCCACCTGTAATCCGGCCTTTGCCATCGTGATCGCCGCCGCCGACCCCGCTGGGCCCGCGCCGACTACGACGGCGTCGAACTTCTCCTCGGCAGCCATTAACGCAAATTGAAACTCATTGGGCTCACGGGCGGGGCCGGCTCTGGAAAGTCGACGGTGGCCGCGATGCTGAAAGACCTGGGCGCCGCCGTGGTCGACGCCGACGAGGCGGCCCACGCCGCCTACGAACCCGGCAGTCCTGGCTTCGAGGCCGTACTGAGCGAGTTTGGGCCTGAATACGCTCGCGACGGGCGGATCGATCGCGCGCGTCTGGGCGAGCTCGTCTTCAACGAACCCGACGCCCGGCGCCGCTTGAACGCGATCGTCCACCCGCTGGTGCGGGACTGGATGGCCGCCCGCACCGCCGAAGCAGTCGAGAGCGGCACACAGGTTGTAGTGCAGGACGTTCCGCTGCTATTCGAAAACGGGCTCCAGGGACTCTATTCGACCGTCCTGCTTGTCTACGTGCCTGCGGAAATGCAGTTGAAGCGGCTGGTCGAAGGCCGCGGCATCGATTCCGCCCGCGCTCGCGCGATGATCGCTTCGCAGATGCCCATCGACGAGAAGCGCAACCTTGCGCCTCACGTGATCGACAACAGCGGCAACCGCAAGGCAACGCGACAGAAGGTGAATCGGATATGGGACGAGCTGGCCGAGCCGGAGGCCGGTTAGACGGCGCCCAGCTCTTTGAGCTTCGTCAAGCCGTGTCCGTCGACCCCGACCTCCGCCAGGACCTCCGATGTGTGCTGGCCAAGGCCAGGCGCGTCGAGGCGGCGCCAATCCTCACGCAGCACGACCGCCGGCCGCACCTCGACACCTGACTTCGAACGCGACACGAGCCTGCGGGCGACAACCTGCGGATGCGATTCGACCTCGTCCAGCTCCAGCACCGGCTCGCAGCATGCGTCCAGCCCGGCCAGCTCCTTGGTCCACTCCTCTCGGGTGCGCGAGGCGAACACAACCTCCAGGTCCCGATGCACTCGCTCTCCTTCCTCGCCTTCGGCGAACTGGAGAGCGACCAGGTCCGGCCGCCCGACCGCGATGCAAAGCGCCAACCAGAACTTGGGCTCGAGCGCCCCCACGCTGTAATAACCCCCGCCCTTGCAGGCATAGACCCGGTAGCACGCATGCCGCGCGGCCAGTCGCTGGTAACCACGACGCATCTCCTCCCCGCCTCCGTGCGCCGCCAACACCAGCGCGAGCCAGGTCACCGCGGCGTCCGTCATCGACACGTCGAGCCAGCGCCCCTCCGCGCCGCGCTGCACGGCAACGAGGGCGCCGAGGATCGCGACGGCCGGCTGCAGCCCCCCTCCCCCGATGTCCGCCACCTGGACCGAAAGCGGTATGGGCGGGCCGCCCTTCTCGCCGTTGAGACCGAGACCTCCGGCGGTCGCCATGTAGTTCAAGTCGTGCCCGGCGCGCGAAGCGAACGGGCCGTCCTGGCCGTACCCGGTGATCGAGCACAGGATCAGCCGAGGGTTGCGAGCGTGCAGCACATCCCATCCGAGGCCGAGTCGCTCCATGACCCCCGGGCGATTTCCCTCGACCAGGATGTCGGCGTGCTCCGCCAGCTTCAGCAACAGGTCGCGTCCTGGCTTCGATTTGAGATTCAACGTGACGCTTCGCTTGTTGCGGTTCAGGGCGTTGAACAGAACGCTCTGACCCTCGACCATAGGGGGCGTCCACCGCATGTAGTCGCCGCGGTCGGGTTCCTCGACCTTGATCACATCGGCCCCCATGTCCGCCAGCAACATCGTGCAGAAAGCGCCAGGCAAAAGCCGAGTCAGGTCGAGAACGCGAATACCGGACAAAGGCATGCCGCCCATTCTCACCTCCCCGCTAGCCGGGGAGGTCGACCGCGCAGCGGTCGGGTGGGGGGTCGCACTTGTGCAACCGCCGTTCAAAGCGGACAAATCAGGGCCTCCGTGCGTTAATACCGCATGAAAGGCCAACGTCCCAGGATGCGTCCCACCAACCCACGTCTCGGCGAGATGACGATCAAGGTCCCGGCCCCGTTCGCCGGGATCTCCGACCTGGGCTTCACCGCCCAGTACCGCGCCCAGCAGTTCAACGAGCCTCAGCGCGACGTGCCCTTCCTGATCGAAGGCCCGCGGCCCCCTATGCGCAGGCTAACCGAGCTCCTGAGGCTGCTGAGCGGAAACGAGTCCTCGGCCTACGAGTGGAGCGACCCCGTGATGCTGAGCGACGAGGTCGTCGTCCTCGCTTTTCGCGATCGCATCGCCAAGGGCGGGGCGCTGTCCGACGGCGCCCTTGCCGCCGACTACGTGATGAACCTCGTGCACCCGGTGGTCTTCAGGTTCCTGCGCGACTGCGCGATGATCGCCCACCTCCGCCTGTCAGAGGTGATCGAGATGCGCGTCAGCGCCGAGCAGAAATCGGTGGCCGAGCTCTCGATGCCGCTCGGCGACATCGTGCAGCCGAACGGCGAACGGCTGCTCTGGGGCCTGGCGAGTTAGGGAGACGCTGTCGGCGACGCTGACGGCGTCGGTGACGTTCTCGCCGGGCTGGCGGTCTGGGCCGAGCTGGCCCTCGCGCTGCTGGCGGTCGTGACAGGTGGAGCGGCGATCGCGGCCGGCCCCTGGTTGGTGAAGTACAGGGCCAGCGGCACCACGATCATGCCCACGACGATGGTCAGGACAAAAGTGACCGCACCCCACTCACGGCGAAGAACAGACCAGTTCACGAGCGCAGAATTCTACCGAGACTGAGCAAACGACTAATAGTCGTCGTTGTCCGCCGAAGTCGCCTGGCCTTCCTCTTCCTTCTTCTTGCGCTGGTTCAGGAGACGGATAAAATCCTGCGCCCGCGCGAGGGCCTTCCAGCGCTCCGGGAAAAAGTCCTGGACCAGGATCTGCTTGTCCGGCAGCTGGTAGACGGTGACGCACCATTTCTGGAGGGTGCGCGAAACCTCAACCTCGAAGTCCTTCTCCGCGGTCTCATACCGGACAACCTTGTCGTCGTCGAATCTTTTTCGTCCTGAAACAGCCATAGGTAATTCACTCGGGTGGGCTTTCGGCTCATTGAGCACCTTTGATTATAGACCCGGTTCGAGCTCAGTTCCGGATCTCAATCCCCACCCAGGAGCTCACGCAGAAGGGGCTCCAGCTCCTCGCGCAGCCCCTCCCGCTTCATGGCCAGGGTGAGGTTGGCGCGCAGGTACCCAGGCACCGTGCCGGTGTCGTAGTACTCCCCCTCGAACTCGAGCGCGACGACCGGGTGTGTGCCCAGCGTCCGCTTGATCGCATCCGTCAGCTGGATCTCCTGCCCGGCCCCCGGCTCTGAGCTGTTGAGCTCGGCGAAGACGGCCGGGGTGAGCACGTACCGACCGAGGATCGCGAGGTCCGACGGCTCGGTCCCGGGTTCGGGTTTCTCAACCAGGTCGGTGACGTTATGGAGCGGGCCCTTCCCGCCATCGGTTGCGATCACGCCGTACCGTCCGACCTGGCTGCGCGGAAACCTCCGCACCGCGAGCACCGTCGCTCCGGTCTTATGGTGGGCGTCGATCAGCTGCTTCAGACACGGCTCACCGCCGAGAATCACGTCATCGGCGAGGAGGACCGCGCAAGGTTCGCCTTCCACCAGGCGCCGCGCCGTCCACACAGCGTGCCCAAGGCCGAGCGGTTCCTTCTGCTGGAGGTACGTGATGTCGACCTGGTTGCTCAGCTCGTCGACCTCGCTCAGGATGTGGAGGAGATCGCTCTTGCCGCGCTGTCTGAGGTAATGCTCGAGCTCAAGCGAGCGGTCGAAATGGTCGACGATGGCGCGCTTGCCGCCACCGGTGACCATGATCACCTGCTCGATCCCGCTCGCGATGGCCTCCTCGACGCCGTACTGGATAGTCGGCTTGTCGACCAGTGGCAGCATCTCCTTCGGCTGGGCCTTGGTGACCGGAAGGAATCGCGTGCCAAGACCCGCGGCGGGAAAGATCGCTTTGCGAACGCGTGGCATTGTCACTAGCCACAATCTATCTGGTGGACGTGATCGACGGCATTCGGCCCGGATTGGAAGGTCGCCTGGAGCGCGTCGTCGAGGGCGAGCTCATCACCCGCCACGTCGGCGGCGCGGGCACCTTTGCGACACCCGCGATGATCGGCCTCATGGAGATCACCAGCCACCGCTCCGTCGAGCGCCTGCTACCGGAGGGACAGACCACCGTCGGCTATGAGGTGCACGTGCGCCACCTCGCCGCGGCAAAGCCCGGGAGCACCGTGCTCATCACCAGCCGTGTGACGGAGGTCAAGGGCAACAAGCTCTACTTCGACGTCGAATGCAAGCAGGGCGACAAGCTCATCGGCTCGGGCCTCCACAAGCGCGCAATAGTCCCGGCCGATTTCTAGTTTGACTTTTTCGTCTTGCGACTCTTGTCCGCCAGGTGCTGCGCGAGCTTTCTCAGCCCGGGGTTGACCGCGATCACCTTCGGGCCCCTCACCTTCTTGTCTCGCGCCTTCACTCGGGCGCTTTCGCGAGGCGATATCCCGTCCAGCTCGTCACTCACAGCCTGATGGTAGCCGCCGACGTCGAGCGCGCCGCACAAGGCCTCCGGCAGTACCTCTCCCCCACGCCGCTGCAGTATTCGCGCGCGTTCACGGACAAGGCGGGCTGCCACGTGCACCTGAAGATCGAGTCGATCCAGCCGATTCGCGCCTTCAAGGTCCGCGGCGCGCTGACCAAGCTCATCCGCATGACCGAAGACCAGCGCGCCGCAGGCGTGATCACCGCGTCCGCCGGCAACCATGGAATGGGCGTCGCGTATGCGGCCGCGGCCTTCAAGGCTCCCGCGACCGTGTACGTCCCGGAGGCGGCCAACACTTTCAAGGTCGAAGCGATCCAGCGGCTGGGTGCCCGCGTGGTCACCGCCGGTCGCAACTACAGCGGCGCATTCGTCGAGGCGCTGGCCGCGCAGAAAGAGAGCGGCGCCACCTTCGTGCACGCGTACGACGACCCGGACGTGGTCGCCGGGCAGGGCACCATCGCCACCGAGCTGCTGTCCGACCTTCCGGACTTCGACACCGTGCTCGTGCCCATCGGAGGGGGCGGGCTGATCGGCGGCATCGCGCTCTATCTGAAATCCAGGAAGCCGGGGATCAAGGTCATCGGCGTCGAACCCTCCGGAGCAGACGCGATGTCGCGGTCGCTTCGCGCGGGCGCCATCGTGACGCTGGACCGGGTGAGCACCATCGCGGACGGCCTCGCGGCCTCCGCGCCCGGCAAGCTGACCTTTGAGCTTGCGCAGCGCTATGTCGACGAGGTGATCGTGGTCGAGGAGACCGAGATGCTCCGCGCGATCCGCCTCCTGTTTGAGTGGGAGCACCTGCTGGCGGAGCCTGCCGGGGCGGCCGCCCTCGCCGCCCTCCTGTACCACCATCGCCCGGCGCCCGATGAGAGGGTGGTGGTCATTCTCTCGGGAGGCAACGTCACCGACGAGGTCATGCTCCGGGCCCTAAAAACTCGATGAGCCGAGTACCCTGAAGCGGTTCCCGGCCGAACTGCTGGAGGGGTTGAACCGATGAAGGCTTACGTCCTCATCAATGCGTCACCAGGGCGAGCGCTGGAGGTGGCCAAGAAGATGGAAGGGACCAGCGGCATCACCGCCGCCGACGCGATCACCGGCGAGTACGACGTGATCGCTGTGTGCGAAGCGCCCGACGTGAACTCGATCGGCTCCCTGATCGTGGACAAGATTCAGAAGATCGACGGCGTCTTCAAAACGATCACCTGCCTGGCCGTTAAGTAGGGGCGACCGGTGTGGCGGCGATCGCCGCCGCGACCTCAGGCAGTCGCGAGAGCCAGGCCGTCATGCGCGGCATCTCCTGCTCGAAGCTGCCGACCGACGGAGACCATGTGAGCTCGCGCCTCGAGTAAGAGTCGTCGTAAAAATGGTGGCGGCCGAGCACGTCCACCGCGTACGTCCCAGGCCAGACCACCGCGCCTGGCGCGGTCACCGTCTCGGTGGCCAGCGCTTTGAGGTAGAGAAGGTCGTAGGGCAGGTTCACGATCGCGCCGCCCAGGCCGGTCGCCCTGATTGACGAGTCGAGCAGGTCGCGCCAACTGGAGTCGAAGCCTCCAACCAGGTAGGTGTGTCCCGGGCGTCCGCGGTCGGAGGCGGCAAGGCAAGCCCGGCCGACGTCGGCCGCGGACACAAACGTCTGCCTCGCGAGCCCGCCCGCCGGCAGCCACACGCGCCCTCTGGCGAGAGCTCCCATGAGGCGCGGCAGGATCCAATCCTCTCCCGCTCCGAAAATGCGCGCGGGCCGAAGCACGACGACCTCCAGGTCTCCGGCCGCCTGCCGCAGCCATTCCTCTTCGTGCAGCTTCAGGCGCTCGAAGGCATGCACCGGCTGCGGGCGGGTCTTCTCGTTGACCTGCCCGGGCTGGCCGGGTCCGTAGACGTCGGCAGTGGACACGTGCACGAGACGCCGGACCCGGGCCCGCTTGGCCGCCGCGACGATCCGTTCCAGCAGCGGCGGCGGGCTACCCTTGCGAAAACGCAGCCGCCTGGCCGGTGACCAGCTCTGGGCGCAGTTGAGGACGACCTCGACCGTGCCGATCGCGTCCGCGAGCGTCTCATCGTCCGCGT
>DAITQH010000099.1:0-7905 GCA_036833175.1 Candidatus Dormiibacterota bacterium
GGCAGCGGGTATTCCCTATCCAGCGTGTCGCCCGCCGGCCAGAGCATCCTGTTCGCCACAGGGGCCGGGGTAGGCGCGCCGCCGCCCGCCACCGGCATCGTCGAGCTAGGCCCCGGACCCTATGCCACGGTCCCAGGACACGCCGCTTGCACCTGGATCGACGAGGACCACCTCCTGGCGCCCGACGCCGTGATCCAGTTCCCGGCCGAGACTGCGGGCAACCTCCAGGTCACAGCCGCCGTTACCGCGCTCAGCGCGAGCGGCGTTTGCGCGGGGAGATTCCCGGGCGCCCTGTAGCCAATCTCCCCTCCCCCACAGGGGGCAATCAGTAGGTCCCATCCTCATCGCCGCTTTGCGCGCAGGGGGGCGCGGAGCGCCGGGTTGGGGGGCGCTGGAGCTGGGTATACTGCCAAAGCCAGTCCGTCGACTGAGTTAGCACGCCCGGGGCAACGGCCCCTGTCCTTCAAAAAGAAGGCTTGAACCGGGCGGAAGATCAACAGGGAGGCAATCGAACGTGGCTCAAGTGACCTTGAAGCAGCTGCTGGAGGCGGGCGTCCACTTCGGACACCAGACCAGCCGCTGGAACCCAAAAATGCGCACCTACATCTTCACCGCGCGCAACGGCATCCACATCATCGACCTGCAGAAAACCGTGAGGCTGCTCGACGAGGCGTGGGAGTTCACGCGCAGCGTCGCCGCCAGTGGCCGGCCGGTCCTCTTCGTCGGGACCAAGAAGCAGGCCCAGGAAACCATCCAGACCGAAGCCGCACGTTGCGGCATGTACTTCGTCAACAGGCGCTGGATGGGCGGGATGCTCACCAACTTCAGCACCGTCAAGAAGCGGATCGAGCGCCTCCAGGAGCTGCGCAAGATGCAGCAGGAAGGACAGTTCGAGACGATGTCGAAAAAGGAGGCGAAGCGCCTCACCGACGAGCTCGACAGGCTGATGTTCCACTTCGACGGCATCGCCGACATGAAGCGGCTGCCCGGCGCCCTGTACGTGGTCGACCCGCGCAAGGAGCACATCGCGGTCACCGAAGCGAACCGGCTCAAGATCCCTGTCGTCGCGATCACCGACTCGAACTGCGACCCCGACCTCATCACCTACGTCATCCCCGGCAACGACGACGCCATCCGCGCCGTGAAGCTGCTCACCGGGAAGATCGCCGACGCATGCCAGGAGGGCCGCCAGGAGGCCCAGGCGCGAGGCGAGATCCTGCCCGAGGTGGAGGAGCGCGAGTTCCTCGAGACGCCTCGCTACGAGGAGATCGAGGAATTCCTCGAGGACGAGGAGGACTACCTGCCGACCGTCTCCGAAGAGGAGTTCGTTCGCACCGGCGACGACGAGGAGGCGCGTTAGTGGCCGGCGTACCAATGGAGCTGGTCAAACAACTCAGGGAGATGTCGGGCGCCGGCATGATGGACTGCAAGAACGCGCTCGAAGAGGCGGAAGGCGACCTCCAGAAGGCGTTTACGATCCTTCGCGAGAAGGGCATTGCGAAAGCGGGCAAGCGCGCCGGCCGCACGACCGGACAGGGCGTGGTCGAGTCATACCTGCACAACACGGGCGACGGCTATCCGCCGCAGGTGGGCGTCCTCATCGAGGTCAACTGCGAGACCGACTTCGTCGCCAAAGGCGCGGACTTCAGAAAGATGGCCAAAGAGCTTGCCCTGCAGGTTGCGGGCTACGATGCTCGCTGGGTATCGCGCGAGGACGTGCCCGACGAGGTGCTCGTGTCGGAGAAGAACGTGTTCGAGGCCAAGGCCATCCAGGATGGCAAGCCGGAGCAGATCATCCCGAAGATCGTGGAGAGCCAGGTGGAGAACTTCCTCAAGCAGAGCTGCCTGCTGGAGCAGCCTTACTTCCGCGAGCCAAGCCAGACTGTTCACCAGTACATTGCAGAGCACATCTCCAAGCTCCAGGAAAATATCACCGTGCGGCGCTTCGCTCGCTATAACGTCAGGGAGTCCTGACCAAAGTTGATCCAGGTCCGCCGTCCGCGCGAAGGATGCAGGTGAAGGATTTGGTGGGGGACAGCTCACCCAAGTACAACAGGATCCTGCTCAAGCTGAGCGGCGAGGCCCTCGGTGGGGCTCGCGATTACGGCATCGACCTGCAGGTCGTGCAGACGATCGCCAACCAGGTCAAGCGCGTGCACGAGATGGGTGTGCAGACCGCTCTGGTCGTAGGGGGCGGCAACATCTTTCGCGGGCTTGCGGCCAGCGAGCTCGGATTCGACCGGGCGACCGGCGATTACATGGGAATGCTCGCGACGGTCATCAACGCGCTGGCGTTGCAGGATGCGCTGGAACGAATTGGCATTCCAGCGCGCACGATGACGGCGATCCAGATGCCGCAGGTGGCAGAGCCGTACATCCGCCGCCGCGCGGTCCGCCACCTCGAGAAGGGTCGCATCGTGATCCTCGCCGCCGGCACGGGCAACCCGTACTTCACGACCGACACCACGGCCGCCTTGCGTGCCGTCGAGATCGAAGCCGACGTCATCCTCAAGGCGACCAAGGTGGACGGCGTCTACACCGCCGATCCGAAGCTTGATCCGACCGCCACCAAGTTCCAGCGCCTCGGGTACCTCGAGGTGCTCAACAGGGGTATCGAGGTCATGGACAACACCGCGCTGACGCTGTGCATGGACAACGATGTGCCCATCGTCGTCTTCAATCTTCTCGTTCCAGGCAACATCGAGCGTGTGGTGATGGGCGAGGAGATCGGAACTCTCGTCAGCGCTGGAACCCCTGCGTCGTGATCGATCCCGTCCTGCGCGACGCGAAGTCGAAGATGGCCAAGTCGGTCGAGCACTTCAACAACGAGCTCACGACGATTCGCACCGGCCGCGCCAACCCGGCCCTCATCGACAAGGTGATGGTTCCCTACTACGGAACGCCGACGCCCCTCAACCAGCTTGCACAGATCAGCGCTCCTGAGGCGCGCCTTCTTGTCGTCCAGGTCTACGACAAGAGCCAGATCGCGGCCATCGAGAAGGCCTTGCGCTCTGGCGACGCGGGTCTAAACCCCTCGAGTGACGGGCAGGTCATTCGCGTGCCGATCCCGCCGCTGACAGAGGAACGGCGCCGCGAATACGTGAAGCTCGTGAAGCAGAAGGCCGAGGAGGCGCGGGTGGCGATCCGCAACGTGCGCCGGGACGAGATCCACCGCATCGACCAGATGCAGAAGCAGGGGGAAGTGGCCGAGGACGACTCGAAGCGCGGCTCCTCCCGCCTGCAAAAGATCACGGAATCCCAGATCGAACGAGTAGACGCCCTAGCGGCTCGAAAAGAATCCGAGGTGATGGAGCTCTAGCGACCCCGCGGCTTCCCGATGCTCGCGTGGTCGGGCGGCCGGGTTCACCCCGGCCGCAACTTTGTCCCTCTCGCCTGCCAATCGTGGCGAGGAGTGCTATTCAGTGAATCCCATCCCGGGGAGGATGAGCAGACACGCCGGCGCAGCCGGCCTGTCGATGCAATCAGTAGGTCCCATCCTGCTCGCGTCTGGCGCGCAGAAGGAACCGTCCGGTTCCTTCTCATACTCAATCGGTACGCTGTGCTGACCTTGGATAGCCAGGTTCCCCGCCATATCGGGATCATCATGGACGGCAACGGCCGCTGGGCCCGCCGGCGCGGCAGGCCCGCCAGCTTCGGGCACCGAGCCGGGGTGCGAGCCATCAAGCGTGTGCTCGACGCGTGCGAGAAGCTCGGCGTCCACGCCCTCTCGATCTACGCTTTCTCCACCGAAAACTGGTCGCGGCCGCGCGCCGAGGTGCGGGCACTTATGCGCCTGTTTCACGAGACGATGCTGCGCGAGATCGACGAGATGCACCGCCGCGGCGTACGCATCGTGGTGAGCGGCCGGCGTGAAGACCTGTCGCCGCGCATGCGCGACCGCATCGAAGAGGCGGTCAAGCGGACTGCCAACAACACCAATGGAGTGCTAAACGTCTGCCTCAACTACGGCGGCCGCGCCGAGATCGTCGAAGCCGTCAAACGCATCGTTGCGGACGGCGTGGCGCCAGGCCAGGTGGACGAGGCGGCCATCGCCGCGCGCTTGTACGTCCCGGACCTGCCGGACCCCGACCTGATCATCCGCACCGCGGGCGAGCGGCGCATGAGCAACTTCCTGCTCTGGCAGTCGGCCTACTCCGAGATGCTCGTGACCGAGACGCTCTGGCCCGACTTCGGCGAGGAGGACCTCAAGGCGGCGCTGGCCGACTACGCGTCACGTGTGAGGCGGTTCGGAGGCCGGCCCAAAGACGACATGATGGTGGCTGAGGCCACAGTCTGAGGTGACCACCCAGAACTTTTCCCTCGCGAGGGCCTGGAAGCCTAGCCCGTTGACGGTCCGCATCCTCAGTGCGTTCGTCATCCTGGCGATCGTCATCGGTCTCGCGCTGTTGGGGAACAACGGCGCCTACGTCCTCGTGTTCATCCTCGCCGGACTCGCCTTGTGGGAGTTCATCGGGTTGTCGGATGGGATGGGCTCGCGCGCTCCCGCGTGGCTGCTGTTCCCGCTCGGCGCTTTCTTTGCCTACAGCGGAACGCTGCTCAAGCATGTGGACATCAACCTCGTGCTGTCAGTGTCGCTGGTGGGCGGCCTGGCCGTTTTCCTGTTTGTCCCAGGCCAACGGCAAGGCCTCGGCCGGTGGGCGATGGGCATGGCCGGCGCCCTCTACATCGGGATGCCGTTCAACTACTACCTCCTGCTCTACACCTCGAGGCCCAACGGACTTGTCTGGGCGCTCTTCACCATCTTCGCCGTGGTGGCGAGCGATGCCGCGGCGCTGCTCGTCGGGAGCCGCCTCGGACGCCACCCGTTCTTCGACTGGATCAGCCCGAAGAAGACGCTGGAGGGTGCGATCGCGGGCGTGGTCGGAGCCGTCGCTGTGACGCTCATCGGCGTCTCGCTCGTGCTCGGCCTCTCGCCGTGGCATGGGATCGCCCTCGGACTGCTGATCGGAGTCAGCGCCGAGGTCGGCGACCTTGTCGAGTCGCAGATGAAGCGGATCGCGGAGGTAAAGGACTCGTCGCATCTGATCCCTGGGCACGGCGGCGTGCTCGACCGTCTCGACTCGATCCTGTTCCCGCCGATTCTCGTCTACATCTACGTGATGGCGTTCCACCTTCTGCAATGAGTAGCCCGATCAACGTCGCCGTCCTCGGCGCGACAGGATCGATCGGGCAGCAAACCCTCGACGTCATCGATCGCAACCCGTCGCGCCTGCGCCTGTTCGGCCTGACCGAAGGCCGCCGCTCGACGCGCCGCACCGCGGACTACATCGTGCAGGGCCAGGCCGGCGACGCGGACTTCGACGCGCGGGTGGAGGCCATGGTCACCGACCCGCGCTGCGACATCGTGGTCGTGGCCATACCCGGCGCCCGCGCCCTCACGCCAACCATGGCCGCGCTAAAAGCCGGCAAAGTGGTCGCGCTCGCAACCAAAGAGGTCCTCGTGATGGCGGGAGACCTGGTGATGCGCGCGGCCGGCGAAAGCGGCATCAGGACCGTCGACTCCGAGCACAGCGCGATCTGGCAGTGCCTGTGGGGCGAGAAGCCCGAATCCGTCAGGCGCCTCATCATCACCGCGAGCGGCGGCCCGTTCTGGGCCCACCCCGAGCTGGACCTGGACCGCGTGACGGTCGAGCAAGCCCTCAACCACCCCAGGTGGTCGATGGGCCCAAAGATCACGATCGACTCCGCCACGATGATGAACAAGGGCCTCGAGGTCATTGAGGCCCATCACCTCTTCGGCATCCCGCTCGACCAGGTGAGCGTTTGTGTCCATCCTCAGAGCGTGGTGCACTCCCTTGTCGAGTTCGTCGACGGCTCGCTCAAGGCCCAGCTCGGGCGCCCTGACATGCGCCTGCCGATCTCGGTGGCGCTCTGTTACCCCGACCGGCTCCCCGACGCTGTGCTGCCAACCCCCGTGGAGGAGTTGAGCGGCCTCGAGTTCCACGCCCTCGACGAGAAGCGGTTCCCGGCCGTCCGGCTGGCTCGGGAGGCCTCCAGCGCCGGCCAGTGCCGCCCCGCGGTGCTCAACGCGGCCAACGAGGAGGCCGTGACCGCCTTCCTGGCCGGCGACATCCCCTTCAGCGGTATCGTCCGGGCCGTGGAGCGGGCCCTGGAGGCCTTCCAGGGAGGGGGCGACACCCTGCAAGACATCCTCGAAGCCGACCGTTGGGCGAGGGAGTACGTGCGGGACAACTCCGGTAAATTGAAGGCGAAATGAGTCAGCTGGTCACTCCCCTCCTGTACGTGGTCGGAATCGGGGGCATGTTCCTCCTCCTGATCGCGCCGCACGAGGGCGGCCACTTCCTGTTCGCCAAGCTGTTCAGGGTCCGGGTGATCGAGTTCTCGGTCGGGGCCGGGAACAAGCTCTGGTCATTCACCAGGGGCGGAACCCTATACGCGCTGAGGGCGTTCCCGATCCTGGGCTACGTCCGCATGGGCGGCATGGAGGCAGGCGACTTCGAAGACCCTCACGGTTTCCACTCCAGGCCCGCCTGGCAGCGCATCGTGATCCTGGCCGGCGGGCCGGCCGCGAACTTCCTGGTCGCGATGCTCCTGATCACAGGATTCGAGCTGACCCAGCTCAACACCGACCCTGGCAAGGTGTTCAGCGTCGCGCCGTCCTCGCCGGCAGCTGCGGCCGGTATCCAGCCAGGCGACAGCATCCGCTCGGTCAACGGACAGCCCTTCACCGCTCCCGGGCTCATCGGCCAGCAGGAGACCGACACGCCTGGCGCGCCGCTCATCCTCTCGGGCGTTCACTCCAACGGGCAGCCGTTCACGTACTCGGTCACGCCGAAATGCGACGCGCAGGGAAAGAACTGCCTCGTAGGGATAGGAATCCCGCGGCAGCTCGCCACCGTCAAGTCGGCAGTGGTCAGCGGTGCGGAATTTCCCTTCGTCGCCATAGGCGGAATCGTCCAGGGCCTGTGGTCGCTCGTCTCGGGCCAGGTTCCAGGTGGCCTATTTGGGCGGGAGGGGCTGACCGGCCCGATCGGCATCGCGGACACCGCTGCACAGGCGGTTACCGCGGGACCGCCCACCTACATCCTCCTGGTCGCGCTCCTGTCGGTGGCGCTTGGGTTCACCAACCTCTTGCCGCTGCTCGCGCTGGACGGCGGCCGGATCGTCGTCGTCGTGATCGAGGCCCTGCGCAGGCGGCCGTTCGACCGCAACGCCGAGCTCAACCTGCAGCGAATCGGCCTGGTAGCCCTTCTGGGGATGGCGGCCGTTATCACCTTCCTCGACATCCAGCGCATCGCGACGGGCCAGTTCCCAGGTCTGCACTGATGATGGTCACGCGCCGGAAGTCGATCCCGGTCAACGTCGGCGGCGTCGTCATCGGAGGCGCGGCGCCCATCGCCGTGCAGACCATGACCAAGACCGATACGCGCGACGTCAAGGCGACCCTTCGCCAGATACATGAGCTGAAGGAGGCCGGCTGCGAGATCGTGCGGCCGGCGGTTCCCGACCACGAGGCCGCCGAGGCGCTGAAAGAGATCGTCAAGGGCTCGCCGCTGCCGGTGATCGCAGACATCCACTACGACCACACGCTCGCGCTGCTGGCGATCGAGGCGGGCGTGGCCTGCCTCCGTCTGAACCCGGGCAACATACCCGACCGCGACAAGGTCACCAGGGTGGTCAACGCTGCCAAGGAGCGCCAGATACCGTTTCGAATCGGAGTCAACGCCGGCTCGCTGCCCGAAGAGGTGCACAAGAGCATGCGCGAGGAGCACGCGATCGACCGCGACAATCGCGAGCAGACGGCGGACCGCATGGTCGAGGTCGCGCTCGGGCACTGCAAGATCCTGGAAGAGCTCGACTACGGGCCCGGCTTCATCAAGGTCTCGCTGAAGTCGACCGACGTGTGGACCAACATCATGGCCA
>DAITQH010000100.1:0-7853 GCA_036833175.1 Candidatus Dormiibacterota bacterium
TGTTGGCCGAGGGGCTGTCGAGCCGGTCGGTCGCAGCCAAGCTCGGGATCAGCTACACGACCGTGCGGACGACATCCGGAGCCTGGGCAGCAAGCTCGGTGTGCACTCAAAGCTCGAGGCCATCGTCAAGGCACGCGAGCTGGGACTGATCAGCTAGTCACTTCGACTCGCCGGCGGCCGCCTTGCGCCGGCGCGACCGTGTCGCTCGCTTCACCCGATGCGGTATGTAAGAGCGGTCACCGATCCACTCGGCGGGCGGAATCACCAGCCAGTGGGCCATCTGGTTGAGCGGGCTCGCGTACTTCGAACGGAGCTCCGCAAACTGCTTCCACCCCGCCTCGGTGTCGCGCACGTGATATCCGGATTTGGCCAGCCGGTCTACCGCAACCTGGTATTCGTCGCGTTCGACGATCCCGTCATCTGGGCCCTTCAAGCGGAAGACCCAGCTCATGTCTTCGACGAGGTGCGTGCCAATCCTGAACATCAACCGCGCCGGGCCCTCCGAGTCGTCATCGACCGTGCTGATGATCAGGACGGCCGCGTCCATCACCGCGCCGAAGGAGTTGATCCACGCTTCGTTGTCGTGGCTGGACCGGAAGTAGACGAGCAGCGGGTACGCGAGGTGGCTTTCGAGCACCATGGCCGACCACGCGCGCCATTCGTCGAACGTCGCATTGAGCTCCGGGCGCATTCCGTGCTTGGCAGCGGTCTCGAGGATTTGAACGCCGGACGGCGGCGCGCCCGCCATCGCGTCAAGCGAGACGACCAGCTCCTCGCGTGCCCGGAACGACTCGTACAGCGAGAAGAGCAGCGTGATCACCAGGGCGGCGAGAGCGACGCCTGTCGCGCTCTCCGCGATGATCACGCCGCGGGCCAGACCTCCCTCCGGCACAAAGTCGCCGTAGCTGAGCGGCACCAGCGTGGTCGCCGATATGTAGATCGAGGTCGCGAGATCCTGAGGCGAAGGATGGAACTCGTCAGCGAGGCCGTCGATGAGCAGCCCATAGCCCAGGACCAGGGCGACCGCCCATTCCAGGAACAGCGACAGGAGGGCGATCGGGGCGAATGCCGCGAGGCGGGCCTCGCTGCGCTCGATACGTGTGCTGCGTTGGCTCACCCAGCGCCAGGCCAGCCACATCGGCCGGACGATCGCGCGGGCGAGCTGCACCTTGCGCACGGCCGGCCGGGGGAGCACGACCGTCTGGAACAGGTCGTAAAAGACGATGAGGATCAGAACCAGTCCGACGACGGCCCCGCCGATCTGTACCGCAGTCATATCCCGGATCGTAGGAGAATTCGAGAGATGAGCAATCCAGTCTTTGAAGCCGTACGCACCGTTCTCGCGGTCCGCGAGTACCAGGACAAGCCAATCCCAGACGACGTTCTGGGGCGCATCGTGGAGGCCGGCCACCTGTCCGCGAGCGCGAGCAATGTTCAGCCGTGGCACTTCGTGGTGGTGACAGACCGCGCCGGCCTGCGAGACCTGGGCGGTCTCGTCGCGCACGGCCCGTACATCGCGGGCGCGGGGGCCGCGATCGTGGTCGCGTACGAGAAGGCGAACCACCTGGGCATCTCGGACGTCAGCCGCGCCATCCAGTCGATGATCCTGGTGGCCTGGGGCGACGGGGTCGGGTCCAACTGGACCGGATTTGGGGAGCTCGACGGCGTGCGCAAGAAGGTGGGCCTTCCGGACAAGTACGAGGTGCTGGCGGTCGTCCCGTTCGGCTACCCGAAGCGCGCGATCGGAAAAGGCAAGAAGAAGAGGAAGCCGCTGGCCGAGGTGGCCTCAGCCGAACGGTACGGCACACCGTTCGAGGTCAAGGGGTAACTAAAGGGATGCAGGAAAGAAGCGAAGAGCAGATCATCAGCCGTTTGTTCGAGCTCGAGAACAGCGGCCAGGCCGAGCGGCGGACCGAGCTGAGCGGGGAGCGATACCTCTCGCTGATCCACGATCCCGACCGCACTCGCGCCTACGTGTTCCAGCACGGCACAGACGAAACCGAAGGCGCTGAGGTTCCCGCGGGCACCGAGTTCTGGGAATACCCCACGCTCGACGAGGCGTCGCGGGCATACGACCAGTTGCTCGCGGAGTCCGGCAAGGCGGGTGAGGTGGTGGAGGTGGATTCGGACGAGGGCATCGGCGACTCGGAGACCGATGGAGCCGAGGTTCGCGACCGCTACTCGGCCAGCGACGAGGATCTGCAGATCGATAACGAGGAGACCGAGGACTCGGGCGACGCGGTCTCCTGATCGGCAGGCGCCATCGGGGCCCCGATGGTCGTAACCCGGACTTGGAGAGGGCCATTGGGGCCCCGATGGCCATGCAACCGGGAGGATAGGGGGTGTTAGCGTTGGCGGCATGCCCCGCCGCAGGCGAAAGCCAGCCGAGCCTCAACCGACCGCAAAGCCGCAGACGAGCGACCAGGCGCCGGGTGAGGAGGTCGTACAGGTCAACGACCAGTATTCGGGCGGGGGCCCCGCGCCCGAGACCGAACCCTCGGAGCACGACCAGCACCCGACCGGCGGATAAGCACCCCAAAGGCTGAGTCCACGTTGGCCGACGTGAATCATCCGCACGAGGAACACCCGGACGCGGTCATCCCCAATCGCGCCCTTTGGGCGCTGCTTGCGCTGGGCCTCGTCCTGCTCTTCTTCGTTTTGCCGCACGGCATCGAAGGCGACGGACGGCTGCGGTACGACGCGCTCAACGGCTGGCTGGATGGCCGGGGTCTGCCTGACACGAAGTATCCCCTGGTCGGGTCGGTGTTTGCGATCCCGCTGATGCTCCTTGGCCACCTCGGCCTTTCGGCCGAATGGTGGGTGTCTCGCTACAACGTCATCGTCTACGCGGCGGGCCTCGGGTACCTGTACTGGTTGTTGCGCGGCCGGTTGCCCCACGACGTGCTGGCGGCCTTCTTGCTGCTGCTGGGAACGACCGCCATGCTTCCGGGCTCGCTCACCGGCTTCGGCGCCGAGACCTTCAGCGCCATGGCGGTCGGGGCCGGCCTGGCCGCCTGGTCTGCCGGCCGGTGGAAGACTGGGACGGTTCTGCTTGGCGTCGGCGTCGCCAACCTGCCTGCGAGCTTGGTGGGGCTGGCTTTCGCGATGGGTTGGTGGGCGTGGCGCATGAAGCGAGTCAGGGCGCTGGCGCCGCCGGCGCTGAGCGCGGCCCTATGGCTGTTCGAGAGCACGCTGCGCCGCAAGTCAGCGCTTTCCACCGGCTACGAGAACGACCATGGATTTCAGACATTGCTGCCATTTTCGGGACAGCCCGGTTTCAGCTATCCGATGTTCTTCGGAGTGCTGTCGCTCCTCTTCTCTTTCGGCAAAGGGCTGCTCTTCTTCGCACCCGGATTGTTCCTGGCCTTCGGCCGCGGCCTCGACGCATTGCGGCCCGTCAGGCAAGTCCTGGTCCTGTGGATGCTCTACCTGGCGGGCATGCTGCTGGTCTACGGCAGCTGGTGGGCGTGGTACGGCGGCTTCACCTGGGGCCCGCGATTTCTGACCTTCGCCTCAATTCCTGCTGCGCTGCTGGTGGCCGCGCAAGTCCGACGCCCGCCTCGCGCGCTTCTCGCAGCGACGGTTGTGCTCGCGGCTCTTGTGCTCTCAGTCTGGGTCGGGATCGATGGCCAGACCTTCGGCCGGTTCGCGCAGACGACCTGCACCGCCAACCACTACTACCTGGAGTCCTTCTGCTGGTACATACCGGAGTTCAGCGTGCTCTGGACGCCATTCGTTTTCCACGCGCAGGTCTCGTGGGCCGATTTCGTGCTCATCGCATACGCCGTGGGCGTGAGTGGCTACGTCGCCTATCCGTTGCTGCGGCAATGGACGGTCAGCGGGCGCGCCGACGTCCAACTTGCGTGGGTCGCGTACCGCGGTCGAGAACCCTGGGAGTTCTGACCCAGTTCGCGCGTGCTGCCCCAATCTCTGCACTAAAGCAGAGCCGCGGTTTATACCGTTTGTGGCGCGGCCTCCACCGAGGTCAGTAGATCCCACAGCGCCTGTGACATCGCAGCCGCAGCGTTTTGGGAGCCGTTCGGGCAGAGCTCTCGGAGCTCGGCGGCGTGTTCAACATCGAGGTGCTGATGGACCGCGAAGTACTCACCGCCGTCATCCGGACCGATTCCGTAGAAAGCCGACAGACCGGCGAGCTTGACTCCGGCGACGGCCGGCGTTTGGACTTCCAACGCCCACACCACAGGCGCCGCCTCGCCGCCGGCCGCGAGCTCGTCACCACGCTGGATGAGTCTGGCCGTGGTTGCGTTGGCCGGCGCGTGGCGAATGGCATCGGAGCCCAGACCAAGAGCCTCTCCAAACTTGATCCACAGCGCGAGGTGAGACTGCTCCTCGGCGGCGTGGCGGGCAAGCTCGGCGGTATCGCCGCCGCGGACCTGTTCCAGCCAACCCGGGACCGCCCGCACAACGTGGGCGTACTGCCCGACGTAGTCGCAGAGCTCATCGCGGGTGAGCTCGCCGCGCGTCCAGCGCTGGTAGAAGCTGTGCTCCAGTAGGTTCCAGCGAGCCGTCACGTCGTCGAGCGTCTGGTCCATGCCCTTCTCCTTTGAGTGCCTGACTGCTGACGGTATTCTCGCGTATCACGTGACGGGGGTTCCGGCCACTCGGGCACTTTTGGCCGCCTGCCGCCCCCCACTACACGGCCATTCGGGCACTTTTGGCCGCATCGGGCTTCGGCACGCGGTGAGACTGGAAGACGACTTACGGTGCGCTCTGCCAGAGGACCGACGTGCAGGTCGCGACAGGATGAAGACCGGGCGACGAGCCCCCGCCGCACGCCCACGCACGACCTTCGAACAGAGCCAGCTCGAACCCGTGCCGAGGTACGACCATGGATCCGACCACAGTCCAGGTGGTGGGGTCGGACAGCTGCGCGAACTGATCGACGATGTTCGTCTCCTGCGCGTTCTGGCCGCCCAGGATTACGGCACGTCCATCCTCCAGCGCGGTTGCTCCGGCGCCGCTGGTGGGCTGCGGCAGGTCCGGCAGCCGCACCCAGGTAGAGCTCGAGACATCGAAGCAGTCGACACGCGCCGTGGTTGGTGAACGGCCTCCCGCCGCGCAGACGCTGGTGCCAAAGACGAAACCGGCGACGTGGTTGCGCGGCGTGGGAAATGCAGGCAGGTCGGACCAGCTCCCCGACCGGGGGTCGTAGACCTCGGGCGTCACGACGTTGCCGGCGGATGAATTGCCGCCGATGACATACAGCCTGCTCGCTGCGGCGACGAGGGTGTGGCCGCCACGCGGACGCCGCATCGGGGCAAGCTCTGTCCACGACGAACCGTCGAGGCGGAAGAAGCGCGCGCTGTCGCGGCCGAAGCTATGACCGCCTGCGACGTACACGTGGCCGTCGAGCGAGGCGGCTGACGTGTGATCCAACCCGAGCGGCAGGCGCGGGCCTGCGGTCCAGGCGCTGCCGTCAAACGCCCAGACCGTTCTGAGGCTGTTGCCGGCTGCGTCGAAGCCACCGATCACGTACAGCTTTCCGCCCGCGGCCGCGGCGCCTGATTCTTCGAGCGGAACCGGCAGAGAGGTCTCCATCTGCTGGGCGGGCGGCGGAGACGGCGACGGTGACGGCGCAGTGTTGGCGGGGCTTGCGCTCGCGATCTGCGAGGGAGAGGGTGACACAGTCAGCGCGCCCGACGGTCCGCCGCACGCCACGAGTGTCAGGAAAGCAAACACCCCGGTGGCATTCCGCCGTATCACAAGGCTTGCCCTCAGTCCCACCGTGCAAGGGTCGCACGCGCATCTTCCAGGAGGCGCTCGATCCGCTTCCGCGAGCCCACGAAAACGGTCCGGCTACCGGACCGGCGAGCCTGAACGAGGCCCGCCTCACGCAAGACCTTCAAATGTCCGCTGACTGTCGCCTGGCTCATGCGCATGCCCCTGGTCAAATCCATCACTCCGGCGGGCGCCCCAAGAAGCTGGATGAGTCTGGTCGGAGACGGTAGACCAGAGCTGTGCCAAAAGGGTGTCCGGGGCGGCAGGCGGGTGCGGGCCTACATCAAGCGTTTCCGGAGCCGACCACCCACATTGACCGTAGTACCGTGGCGCCGGCCCCTTCGGCCGTCATGGAGACCCTCGGGCCGTCCAGCTCGAAAGTGATCCAGCGGCAGCAGTCGCGCTCGATCTCGATCAGCCGCTGCAAGGCCTCGGCGCTGGCGTCGTTGACAACCAGCCGGAGCCCGCCGGGAATCTCGGCGCGCTCCAAGAGAGCGGTTCTGAACAGCTTCTGCCAGGCGGAAGTGGTGTCGCTGAGCTCCTCTTGTGAAAGGGTGCAAGCGATGATGTCGGACGTCGCGCGAAAGGTCTTCACCGGCCATCTCCTCCGGGTTTGATCGAGAATCCGTGGTGGGCCGGGCAGGATTTGAACCTGCACAGCTTTCGCGGGTGGTTTACAGCCACTTGAGCTCGCCAATGCCCAGCCGACCCACTAGGGACCAGTAATCGTACGCAATCCCATCTTGGTGCTTCGCGGTGGCAGGGCATAATGCGCCCGTGACGCGAGGCTATGCGCGCTACGTGCTCGCGGTCATGGTCGGGATCAACTTCCTGAATTACATGGACCGGTACGTAGGGGCCGCCGCTTCCCCGCTGATCCAGAAAGAGTTCCACCTCGACGACTCCCAGGTCGGAATCCTCGGCTCTGCCTTCCTCCTCGTCTACGCCCTGGCCGCCGTGCCATTCGGCTACTGGGCCGACCGGGGAATCCGGAAGACCGTGGTCGCGGCCGGGGTTGCGATCTGGAGCGTGGCGACGCTGTTCACGGGATTTGCGCGCAGCTTCCCCCAGCTTTTCGTTAGCCGCGCCGTGCTCGGGATCGGCGAGGCGGGCTACTACCCTGCCGGCACCTCCCTCCTGTCCGACTACTTCCCCAAGGAGGAGCGTGGCCGGGTCATGTCGATCTGGGGCGCGGGAAGCACGTTTGGCATCGCGGTCGGATTCGCGGGCGGCGGTTACATCGCTGAAAAGTTCGGCTGGCGCAGCGCTTTCTTCTTCGCCGCCGTGCCCGGGATCCTTTTCGCCCTGCTCGCTTTCGGTCTGCGGGAGCCGCTCCGGGGCAGCGCCGAGAGCATCGGCCGCGCGGTGGAAAGGATCCACGAGGCGAGCCTCCGCAACTTCCTCGACCTGCTGCGGATTCGCACCCTCCGGGCGACGATCCTCTCGCAAACGCTGCTCTACTTCGTGCTCGCCTCCAACGCGTTCTGGCTTCCCATCCTCCTCACCCGCCGTTTCAATCTCTCGGTCGGCAAGGCGGGTCTCTTAGCCGGGGTCGTGCTGGTGGTGGGCGGCCTCATCGGAACCCTGGCCGGTGGCTGGATCGCGGACCGGCGGGCCAAGACGAACCCGGCGGCGCACCTTGAGGTCGGAATCGCCGGTTTCTTGCTCGGCGCCGTCTTCATCACGGTGGCGCTGGTCGCGCCGCTGAATGCCGGCCCGATCCCCGTCTTTGTCCCTGCCTTCCTGCTCGCGGTGGCGTGCCTCTACCTGTACTCGGGCCCTTTCACCGCCGTGGCGCAAAACGTCGTCTCGCCTGGCCTGCGCGCCAGCGCCGTGACCATGCTGCTCTTCGTCTCCCACGTCTTCGGCGACTCGCACTCGACATTTGACGTGGGCGTCATCTCCACGCATGTCGGCAGCCTTCAGACCGCGCTCTTGATCACCTCACCCACGCTCCTCGTTCTCGCGGCCATCATTGCGGCCACGGGCCTTCGCTCGGTCAAGCGCGATGTCCAGACCATGGAGGACGAATGGGCGGCGCGAGGCGCCAGCCCCGTGACTTAGTAGATGAACCCCACGAGCTTGCCGCCCAGCTGACCGGGCTTGATCGTGCG
>DAITQH010000101.1:0-7702 GCA_036833175.1 Candidatus Dormiibacterota bacterium
CCGTTTGGCACCTACGCGGTGGTGGTCGACGTCGACAAGGGAACCGGCCAGGTCAAGGTCAAGAGGATGGTGGCCGTAGACGACTGCGGCGTCCGCATCAACCCGATGATCGTCGAGGGCCAGATCCACGGCGGCCTCGCCGAAGGCTTTGGGATCGCGTTCATGCAGCTGATCACCTTCGACGATGAGGGCAACTGCATCGGCTCCAACTTCATGGACTACCTGATCCCGGGCTCCTGGGAAACACCCAAATTCGAGCTCGGCGAGACAACCACCCCCTCGCCCCATCACCCGTTCGGGGCCAAGGGAGTCGGCGAGTCGCCCACGGTGGGATCGCCGGCCGCATACGTCAACGCCGTGATCGACGCGCTGTCCCCTTACGGCATCACGAACATCGACATGCCGGTAACCTCAGACAAGGTATGGGCGGCCCTGAGATCCAAAGGAGTCACGGAATAGCAGCCGACGTCATCGAGCTCCTTCACCAGTACGCGGCAAACGGCACGCCGTACGTGCTCGCGACCGTGGTGCGCACAGAGGCGCCGACCTCGGCGCACCCTGGCGACAAGGCGGTCGTCACGGCCGACGGCCGCCTGCATGGATGGATCGGGGGGAGCTGCTCCGAGCCGATCGTCCGCCGGGAGGCGCTGCGCGCGCTGGCGGAGGGCGTGCCCCAACTGGTGCGGATCGTCCCGGCGCCCGAGGTGAAGCAGACGCGAAAGCGCGGCGAGCTGATGGTGGCGACGACATGCCCCAGTGGCGGCGCGCTGGACATCTTCATCGAGCCTCATCTGCCGCGGCCGCTGCTGCTGGTCTTCGGGGACAGCCCGGCGGCGCGCACCCTCGTTCAGATGGGCTCTCTGGCCGGATTCCGGACCTGCTCGGTCCACCCCGGCGCGACGCCCCACGAGTTTGGAGCCGCCGACCTCGTGCTCGGCACACTCGACTTGGCGGGCGCCAACCCCGGAGCCGACACCTGGGCGGTGGTGGCGACCATGGGCCACTACGACGAGGACGCGCTCGAGGCCGCCCTGGCTTATCCGGATGTGGAGGTGGGGCTGATCGCCAGCACCCGTCGGGCGGCCGCGGTTCGCGCGGCGCTGGAAAGTCGCGGGATGGATGAGAGGACTCTCGCGAGGGTCCGCACCCCAGCCGGAAAGATCCGCGGCGGCAGCCAGGAAGAGATCGCCCTGCTGGCGCTGGCCGAGCTGGTCACGGCGCGCCGCAAAAGGGGCCACGTCGCGGCTCCGGTCGAAGCGTCGCCAGTGGTATTCGCCACGGACCAGGTATGCGGAATGACAGTAGACCCGCTGACGGCACAACACAAAACCGATTACCAGAACAACACGTACTGGTTCTGCTCCAGCGGCTGCCTCGATGAGTTCAAAAAAGAACCAGAGCGCTACCTGAGAACCATCGAAGCGTAACTCGCGTGGCACGAAGGCCGGATTCACTCCGGCCGTCCCGGTCACTCATGAAAGTCGCCATACGTAGTTGGGAGTGCGGGCACCGGGTTTGCGTCTCGAAAAGCTTCCAGCTCGCGCCACGCCTCGACCGGGCTATGTACGGAATTACCTTACATATGTTATGGTATTCACCACATGTCGCTATTCGGCCGTTCTCGCGTTCGCGATCGAATCCTGCTTGAGTTTTTCGGTAAGCCCAAAGCGAAAGGCCACGTGCGGGAAATCGCTCGCAGGATCGCAGCGGCGCCCCCCACGGTCGGCGCCGAACTCTCCTCCTTGGAGAGGATGGGCATCCTTCAGTCCGACCGCATTGGCCGCTCGCTTGTCTACTCGGTGAACGAGACTTCGGCCCTCGTGCCGGAGGTCCGTGCCCTTGTTCAGAAGACCTTGGGCGTCGAGGCCCTTCTCAGGGACGCGTTAAGTGGCTTGGCTGGGCTCGACTCCGCCTATATCTTTGGCTCACATGCGTCCGGCGAGGAAAGACCCGAAAGCGACATCGACCTCTTGGTGATCGGCCGGCCCGATCGACTCGCACTCTCAGAGCGCCTTGCACTAGTGGAGCAGACGCTGGCCCGCGACGTAAATGTCGTGTCTCGAACCGAGGATCAGCTGCGTGCCCGTCCCGACTCCGATGCGTTCTGGCGCCGCGTGCTGGGCGGGCCGATCGTCCATGTGGCGGGCCGAGAGATCAACTTCTGACGATGGGTGTTGCGGAAGAGCTCAAGGCGATGGCCGATCGCCGCGAGCTGGATGCAGTAGAACCAAGCGTAGAAAAAGCGAAAGTCATGCTCTCGGCCGCCGATCGCTCTCTCAAGACTGCGCGGTCCATCGCGTCGACGGATCCAGGAAGCACGCTGCTTGTCGCCTGGGATGGAATCGCATTTCAAGCCCTCGCGGCAGCCCTTGCCCTCGCCGGCTATCGCGTCACGAGCCAGCCGGGTCATCACCGCGCGGCAGTCAAAGCCGCTCGCCTGCTCTTGGGAGAAGACGTCCTTCTCTCTCGTATCGACCGTCTGAGGAGAACCCGAGGCGCGCAATGTACGAAGGCGAACCAGCAGATAAGGAAGAAGTAGCTGGCGCTCTAGACGACTGTGAGGAGTTGATCAAGGTCGTTCGAGCCCGCGCTTGACTTGAACACCCCGAAGGTCCAACCCGAAACTGATCCATCAATTTCTCCAGGCCTTCCGTATATTGGCGTTGCGATCCTAATCTTGGTCGGCATCGCCCTCGACACGATGAGGCAGCTGCAGACTCAATTGGTGATGCGCCAGTACCGCGGCTTCATCCGGTGATCGGCTGAACCTACTTGCAGCGGCATGGGGAATCGCAGTTGCGAGCGCGGTCGCCTCTGGGCCGGCGATCTGGCCGCAGGCCTACCCGTTTCCGCATGTGTTCGACGTGGCCGGGCCGCGCTCAGACGGAAGGCTCGTGGTCGCGGCCGCAGGAAGGCTGTTCCTTTTGAACCGGGTCACAGGAACCCTGGAGCCGTTTGCGGCCGGCCCCGGAGGCTATCCGGGCGCGGGCGGAGAAGAGCCCTACATCGCAGTCGTGTCTGCGCCGGTTGCAGGCCATTCCACGTTCCAGCCGGACGAGGTGTTCGTGCTGCAGCTCAAGCCTGCCGGCGGCGTGCTGAGAATCGATGCGTCCGGGATGGCGCACCAGTTTGCGAACGTGGCCGGAGTGGATTCGCTGAACGGCATCGCGTTCGATGAGAGCGGCGCCTTCGGCTATCGTCTGCTCGTCACCGGCCCACACGCGCACCAAACGACTGTCGCGGCGATCGACGGTGGCGGAAAGGTGACTGTCCTCACAACGCAAGCGCCGACCGTCGAAGGCGGCCTGGCCGTCGCGCCGGCCACCTTTGGAAAATTCGCCGGCGACCTCATCGCGCCGGACGAGCTGTCGGGAAAGATCTACGCCATCGCGCCGGACGGCGCCTCCCAGGTGGTCGGGACGCCCGACCTGGCTCATGGCGGGGACATCGGCGTGGAGGCTGCCGGCTTCGTGCCCGACGCCGACCTGGCGGGCGCCACGGTCTATTTCGCCGACCGCGGGACGCCCGGCAACCTGCATCCGGGGACCGACAACCTGCTGGCGTTGGACGGTGCCGACCTGGCGGGCGCCGGTGGCAAACGGGGCGACCTCTTGGTCGGGACCGAAGGCGGCGCCGGCCTCGTGGCCGTGCGATGCGATCTAACTTCCTGCGTCGTAACGACGATCATCGTCGACAACGGGACTAGTCACGGCGAAGGTCATATCGTGGTCGCCATGGGAGCGCCGAGCGCAGCGTTTGGTCCGGCACCGGCAGCCGTCCGCTCGACGTCGCCGCCGACCCCCGTAACGCTCGTGGTGGGTTTGGCCGCGGCAGGGCTGTTCGCGCTGGTGGCCCTGGCGCTCGCGATGACCATGCGCCGCAGGAGGCCCGCGGCATGAGCGCCGTTCAGCGCGACTACCTCGTACGGATGATCGAGCAGTGCGCCCAGGCGATCGGGGAGATCGTGGCGCTCGTCCGGGCTGGGGAGTTCGACCTAGCCCTGATCGTGGTCCGCAGGACCCATGACCTGGTGCTCGGTAACCTGGGTCCGGTGTTCGAACGTCTCGATGCCGCTAGCGTCGTCGACCTGATCGGCAAGCACGACCTCGACCGCGTCCGCATGTACGCGGCGCTGCTCAGCGAGGAGGGGACGATCCGCGACCTTCGTGGCGAGGCGCCGCGCGCTCAGTACTGCTTCAGCCGCGCCCTCGACCTGTACAACGCGATCGCCGCGTCGGGCGGGCGCCTTCAGGACGCCGATTGGGAGCGCATAGAGATGCTGCGGCCCAAAGTGGAGGCCCTCCACGGCTAGACCAGCCGACAGCCAACCTGAAACGGGCCTCAATCCCATGGAGCCTCTTGGGCGTGCCTTCGTCCGCTCGGTCCTGGAGCACCCGGCCGACGGCGGACTGTTCGGGCCAGAGAGCATGGTGTGGCGCGTCCATCGCGATCGCAGCTTTCCGCTTGCGGGCGTTCGCTCGCTGATGGTCCAGGCGCTGCATCCGCTGGCGATGGCAGGGGTCGCCGAGCACAGCAACTGGAAGCAGGATCCCTTCGGTCGCCTCGCCGCGACGAGCGGCTACATCCTCACGGTCACCTATGGCGACACCGCATCCGCACACCACGCCGCCTCCCGCGTGCGCGGCATTCACGGCCACGTGAACGGAACCGATCCGGTCACCGGCCTGGCGTATCGCGCGAGTGACCCGAGCCTCTTGTTGTGGATCCACGCGGCCATGGTCGATTCCATCGTCCACATCGTCCAGCGATATGGCCGCGGGCTCGACGCCGCAAGTGCGGACCGCTATGTGTGGGAGATGGTGAGATTTGCCGAGCTGGTGGGAGTTCCCGCTACGGATGTGCCCGCCAGCGTCGCGGCGCTCGAGGAGTACATCGAGTCGGTTGAGTTGCTGCAGGCCACGCCGGCGGCGCGCGACGCGATGTCCGTGGTGCTTGATCCGCCCGGGCTCGACGACGATGCACGCGATCTCTGGCGCGACCTCGGACAGGTTGCGATCGGCAGCCTGCCGGGTTGGGCCCGTTCCATGTACGGCTACGGCGAACCGGTCGCCGAATCTATGGAGCGCGACGCTGTGCGCCAGCTCATCGGAGCGGTGGACCTCGCATTTGAGTCCCTTCCCGGTGTGATGGAGGCGCGAGAACGCATCGAGCTGCGAACGCGGCAGTGAGCCGCGAACGGTCGGAGAAAGGGCTCGTTCAGGGGCGATTCGGTCGGGGCGCGGCGCTCGCGCGGCTTGCTTTGCGGATCGGCGGCCGCTACCTGGCGCGTTCGCCGCAGCTGGTATTCGCCTCCGTGGAGCGCCGCAGCGCGCTCCGTCACGACCTCGCACTGCGGTCGGCCGAAGAGGTTGCCGAGGAGCTGGGGTACATGAAGGGCGTGCTGATGAAGCTCGGACAGATGGCGAGCTACATCGACGAGGACATGCCGCAAACCTTTCGTGCCGCGATGGCCCGCCTGCAGCACAACGCTCCGCCGATGAGCCCCGCGCTCGCGGCCTCCGTGATCGTCGAGGAGCTTGGCGATCAACCGGAGCGAGTGTTCGCGAAGTGGGATGCGTGGCCCTTTGCGGCGGCCTCGATCGGCCAGGTTCACAGGGCCATCACGCGGGATGGCAGGGCGGTCGCTGTCAAGGTGCAGTATCCCGGCATCGCGCACAGCATCACCTCCGACCTGCGCAACGTCGCGCTCTTGCGCCGCATCGCTTCCGCCGCTTTTCCAGGGCTCGACACACGGTCGCTCGTGGACGAGCTCGGCGAGCGGCTCCGCGAGGAGGTCGACTACCTCCGGGAGGCGAAAAATCAGGAGTACTTCGCGGACTACTACGAGGCGCATCCCGTCATTCACGTGCCTCATGCCTTGCTCGAGCTCAGCACAGAACGCGTCCTGACCACCGAGCTTGTCAGCGGCGAGCCGTTCGAAAAGGTGCTGCAGTGGGACCAGCACGAGCGGGACATGGCGGCTGAGACGATCCAGCGTTTCGTCGCCCGCAGCATGTACCGGCTCCACGCATTCAACGGCGACCCGCATCCTGGCAACTACCTGTTCCACGGGCGCGGGCGCGTCACCTTCCTGGACTTCGGGCTGACGAAATATTTCACCGACCAGGATCTCGTGCCGCTCGTCGAGGCGTTGCGATATCTCGTGATCGAGAAGGATGGCTCCGCCTTCCGAGCGGCGCTGGAACGCGCCGGGTTTCTTCGGGCCGGCGCCCCCGTGCCCACGGAGACGGTCGTCGACCGTTTCGGCCTGTTCTACTCCACGGTCCTCAACGACGCGCCGATGACCATCACGCCGGAGTTCGCGTCGTCACTTGTGCGGCGCTTCTTCGATGCGCGCGGACCGCTGGCTCCTTACAGCGACGTCCCCCGCACGTACGTTGTGTTGCAGCGCATCAACCTGGGTCTCTACGCCGTGCTGGGCAGCCTCAACGCCACCGCCAACTGGCGCCGGATGGGCGCCGAGATGTGGCCCTTTGTCCAGGGGCCGCCCTCGACGCCGATCGGCGAAGCCGAAGCGCGCTGGGAACAGAGCCGCACCAAAAAAGAACCGGTCTTAATCGCCCAGTAACAGCGTTCAGTAGTTAGAGGAGACCGATGAAGCTGCAGATGATCGACCCGGACAGGATGGAGGTGCCCCCCAGGCCCCTTCGATTAAGAGTCCGCGGGAGCATGCCGATTCCGTACGGAAACGTGGTCAACGCGGCCCGGCTGATGCGGATCGCCATGCGGAAGCTGGCTTCTACCTGGCGCTCGATCTCCGAATCCCAGCGGTAGAGCATTACGCTGGGCGTCGCCCAGGTTGACTGAAGACAGCAACACAGCTCTCGAGCTGACGGCTTTCTGCGTCCGAGGCGAGCCAATCAGCTACGCCGACGCGATTCGTGGACCCTTCGCGCCGATCAAAGTTGGCGACCCATGGGGCCCTCCGTGGAGCACGACCTGGATTCATGTGCAGGGTCGCGTGCCGGAGGAGTGGGCAGCGCAGCGCGTCGTCGCCCTGTTTGACCTCGGCTTTGACGGGCCGACCGGATTCACGTGCGAGGCTCTGGCCTGGAAGGACGGCAAGCCCTGGCGTGGGGTCGATCCCAACCACCGATGGCTGCCGATCGACGGCCCTGAGGTCGACTTCTATCTCGAGGCGGCGGCCAATCCGCGAGCCACCGAGGCCGGCCCTGACCCCGCACCTTCGATGCTCGCTTTGCGCGAGTCACCCGAGCCGGCGTTCGTCTTGCGCCAGGCCCAGCTGTCGATTCGCGAATCGCACGAGGAAGGAATCGGCAACGCGCGGCTCGACACCACCCACCGGGTCACTGCCGTCGGCCACGCGCACATCGACACGGCCTGGGAATGGCCTGTCCGGGAAGCCAAGCGGAAGGTTGCGCGCAGCTGGTCGACACAGCTTGCGTTGATGGACGAGTACCCGGACTACGTCTTCGCCGCCTCGCAGCCGGCGCAGTACGCGTGGATGAAGGAGTCGTACCCCGACATCTACCGGCGCATCAAGGAAAAGGTGGCGGCCGGCCAGTGGGAGCCGGTCGGCGCGATGTGGGTCGAGGCGGACTGCAACCTCCCTTCGGGCGAGTCGCTGGTGCGGCAGCTGCTGCTGGGCAAGCGCTTCTTCATGCAGGAGTTCGGTTACGAGACCAAGATCCTGTGGTTGCCCGACGTGTTCGGCTACCCC
>DAITQH010000102.1:0-796 GCA_036833175.1 Candidatus Dormiibacterota bacterium
CACGGCGCGAGGCGGCGCGGCACAAGTTCGCCTCGCTGCTCGAAGCCTCCGTCGCGGATGCCTGAGGAGTCTCGCCTACCCGATTACGCGGTTCGCAACCGGGCGAGCTGGACGGCGGCAAATGCCCAGTACACGGCCCGCAACGCGCGCGAGTCCTGGGCGAAGGATCAGGTCAACTGGGGCGTCTGGTCTCAGCCCGAATCTGAGGTGCAGGCGCTGCCGGACGTGCGAGGCCTCGACGTCATCGAGCTGGGGTGTGGCACCGCTTACTTCGGGGCCTGGCTCAAGAAGCTGGGGGCGCGGCGGGTCGTGGGCGTCGACGTCACGCCTGCGCAGCTTGCCACCGCGCGGGAGATGAATGCGGAGTTTGGCCTGGGGCTCGAGTTCATCGAGGCCAACGCGGAGGACGTCCCGCTTCCTGATTCATCGTTCGACCTTGCGTTTTCCGAGTACGGCGCTTCGATCTGGTGCGACCCCTATCTCTGGATCCCCGAGGCCGCGCGGCTGCTGCGACCGGGCGGCCAGCTGCTGTTCATGCGCAACAGCACGATCCAGATCCTTTGCTCACCCGACGACGAGGTGGTGGGGGAGCGGCTGGTCCGGCCGCAGAAGGGCATGCACCACATCGATTGGCAGGACGAAGAGGTCGGGCCTACGACCGACTTCCACATCATGGGATCTGAGCTCTTCCGGCTTCTGCGCGATACCGGTTTTGAGGTGGTGGATTTCCGCGAACTTTTCGCGCGGCCGGACGCGGTCGACCATCCTTACTACAAGTGGACTCCCGTTTCTTGGG
>DAITQH010000102.1:806-7597 GCA_036833175.1 Candidatus Dormiibacterota bacterium
TCCGCGACCCTCTCCCTGACCCTCTCCCGCTAGCGCGGGAGAGGGGAGTTCCTCACCCGAAGGAAATCGGGACTGTTGTCAGTAGGACCCAGATCGTTACCAGCGTCACGGCGATCGTGCCGCCGTAGAAGATCACCTGCGCCGGCACGCTCTTGGCCGCCGGCACTCCGAAGTCGACCAGCAGGTAGCGCAGGCGGTGAGCGAAGTGGAAGAAGGGCACCGCGATCAGGACCAGCAGGTAGAGCTTCACGATCGGGTTGCCCAGGACGCGGACCCACGTGTCGTAGTGGCGATCCACCACGGGCACGATGCCGAGCGGCCCGAGGATGCCCTGGACCAGGATGTGCACCGGGAGAAACTGCGCGGCGATCACCCCGCCCTGCGAGAACATGAACCACCAGAAGAGGTGCATGATCGCCGGCTTGTGTTCGTGCACCCCCCCACCCGGCACTTCGTGCCGACCTCCCCGGCTAGCGGGGAGGTGTCCTTCCACGCTCATCTCGCGAACCCGATCAGCACAGCCGCGATGACGATCGAGGCCAGCGCCCACAGTCCGAACATCGCGAGCGTGATCATCCCGGAAGGGATCTGCTTGCCGAGGAGCTTGACGCGGATGATCACGCCGGACAGGTTCAGGAACGTGATGCTGTGGTAGAGCGAGAACAGAAAGACGATCACGCTGAAGATGACGAAAGCGGTCGATCCGTGTGGCGAATATTTCGCGGGCCCGTCCCCGGCTCTCTTGATCTCCACGAGCAACCAGAGCAGCCATAGCGCCAGCGGCAGCGCGGTGAACTCGCGCACCACGTAGAGGAAGTAGTGGCGGTTGCGCGTCCACCAGCTGGACGGCATCGACCAGCTGTAGGTGCGGGGGGCCGTCCTGGCCGCCTGCGCCGGCGCCTTCACTACTCGCGGTTTCCGTACGGAAGGAGGAAGCGCATCGTGGTGTCGAGCTTGGTCTGCTGGATCGCCTTGGCCGGGTCGACGCCCTTCGGGCAGACCACCGAGCACTCCCCGACGAAGCTGCACTCCCAGACGCCATCGGGGTCCGCAATCACGGGCAGCCTTTGCTTCAATCCCTGGTCGCGAGAGTCGAGGTTGTAGCGGCGGGCCAGCGCGATGGCGGCCGGTCCGAGAAATTCGTTGTTAAGGCCGTAGACGGGGCAGGCCGCGTAACAGAGCATGCAATTGATGCACTCGCTGAACTGCATGAACTCATCGATCTGGGCGGTGCTCTGACGATGCTCGCCTGCGCCGAGTGGGATCTCCTGCTTTCGGATGATCCATGGCTTGATCGACTTCAGCTTGTGCATGAAGTCTTCCATGTCGATCACGAGGTCGCGGATGATCGGGAAGTTGTTCAGCGGCTGCACGATGACCGGCTTCGGCCAGTAGTCGCGCAGGAACGCGTTGCACGTGAGCTTTGGCGTGCCGTTCACCATCATCCCGCAGCTGCCGCAGATGCCCATCCGGCACGACCAGCGATAGCTGAGGCTGCCGTCCACGTGCGCCTTGATGTAGTTGAGCGCGTCGAGCACGACCATGCTCTCGTCGGGGAACGGGATGTCATAAGACTGCAGGCGCGGGGCCGAGTCCTTGTCGGGATCGAACCGCGTCGCCTGGATCGTGATTCTTTTTTCCGCCATTTGCTTCCCCTAGTAAGTCCGTGCCTGTGGCTTGAAGTTGGTGATGCTGACCTCGCGGTATTCGAGGCGTGGGCGCGCGTCGCCGGTCTTGATGGCGATCGTGTGCTTGAGGAACTTTTCGTCGTTGCGCTCCGGGAAGTCACGCCGGGCGTGGGCTCCGCGCGACTCTTCGCGCGCCAGGGCAGACACGACGATCGTCTGCGAGATCTCGAGCATGTAATCGAGCTCGAGCGCGGCCGTGAGCTCGGTGTTGAAGGTGCGGCTCGAGTCCTCGATCTTGATGCGCTCGAACCGCTCGCGCAGACCGCCGAGCTGGTCGGTGAGCTTCTCCAGGCCCTCTTTTGTTCTGAAGACGCCCGCGCCCGCGTCCATGTCCCGCTGCATCTCCTCGCGGATGGTGCCGATCTTCTCGTCGCCGCCGGTCTTCTCGAGATAAGCAGCCTCGACCCGCCGCGCCTCGTCCCAGAGCATCGCGTCGATCGGATTGGCGGTGACCGGCTTGGCGGAGCTCGCGTACTCGGCCGCCGCGCCGCCGGCCGCAGCGCCGAAGACCAGGCACTCCGAAAGCGAGTTGGAGCCCAGCCGGTTGCCGCCGTTGAGACCGACGTTGGAGCACTCGCCTGCGGCGTAGAGGCCCGCGAGCGGGGTCGCGCCGGAGATGTCGGCGTCGACGCCGCCCATCATGTAGTGCTGCACGGGACGCACCGGGATCGGGTCGTGGACGATGTCGATCCCCACGAACTCGCGGCCCAGCTCGCGCATGAAGGGCAGCTTGCGGTCGATGACCTCCTCGCCGAGGTGCCTGACGTCCAGGTTCATGTACTTGCCGTGCGGTCCCTCGAAGCCGCGGCCCGCCTCGAACTCAGTGACCATGGCGCGGGAGATGATGTCGCGGGGACCCAGCTCCATCTTGTTGGGCACGTAATCCTTGAGGAAGCGGTCACCGTTCTTGTTGGTCAGGTAGCCGCCCTCGCCACGCACGGCCTCGGTGATGAGGATGCCGGTGAACGGAAGTCCGGTCGGATGGAACTGCACCATCTCCATGTCCTTCAACGCGACGCCCGCGCGATACGCGAGCGCCATGCCGTCACCGGTGCAGATGTTGCCGTTGGTCGTGAAGGCGTAGAGGCGACCCAGCCCGCCGGTGGCGAGGATCACGGCTTTTGCGGTGATGGCGTCGAACCGGCCGCTGCGCTGGTCGACGGCGACCACGCCCACGCACCGCGAATCCTCGACGAGGAGCTTGGTCACGAACGCCTCGTCGTGGCGGTGGATCTGCTCGTACTTGAGCGAGGTCTGGAAGACCGTGTGGAGCATGTGGAAGCCGCTCTTGTCGGCGGCGAAGCACGTGCGCCAGGTGGTCATGCCTCCGAAGGGGCGGACGGAGATCTTGCCGTCGGGATCGCGGCTCCAGGGGCAGCCCCAGTGCTCCATCTGGATCACCTCGATGGGCGCTTCGCGGACAAAGGCCTCGACGACGTTCTGGTCGGCCAGGTAGTCCGAGCCCTTGATGGTGTCGAAGGCGTGCGTCTCGTACGAGTCCTCGGGTCGCAGGACGGCCGCGGCGCCGCCCTCGGCGGAGACGGTGTGGCTGCGCATCGGGTAGACCTTGGAGACGAGTCCGACGGTGATCCGCGGGTTGAGCTCCACGGCGGCTATCGCTGCCCTGAGGCCGGCGAGCCCGCCGCCGATCACCAGGACGTCATAGCTCTCCACTTGCCCGTAAATGTTATGCGGACACGAGAATTGACCTCGTGCGTGGAATTTTCTGGCCGCCGCCGGCGGAGAGCTATGCCGGTTCGCTGCCCGAGCGGGCCGACATCCTGGTCATCGGGGGCGGGATCGCGGGGATCTCTCTCATGCACCACCTCGCGAAGCGCCGCTTCAGCGCTGTGCTGGTGGAGGCTGAGCACATCGCGTTTGGCGCCAGCGGGCGGAATGCCGGGTTTCTTCTTGCAGGCGTGGCGGACTGCTATTCGGAGGCCGTGCGCATATTCGGGCGTGAGAAGGCGCGCGAGGTGTGGCACATCACGGACGAGAACCACGACCGGATGGTCGAGGCCGTGGCGGGCACCGCCGTGGGTCATCGCAGGCTCGGCAGCGCGACGTCCGCCTCGGGCGAGGAAGAGCGGGCGCGGTTGGAGGAGTCCGCACAACTGCTGCGCGACGACGGGTTCCAGGCTTTGTGGGATGGGACGCGGCTCGTCAATCCACGCGACGGTGAGATCAACCCGGCTTTGCTGGTGGGCGCCCTTGCGGGCCGCTTGAAAGAGGGCTCGATCCGCGAGGGTGTGGAGGTGACGGGCGTCGTGCCCGCCGGGGCTGAGGTGTCGGTGCGGTCGGGTGAGAACGAGTGCCGCGCGGGCGTGGTGATCCTGGCGACCAACGGGTACACGTCGCGTTTGCTGCCGCACGTGAAGATCCAGCCGGTCCGCGCGCAGATGCTGGCCTCCGCCCCTGTTTCGAAGACGATCGTCGACATGCCCACTTACTCCCACTTCGGCTACCGGTACTGGCGGCAGCTTGTGAGCGGTGAGCTGTTGATTGGCGGGTGGCGGGACACGTCGATGGAGAGCGAGGTCGGGTTCGACGACCAGCCGACGGATCAGATCCAGGAGCACCTGGGCGGGAAGTTGGCGGAAATGAGCCCGGGTGCCGAGGTGACGAATCGGTGGGCGGGGATCATGGGGTTCACGGAGACGGGGCTGCCGCTGGCCGGGCCGGTGGAGGGGATGCGGAACGTGTACACGTGCGCGGGGTTCAACGGGCACGGGATGGGGTTCGCGTTCATGACGGCGAAGAGTCTCGTCGAGCGGCTCTAGCGGGGTCCAACCCCCCCACCCGGCGCTTCGCGCCGACCTCCCCGGCGAGCGGGGAGGTGACTATTTAGCTGTTACCCAGGTCGCCACCTCGACTCGGGAGCGGACGCCCAACTTCGTGCGGATGTGGTCGAGGTGCGCCTCGACCGTGCGTCGCGAGAGCCGAAGCCGGCCGGCGATCTCGTCGTTGGTCAACCCGCCGGCGACGAGGCCGGCGACCTGGTTCTCGCGGCTGCTGAGCGTTGAAGTAGGAACCGCCCCCGAGCGCGGCGGCGGCTGGTCGAGGGGCGCCAGGGCGTAGGCGCCTGCCTCATCGGGAGACAGCCTCCCGCCTTCCAGCCACGCCGAATGCGCCGCACCCTTATCGAGCGCTTTCTCGGCGCGGTGGACCCAACGTTCCCGGCTTGCCGCGGCCATCTTGGTCGGGGCCGAGCCTGCGCGCCGGCGGATCGCGTCCGTGGCGCCCTTCAGGCGCATGGCGCGTTCCGGCGCGCCGAGCTCGAATGCAATTTCGGCCGAGGAATCAAGCGACCCGGCCATGTCGATCACGTCGTGAGTCCGAAGTCGAGTAAGGAGGCCCCTGGCCACCATGGGGCCAGCCTCGGCGGGGCGGTGCAGCATCAGCAGCACCCAGCCGAGCCCGTTGCAGAGGGCCGACGGGATCACGTCCATTCCCGAGGCTTCGAATAGGGCCAGGCTCGTGGACATGTGACTGAGGGCGCTATCAAGATCCATCTCAAACACCTCGACAAATCCGAGATGCATCAGAGCTTCGGCTTCCAATTGCCGAACGCCAAGTCGCCGTGCGATCGAGAGCTGCTCCTGGACCGCACTGAGAGCAGAGGAAGTGCCCATTCGAACAAGCGCGAGTGTCCCAAGCGTCAAGCCGAGGCTCATCTCATCCCCCAGCTCGCGCCGGATCCTGACAGCTTCGGAGGCGAAGCGGTCGGCGGCGCCGGAATCATTCTGTCTCCAGGCCAGAAAGGCCATCGCCAGATTGGCCCGCGTGCGCGCAGCCGGGCCTTCGCCCTCGGCCTCCAGCGCGGGCTCCAACCACATCCTGCCTTCGCCGATGAAGCCCGACCTCATACACAGCCAGCCGTAGGCCGCGGCCAGGCGCATGTGGAGGTTGGCATCGGCGCCCCTGGACCAGGTGAGCGCCTCTCGAAGGTTGTCAACCTCGTGCTGCATCCGGACAAGCCATTCACCGCTGTCCCACTCGGATATCGAGACGCCGCTAAGCGAGTCCATGTAATCGGCGTGCCGCCGAACATACATTTCCAGCTGTCCCGCTTCGCGAAGCCGCTCCAGGCCATACGCGCGGAGTGTCTCGAGCAGCCGGTACCTTCGCGATTCTGCGGCCAGGTCGACCACCACCACAAGCGACTTGTCGATGAGCCGGCCCAATACATCCATCACCTGGTTGCCGAGCACCGAGCCGCCGAAGCACACCGCGCGAGCACCTGCTGCGTCGAAGCCGCCGGCAAAGACGGAAAGCCTGTCGAACAGTTGGCGTTCGGCTGTGGTCAGCAGCTCATAGCTCCAGTCGACCGCCGCGCGAAGGGTTCGCTGGCGTTGAGGCGCCGTGCGAAGGCCCCCGGTCAGAAACCGGAACCGGTCATCGAGCTGCTCGCCGATCGACGTCAGGTCGAGCACCGCCACCCGAGCAGCCGCGAGCTCGATCGCGAGCGGAAGGCCGTCGAGCCGCCTGCAGATCGCCGCCACCTCGGCGGCGTTGGCCGCGGTGATCTCAAATCGCGGCGCCGCCTGCCGCGCGCGCTCGACGAAGAGAGCGACCGATTCGGCCCGCATCAGGTCGCGCATCGAAGCGCCCTCTGCAGGCAGGGAGAACGTCGGCACCTGCCAGACCACCTCGCCATCGACGTGCAACGGCTCACGGCTCGTGGCGAGGATCGTCAAGCCTGGGCAGCGGCGAAGCAAGCGGTCGACCAGCTCAGCGCACGCCTCGACGAGGTGCTCGCAGTTGTCCACGACGATCAACCCTTGGTATGCCGCCAGCCTTTCTTGCAGCGTGTCGACTACGGGGCGCGCCTGCGCTTCCCTGATCTCGAGGGCAGATGCGAACGCGTGGGGCAGCAGCTCACCCGCGCTCAGGTATGCCAGCTCGATCAGGCATGGACCGTCGGGCTTCGCACTCGCGACGCGGCCCGCCACCTCGAGCGCGAGGCGCGTCTTCCCGCTTCCGGCGGCGCCGGTCAACGTGACCAGGCGCGAACGGCCTACGAGCTCACCGACCTGAGCCAGCTCACGCTGCCGGCCGACAAACCGGCTGGCGTGGACGGGCAGCGCTCGGTAGGGATGCCGA
>DAITQH010000103.1:0-7512 GCA_036833175.1 Candidatus Dormiibacterota bacterium
CGTTGCCGCAGAGGATGCCGCCCGATATCTCGGTCCCGCCCGTGTAGTTGATGACCGGGATGCGGCCGCCGCCGATGTTCTTGAAAAACCACTGGAATGGCTCGGGGTTCCACGGCTCGCCCGTGCCGCCGAGGATGCGCAGGCTCGTCAGGTCGTGGTGCGCCGGAACCTCGTCGCCGTGGCCCATCAGGCTGCGCACCAGGGTGGGGGAGACGCCGAGCACGGTCACCCCGTGGTCCGCGACCATGCGCCACAGGCGGTCGGCCGCCGGGTAGTCGGGAGTGCCTTCGTAGAGCACCATCGTCGCGCCGAGGATCAGCGACCCGAAGATGAGCCAGGGGCCCATCATCCAGCCGATGTCCGTGTACCAGAAGATCGTGTCGTCGGCGCCGATGTCGAAACCGTGCGCCATGTCCTGCGCCGTCTTGACGGGGAAGCCGCCGTGCACGTGCAGGCAGCCCTTGGGCTTTCCTGTCGTGCCTGAGGTGTAGATGATCATCAGCGGGTCTTCGGGGTCGAGCTCGTGCGTGTGCGTGTCTGCCGACTCGTCCTCGACCACGACCTCCCACACGTAGTCGCGACCGTGAGTCCAGGGCACCTCGCGCACGACGCGGCGGTGCATGATCACCCGCGTCACCGTCGGGCACGAGACAAGCGCCTTATCCAGGGTCTCCTTCATCGGCACGACCTGGCCGCGCCGGTAGAACCCGTCGGCGCAGATGACGAGCTTCGCCTCGCCGTCGCGTAGGCGGCTCGCGATGGCCTCTGGCCCGTAGCCCGAGAACAGCGGGATGATGACCGCGCCGATCTTCGCCGTCGCGAGCACCGAGATGGCGACCTCGGGGCACATCGGCATGAAGATGCCGACGCGGTCGCCGAGGCGGATGCCCAGCCGGCGCAGCACGCCGGCGAGCTTGCACACCTGCTGGTCGAGCTCGCGGTAGGTGAGCTTGCGGACCTCGCCCGGCTCACCCTCCCAGATGATCGCGAGCTTGTCGCGAGACTCGGTGTTGCGATACCGGTCGAGGCAGCTCTGCACGATATTCATCCGCCCGCCGATCCACCAGGTCGCCCATGGCTTGCCCTTGGACATGTCGACGACCTTGTCGTACGGGCGGTAGAAGGCGATGTCGATGTCCTTGATCGCGGCATCCCAGAACCACTCGATGTCGTCGTCCGCGCGCTTCAGGAGCTCGGCAAAGGTCTCGATGCCGTGCTGCACCATGAACCGCTTGAGCCGGCTCTTCGAGATCACCTCGGGGCTCGGTTCCCACATCACGTCCCCGATCACAACCGGCTGCATAACCTTGCGATTCTAGTTCCGGCTCCTACACTCCAATTCATGAGCGGTCTCCCGGCAGACTTCGCAGACACGCTGGCACAGGTGCTCGAACCTGGTCACCGCGAGGCCGCCGCAGGCGTGATCGAAGCCGCGACGCAGCTCGACGACGCGGGCCTGCGCCGCTTCCTGGAGCTATTCGCCGGCAGGATCCGCGCCTCAGGCGCTCCGGTCAGATACGAAGAGCTGCATGGCTTCTTACGCGTTGCCGGGCGCGCAAGCGCTCGCTGATCCCCTCCGCCTCCACGAGCAGCTCCCAGTAGTTGGCCCACGCGGCGTGCGCGACAGCCACCGCGACCTGCGGCTTGAAATGCTCGCGGGCGGCTCGGACCGCGTGCTGATGTGCGTAACACCAGCGATCCCAAGCGCGCTCGACCGTGCAATCGATGAGCTCTAGCCACTCGTCGTCGTCGGATCCATTCGGCGGCGAGGGTAGCGTCAGCACCTTCCAGACACGGTCGTCCTTGATGACGGTCACGACCGGCTGGCCGCCTGGTCTTCCGGTATGCCGGTTAGGCCGAGGGTGGTTCGGGTTGGCCGCCATCAATCGCTGCTGCACGGCGAACACGAGATCGTGGGCGGCGTGAAGAGTGGCCGGAGGCACCGGGGGGTTTCGCCTTCCCAGCCGCAGTTGCAGCGCATGAATCGCCTCGCGCAGGCGAGGGGGTGCCTCCGTCTTGTCCTGAAGGCGCAGCATCTCGACGTCTTCCAGCAAGAAGTCGGATTCAGCGAGAAGGTTCTTCCTGCGCGTCTCTATGACATCTTCTGACTGAGCCTGGATCGTCGTGGCAGCCACGTGCAGCAACATAGTCGCGCTTTGATATTTGTCAAGTAGCTATTTACAGGCCGCGCGGCCGGATCTTAACAACCTGGGTTGTCCCGTGGCAGCTCCAGCCATAAGGTCGAGGCGCGATGAGACGCTGGGTGACCGCGCTGCTGGCTCTGACTCTGGGAGTCGGCGTCAGCGCTGCGCTGCTGGTGTTTGCCAACCCCGACCGCAACGCCGTCGAGGTTTATGCCGCCGCCCGGGACATACCGGCAGGCGCCGCCCTCTCGCAGGACTCGGTTGTGTTGGTGCGAATGAATGGCGCGGGCCTTTCACCGCTGCTGTTCACAGGTGGCGACGCTCCGAAGCTCGCGAGCCTTCGCGCGAGTCACGACCTTGCCGCGGGTCAGCTAATCCAGCGCACCGACGCCACCAGCCAGGACGCAGTGTCCGACCGGCGCCTCGTCTTCGTGCCAGTCAAAGATGCACCACCGGCGGCAGCCGGATCCAGGGTCGACCTCCTTGTCGTCGATGGATCGCCCGACCACCTTTCGGTGTCCCCGTTCGCGCTTGGCGTCGAGGTCCAGGCATCGGTCGCCGGCGGCCTCGTGGTCGCCGTTTCATCGAAGCAGGCGCCGGCGTTTGTGTATGCGGCCGTCGCCATGCACCTGACCGCGGTGATTTCGAGCGCGGGGACGGGAAGCGGTGGTGAGGGCGCGGTCTCGACCGAAGAGCAGGCGATGGCGGTCGCGGCCCAGCCGTGAACGGCATGGAGTCCAGCGCTGTCGAGGCGCACATCCGAGGTCGCGTCGAAGCCGAGCTGAGCGCAGAGCTGGCGCGGCGCGATCGCACTCGCTTGCGGGTCGAGGACCAGGGCTGGATCTACCAGCTCGTGGGCCGCCTCGTCGGCGAACAAGCCGAGCTTGACGGAGCCCAATCGCAGGAGCTCTGGCGGCAGATCTTCGCTTCGGTGACGCCGCTGGGCCCACTGGCGGAGCACCTGGCCGACCCGGAGGTAGAGGAGGTGCGCATCAACGGCACCAAAGCGTGCTTCGTCTTCCGGGGCGGCCGGCGCCATGCGATTGCCCCTCCGTTCGATGACGAGGACGCGCTGATCGAGCTCGTCCATTGGTACACCGACGGTACTCCGACCGCCAGGCTCGACCGGGCGAGCCCGATGGTGACGATGACCCTTCCCGAAGGCAGCCGCCTGCATGCCGCTCTCTCGCCGCCCGCCCAGCCGATGAGCGTGACGATCCGCCGGCACCCGGCCGCGCGTTTTGCGGACCTCGCCGCACTCGCCGCATCAGGTTTCTTGCCCGAAGCCCTGATCGAATTTCTCGAGACAGCCGTCGCGGCTCGACTGAACATCCTCGTGTCGGGCGGGGCGGGCGCCGGAAAGACGACCTTCATGCGCGTCCTGGCGCGGCTCATCGACTCCGACGAGCGCGTAGTCACGATCGAGGACCAGGCAGAGCTGCACCTGTGGCGCGAGCTGCCCGACTGCATCGCGCTGGAAGGCCGGCCACCCAACACCGAGGGTCGTGGCGCCATCACGATCCAGATGCTCGTGCACGAGGCGCTGCGGATGTCCCCCGACCGGATCATCATCGGCGAGGTCCGGGGAGGCGAAGCGCTCGACCTGCTGGATGCGATGAATACCGGCCATCCAGGTTCTGTGTGCACGCTGCATGCGGACAGCCCGCGGGAAACGTTGCCGCGATTGGCCAGGCTCGCGTTGCGAAACCCCCAGGCGCCGCGCGCTGACGCCGTTCTCGCCGAGGTAGTGAACACCGTCGACCTCGTCATCCACGCTGCGATAGTCCGGAGCGGAGCCAGTAAGGCGAGGGAACGAAAGCTAATTTCGCTCGGCTGCGTCGGCGGCCTCGAAGACGGACGGCCCTTGCTGCAACAGCTGGTCGCGCTCCATGCAGACGGCCGGTGGCATCGTGTTGGTTCTCCGGCTGCGATGCCAGAACGAATCTGGTCCAAGCTCGCGCAGGTTTGCGATCCATCGCGGCTGCTGGACGGCTTCGATGATTGAAGCCGCCGCCGCACTGAGCGCGGGCCTCGGTGTACTCCTGGCGGTTCTCGTGGCGGGGACACCCGAACATCACCCGTTAGTTCCCACCTGGCTCGCGCGCGCATACGCGAGGTGGTGGTTGAGCGAGCACAGTCTCGCGGCCGAAGCCGGTTGGAGATGGCTCGATGGGCGCGCCCTGGTCGTCCTCGAGTGCAGCGCGGCGCTGGCAAGCGCTCTATGCGCGACTGCGATGACTGGACTGATCGTCCTGGCGGTTCCAGGCGCGGCCGGCGGAGTATCAGCTGTTCGCGCCGGGGTGAAGTCCCGGGCGCGCTCTCAGCAGGTCATGCGGCAGGACGCAGTCCTCGACGCGACAAGGATGCTGAGGCAGCTCCTCGAGACCGGGGCGACCAGCGTGAACCAGGCTATCGCGGTGCTCGCGGAGCGCGGACCGGTTCCTTTGCGGCGAGAGTTCCGCCTCATCTCCGCACGGTCGATCGGGCGGAGACAGGCATGGAAAGACGCGAGAGAGCGCATCGGTGAGCCACTGTTCGACATGCTCGCGGCCGCGGTCTTGATCCAGCGCCCAGGCGGAGGCGAGCTGGTACCGCTTTTTGCCGACCTCGAGTCGTCGGTCTCGGCCGCGCAGGAGGTCGAGCGTGAGGCCCGCGCCCTCCAGGCACAGGCGCGTTCGGCCTCGACCATCATCGTCGCGCTGCCCATCGCCTTCCTGGTCATTCTCTCGACGCTGCGCTCTCCATATCTCGACACGTTCCATCAGCCTGCAGGAGAGGCGTTCCTCCTCGCGATGCTCTGCGTGATGGGAGCTGGATACATGTGGATGAGGCGGCTGCTGGAACTGCCCGGCCTGCAGCGCGTTCGATTGACCGATGCCTGACCCGAGGATCGTGATCGGCGCCATCGGAGCGGGCGGACTTTGCGGATGCTCTCTGCTTGCGGCGCAGGGCGCATATCCGGAGATCGTGGCATGGCTTGCTCACAAGGGAAGCGCAATCACCACGCTCAGGCCTGTCTTCATGGCGCGACGGCGACTGGCTCGCGACCTCGTGCGTGCCGGCCGGCGCGAAGCTCCGGAGCGTGTCTTATTGGCTGCGTTCGCCATCGCAGCGTGCGTGGGATTACTCGGAGCGGCTGTGTCGGCGGTATTGGCGATCTTCGGGTTCGTGGGTACCGGGGTTTGGCTGGTCCTCGCGCTGAAGGGGACCATCACCAAACGAAGGCGGCGCCTATCGGGTGAGCTTGTTCCGCTCCTGGAACTTTTCACGCTGGAGTTGAGCGGCGGTGGCAGCGCCCTGTCTGCACTCGGCTCGGTTTGCGTCCAGGTCGAGAGCGGCCTGGCCATCGCCCTACGGCGGATGCTCATCGCGTCGCAGGTGGCGGGCTCAGCGCCCTTCGAGGCACGGTTGATCGAGTACGCCGAAGAGACCGAGATTCCTGCCCTCAGCAGCCTGGCCACCATCCTGGCAGCAAGTCGCGACTACGGCACAGCAGCCAGCCAGGGTATCCGCGCGCTGGCCACGGATTTGAGACGTGCTCAGCGGCGCGAGCTGATCGCCCAGAGCCGCCGCGCCTTGAACAACGTCCTGCTGCCCTCGGCGGTCGCCGTCTTGCTGCCCTTTCTTGGAGTGCTGATGTTTCCAGCGGTTTCGGTGCTTCAGAGGAGCCTGCATTGAGACGCGGAGGGTCGAAGCGCGGTGCGGCGCTCCTTGAGTTCGCGCTGGCGTGGCCGGTCGCGCTTTTACTTGCGCTCGGTTGCGTAGAGCTTGCGGTGTGGGGAGAGGAATCGTTTGCTGCCCGATCCGCTGCGCTTGCGGGAGCCCGAGCCGCCACGGCCGCGGGCTCGAGTGCTCAAGTCGCGACCTTCGTGACGATGCGTGTACTCGCCCCGAGCCTGGTCGGCGCACGACCGACCGAATGGTGTCCCGCTGAAGGCGGGGCGGCGCCGTCCGTGTGGGTGTGCTCGGCGGACTTGGGTTCAGCGGTGCAGGTCGAGGTTGGCGGCTCGGTGCCCGCCGTGGTTCCAATCGGAATGCGACAAGGCCTGCCGATTCATGCCCTGGTCGTGATCCAGAAAGAGACTTTCGCTCAGTGAGTCGTGGCCAGTCCCTCGTCGAGCTGGCCATCTGCGCGCCCGTCGTGCTGCTGCTGACGCTAGGCGCAGTCGCGACCGTGCAGGTCGTCGACGCGCAGGCTGGTCTCGAAGCCGCCACTCAAGCTGCCGCCGCCCAGGCGGCGCGCGCTCCTGGTCCCGCGCTTGCCACGTCTCAGGCACAGGCGCGCTTCGCATCGATGATCGCGGGCTATCCCTTGAGGTCAGCGCACCTGACAATCGCGCTTGGCCGGTTCAACCGTACAGATGAGGTCGTCGCGACAGCCTCGGGCGGCGTGGACGTCGCGTGGGCAGCTCTCGTCTTCCCGCGGGTGGTGATCCTCGAATGCCGGGCCACGGTTCCGCTCGAGCGATGGCGAAGTCACCGGACGTGAACCAAACCGGTCAGGTGCTCACATTCTTCGCGCTGACGCTGCCGGTCGTGCTCTTGCCCGTCGCGGCATACGCCGTCGACGCGACGATGATCGCGAGCCGCGAGGCAGGCTTGCAAGCCGCGACCGCTCAGGCAGCAGAGGCGGCGGCCCAGCAGCTGAACGTCGGCGCGATCCGGTCCAGCGGCGCGCTCAGTCTCAACGCCGCGGCCGCCATGGTCATCGTTCATCAGACGCTTGTTGAAGAAGAGCCGGCGGCGAGCGTTGACACGTCATCGATCAGCGGAGCCGAGATAACGATCGTGACGAGCGAGCAGGTAACTCTCCCATTCAGCGTTTTCGAGCGCACCGCTACTCTGCATGCCCGCGCCACAGCGCGCCTCGTCGCGGGGTACGACAGGCCGTCGTGAGGTCGCGTATGGGCAGGCGTAGCAGAACTGCTACGATGTGTTGCCGTGGCAGACATTCCAGCCCGAGACCTGCGCAACAACGTGAGCGGTGTGCTGCGCCGCGTCGAGGCGGGGGAGAGAGTCCGCGTGACCGTGAGCGGCAGGCCTGTCGCCCAGTTGGGGCCGCTTCCAGGGCGGCCGCAGACGGTTTCGTGGGAGGCATTCCTCGCGGGAGCCAAGGACTGGCGCGCAGACCCCGGTTTGGCCAAAGATCTGGCACAGCTGCTTCCAGACACGACTGACGACGTGCCCCTGCGGTGATGGCGCGGCGCGGCCGGGCCGAGCTGGCAATTGCGGACACGTCTTTGTTCATCGCACTGGAACAAAAGCGAAAGATCACAGGGACTCCCCCTCAACGGATCGCAGTCTCCGTCGTCACGATCGGCGAGTTACGCCTAGGAGTCCTGGCTGCCAGCGACGGACCGAGTCGTGC
>DAITQH010000104.1:0-7497 GCA_036833175.1 Candidatus Dormiibacterota bacterium
GTACCGGGCGAACTCGTCGTGCCCGGAGCCGCGGGTGAAGTAGCCGGCCGCGGGGTGCTCTGTGCCCGGAAGTGTGCGATACGTCACGCCGTCGCCGTCGACGTCGCGATAGCGTCCCCACTCGCCCGCCAGGCGCTCGAGGTCGCCTTTGGAAAGGACCTTGCCGCGGTCGAACGGCTTCTCAGGGTATTTGAACTCGGGCGTCATCCAGAGGTTCATCCCGAGGTCCAGGTCGGAAAGCAGGAAGACGGGCGTCTGGAAGCGGTCCGCGTAATCGAACGCGTCCCGCGCGAGCTCGTAGCACTCCTCGACGGTCCCAGGCAGCAGGACGATGTGGCGGGTGTCGCCGTGCGACAGGCTGAAGGCGAAAGCGACGTCCGCCTGCGAAGTCCGCGTCGGAAGCCCGGTGGAAGGGCCTATGCGCTGGATGTCGAAGATCACGACGGGCACCTCGGCGTAGTAGCCGAGCCCCACGAACTCGGCCATCAGCGAGATGCCAGGCCCTGAGGTTGAGGTCATCGAGCGCGCGCCCGCCCAACCCGCGCCGATCGCCATCCCGACCGCGGCCAGCTCGTCCTCGGCCTGCACGATCGAGAACAGCTTTTCGCCAGTCTTGGGGTCGGTCCGGAAACGGTCCGAGTAGGCGATGAGGTTCTCGCACACAGAGGAGGAAGGCGTGATCGGATACCAGGCCGCGACCGTGACGCCGCCCATCAACGCGCCGAGGGCGGCGGCCTGGTTGCCCTCGACGAGGACCATGCCTTCGACCTTGCCGGTCATCGGCTCGAGCCGGTAATGATCCTGCTTCGAGAAGTTGTCCTGCCAATAGTCGTGACCGACCTTGATGGCGTCCAGGTTCACCTGCACCGCCTTGGGCTTGGTCAGGAACTGCCGTTTCACACCGTGCTCGAGGGCCTCGAGAGGGATCCCGAGAACGCCCGCGACAACGCCGACGTAGATCATGTTCGCGAGCTGCTTGCGCAGGGTGTCGTTCTGGATCTTCGCCTTGGCCAGCTTGGCGAACGGCACCGGGTAGTAGGTGACGTCCGAGCGGACATCGGCGGTCGAGAAGACCTCTTCGTGGATCACGACGCCGCCGGGCCGCACCGTGTTCAGGTCCTGGTGCCAGGTCGACGGGTTGAAGGCGACGAGGATGTCGACCTTGTCGGAGCGGGCCATGTGGCCTTCCGGCGTGACCCGGAGCTGGTACCAGGTCGGCAGCCCCTCGATGTTGGACGGGAAGACGTTTTTTGGGGCGACAGGGATCCCCATGTGGAAGATCGCCCGCGTCAAAACCAGGTTTGCGGTCTGGCTTCCGGAACCGTTGACCGTGGCGGCCTGGATGGTTAGGTCATTGATGATGTGCTGCGTCACTTTGCTCCTTTCTGCCGCGGATTAAGGATTTTACGCGCCTGCAGCAACGAGCCTCGATTCCTTAGAGTGGCCACTCAGTGAAGGTCGCCATTCCGAAAGAGAGGTCAGCGGACGAGCGCCGCGTGGCCCTGGTTCCAGACACGGCGGCCAAGCTGATCGCGGCAGCGCTCGAGGTGAGCGTGGAGTCAGGGGCCGGGGCGGGAGCCTACGTTCCAGATGAGGCTTACGAGAAGGCGGGCGTCAAGGTCGTCAAGAGTGCAGAAGCCCTTCTCAAAGACGCGGACGTGGTGCTCAAAGTCCAGGCTCCTGAGGCGGTCGAGGTCGACCGCCTCAAGAGCGGATCTGTCCTGATCAGCTTCCTCCAGCCCGCCACGCAAGCGGATGCCGTCAAGGCGCTGGCCAGGCGCGGCGTGACTGCGTTCAGCCTCGAGCTCGTGCCGCGCATCTCGCGGGCCCAGTCGATGGACGCGCTCTCCTCCCAGGCGTCGGCCGCCGGTTACAAGGCGGTGCTGATGGCGGCCGGCCGGCTGGGCAAGTTCTTCCCGATGATGATGACCGCGGCCGGGACCGTGGCTCCGGCTCGAGTCCTGGTCATGGGCGCGGGCGTCGCGGGCCTCCAGGCGATCGCCACCGCTCGCAGGCTTGGCGCTGTCGTCTCCGCTTATGACGTGCGCCCCGCCGTGAAGGAGGAGGTCCAGTCGCTCGGGGCGACCTTCATCGAGTTGGCGCTCGAGAGTCAGTTGGGCGAGGGAGGTTACGCGGCCGAGCAATCGGAGGAGTTCCTCCGCAAGCAAAGAGAGCTGATCGGCGAGCACGTGGCGAAGTCGGACGTCGTGATCACCACCGCTGCGGTTCCAGGCCGGCGCGCCCCCCTGCTCGTGACCGGCGAAATGGTCAAGGGCATGCGGCCGGGCTCGGTCATCGTCGACCTTGCCGCTGAGACCGGGGGGAACGTGGAGCTGACCCAGGCGGGAAAGGACGTCGAGGTCGGGGGCGTCACCATCATCGGCACCCGCAACGTGCCTTCGACGATGCCGCTCGCCACGAGCCAGCTCTTCGCCCGCAACGTTGCGAGCCTCCTCCTACACCTGGTGAAGGACGGTGCGATCGTCCTCGACTTCCAGGACGAGATCACCAAGGGCAGCTGCGTCACGCACGGCGGCGAGATCGTGAACGAGCGCGCCAAGCAGCTCCTGGAGCAGCCGAAATGAGCAACGAGCTGCTCAACGAGCTGACCTTCTTCGTGCTGTCGATCTTTGTCGGCATCGAGGTCATCTCCAAGGTGCCGACCATCCTGCACACGCCCCTGATGTCTGGGACGAATGCGATTCACGGCATCATCCTCGTCGGCGCGATCGTGATCGCCTCCAACGCTACTTCGCCGCTGAACATCGTCATCGGCCTCGTCGCCGTAACGCTGGCCACGACCAACGTGGTCGGTGGTTTTGTGGTCACGGACCGGATGCTGGAGATGTTCAAGGGCAGGCAAGCGCAGAAAACCGCTTCAGCCAAAGAATCGACGCCCGCGAAATGAACATGTGGTCACGGGCAGAGACCCTCGACGGATCTTCGACGCCGATGCGGCCCATCTGCGTCGTTGCAGCCTCCGCTCCTCGCTTACGCATCACCGGATGCGCTCGCTCCGGTGCTCGGCTGCGCCTAGCATCTGGACCACCTCGGCGCCGAATCTCTCGCCGAGGGCTCCGCCCGTGACCACGATAATCGAGCTCGCATACCTGGTCGCGGCGGTGTGCTTCATCCTCGGCCTGAAGCAGCTCAGCTCGCCGAAGGGCGCCCGGAACGGAAACCGCATCGCCGCCGTCGGCATGGTGATCGCACTCGTCGCGACTCTGCCCCTGCTCCACTTCACGGCGGCAGGCGTGATCATCATCGCCATCGGGGTGGTCATCGGCGGCGCGGTCGGAAGCATCGGCGCCCGCATGGTGAAGATGACCGCGATCCCTCAGATGGTCGCGCTCTTCAACGGGGTGGGCGGCGGCGCCGCCGCCCTTGTCGCGGTGGCCGAGCTGCTGCGCTTCGGCCAGCACCCCGCTTTCGCGGAGGCTTTTCCCAGCGTCTTCAGCATCGTGATCGGCTCGGTGTCGTTCGCGGGCAGCATGGTGGCCTTCGCCAAGCTCCAGGAGCTGATGACCGGGAGGCCGATCACTTATCCCGGCCAGCAGGTCGTCAACGGCATCCTCGCCGCGGCGATTCTCGGCTTCGTCATCGCGGTGCTGGCGGTCGCCTCGATCCCCTTCTCCTTCGTCTCGCTGATGGTCCTGGCCCTGGTGCTCGGCGTGGCGTTCGTGCTGCCGATCGGCGGAGCGGACATGCCGGTCGTCATCTCGCTGCTGAATGCGTTCACGGGCCTGGCGGTCGCGGCCAGCGGGTTCACGCTCAACAACTTCGCCCTGATCGTGGCCGGGACGCTCGTCGGCGCATCAGGAAGCATCCTCACCAAGCTGATGAGCGACGCCATGGGCCGGTCGCTGGGCAACGTGCTGTTCGGCGCGTTCGGCCAGACGCATGCCGGAACTGCCGCTGTGGCAGGTAAGGAAGGGCGCAGCGTGAGGTCTGGCTCCGCCGAAGACATCGGCACGCTGCTCGCCTACTCGCAGCGCGTGATCATCGTGCCTGGGTATGGACTCGCGGTGGCCCAGGCGCAGCACGCGGCGCGTGAGCTCGCGGACGTGCTCGAGAAGCGCGGGGTGGAGGTGACGTACGCGATCCACCCGGTCGCAGGCCGGATGCCCGGCCACATGAACGTGCTGCTCGCCGAGGCCAACGTGCCCTATGAGCAGCTCAAAGAGATGGATGAGGTGAACGACGAGTTCAAGAACGCCGACGTGGCGCTGATCGTCGGCGCCAACGACGTGGTCAATCCTTCGGCGCGCAACGCCCCTGGGAGCCCGATCTACGGCATGCCGATTCTCAATGCCGACCAGGCGAAGAACATCGTGTTCATGAAGCGCTCGATGCGGCCGGGCTTCGCCGGCATCGACAACGACCTGATGTACGACCCGAAGACCCTGATGTTCTTCGGCGACGCCAAAGACTCCCTAACAAAACTTGTGGCCGCAGTAAAAGCCGCGTAGCCCCGACTCATTCGTAATCAATGCCGAGTGGAGCGCCAGGCCGGATTTACTCCGGCCGTCACCAAGACACGCCACCCTCCAAACACAATCCCGCGTGGCTGAGGAGGGAGGGGTTCCCGTAGGGGAGGACATCTGTCCTCCCCTGCGATATACGAACGAGCCTCCCGCCGAGTGGCAGGAGGCTCGCGCCGCGAAGAGGGTGTGGTGCCATGAATCCTAGCCCCGGTTTTTACATTTGGTTAGTGCCCGGCCCACAAATAATCGAGTCAGTCGTTGTGCTCCCTACAATGCCGGAGTGGACGCCCAGGCCATCCTTCTGCTGACCGTGGCTCTGCTCACGGTCTACACGGTTGGAATCGGCGGTACAACCGCCGCCGCGATCGGTGCCTGGGATGCCTGGCGGCGCCGCGCGCATGAGAGCCCGAACCTGGATCCACAACGCGGCGAGGTCGTGCTGGTCGCCCCGACACTCCCGCGCGCCATCCGGGCATTGCGAGTCGCGGGATGGATCGCGTTCGCGCCGGCGCTCGTGCTGGCCCTGTTCGCGAACTCGAGCTATCCGTGGCTGGCCCCTCTCACCGTGCTCCTGATGGTTGCGCTGAACGCCTTTTACTTCACCGCGGTGCAGGGGATCGGGGAGCAGCTGGTGCTGACCAACGACGGTTTCCGCGCCGGTTCCGCGAGCCTGGTGCGCTGGGTGCATGTCACCGACCTCATGGGCGCGCACATCGGCCCATTCCGAGGCATCCGGATGTCGGAGGGCAGCGAATGGCAGGACCCGAAAACCGTGCCGAACGTCATCTTCTACCGGCTGAACCGCGCCCTGGTCCGACCGCGCAAGTCACCATTGAGCCGGCTTACCGGCATGACCTACTTCGACGGCGTGATTCGCAACCGGTTCGGAGTCTCCACCCAGGACTTGATGCAGGCGATGCGCGCCTGCCACCGCCGGGCGATGGACCAAGAAAACCGGCGGCTCCGCCAGCCGGCGCGAGGCGAGACGCCGCAACCAGTCACGAATCCCGAACCTTGATCAGGCGTTCCAGCGCTTTCGTGTCGAAAGGATGAGCAACCCTGACCACGAAGTGCTGCAGCCCGGCCTTCAACCATTCGTCGACCAACTTCGGTGTCGTGGCTCCCACGTTGGCGGTCCTCTCGATTTCCCTGGGATCTCGACCGACGCGCTGGCACCACTCGTCGAGCACGCGGGACTTGTGGGCGAACTCTTCGGGCTTCCCTCCGCCGTTCCACATCTGAGCGTGCTCAGCGACCAGCTTCAGCACCACCTTTTCCCGCCGAAAGGATGGGCAGCGCCCCCCGCCGGACCGGGTTTGAGCTTTGCGATGCGGCTCTTGATTCGCGGCAGCGCCTCCCTGAGGTCCCGCACCCGGTCCCTCGCCTCGCCGAACCTGTAGCCATACTCCGCGTAGTCGCGCTCGAACCACCCCGCGCCGAGGCCGAGCACCAGCCGCCCGCCTGACAGCTGGTCGATCGTCCCCGCCATGTACGCGAGCAGGTCCGGGTTGCGATATCCGATGCATGTCACCATCGGTCCGATATGAGGGGCTCGCGTGTCGAGCGCGGCCGCCGACAGGAGCGACCAGCATTCGAACTGGTTGCCCTCGGGATCTCCGTAAAGCGGATAGAAGTGATCCCAGAACCAGATGCTGTCTACGCCGAGATCGTCGGCTCGCCGCCACGCCTCGCGCAGCTCCTGGATCGTGCACTGCTGCGGGTGGATCGTCACCCCGACCTTGAAGGGGCGGCCGGCGCTCATCGTTGTGAGATTATCGGTCGATGGCCGCTCCGCACGCGCCCGCACCCGTCGACTTCATGTCGGCCGGACCGGATTTCTGGAAGCGATATCACGCGTTCCGGCGACTGAGGCAGCAGGAATCTCGTCCTGACGATCCAGCGCGCCCAGATGAGGTGGAAGAGCAGTGGTTGAAGCGCGAGAGCCCATTCAACTTTCGCTATACCTACGAATATTCGAAGGGCGGCGTTGTGCAGGGCCAGGTTTCGGGCTCGACCATCAAGCCGGGAACCCCGGACTACGATTCGAACAAGCACCTCTTCTGGGCCGACCTCTACGTGCGGCCTGATGCGCGGAGACAAGGCGTCGCCTCCTCTTTTCTCCCGCTGCTGCTCGAGCTCATGGATGCGCACGGGTGCAGCGTGCTGGGGATCGGCACCGAGGAGCCCTCAGGCCATGCATTTCTCAAGTGGCTGGGAGCAGAGGCGCGGTTAAGCGGCGCGGAGAACCGCCTGAAGATCGCGGACGTCGACTGGTCGATGGTCGATCGCTGGGTCGCCGAGGGCGCGAAGCGCTCACCGCGCACGAAGCTCGAGACCTACGACGGCCCTCTGCCCGAGGCGATGTGGGAGGACTTCGCGCCGCAGTTGACCATCCTGCTCAACACCGTGCCCTTCGAAGATCTCGATCACGGCGCGGAGTTGGTCACGCCCGATCACATGCGTGACTTCTATGAGCGGCTGAAGATCGCCGACGAACAGCTGCACACGATGATCACTCGCGAGCCCGACGGCACGATCTCAGCCATCACAGACACCACCTGGGCTCCGCACCGGGCCACCATCGTCGAGCAGCAGTTCACCGGAGTGCGGCCCGAAGCGCGCGGCAGGGGACTCGGAAAGTGGATCAAGGCTGCGATGCTCAAGTATCTGCATGACCTCTATCCCGAGGCCGAGTGGATATCGACCGCGAACGCGGGCTCGAACGCGCCGATGCTGGCCATCAACAAGAAGCTCGGCTTCAAGCAGTACCGGGCGGGCACGGAATACCAGATCAGCCGCGACGTTCTCGCGGCTCGGATCCAGCGGCCTCCGGCGAAAATTCGTTAGCTGCTACTGGCGTCGCCGGGCAGCCGGGTTCATCCCGGCTGCAACTTTGGTCTTTAACACTCCAAGCGTTGCGTGGAGAAACCATTAAGAGAAATCCAATCCCGGGGAGGATAAGCAGCCCCGTCGGCGGGAACACGACCGGGCGATGCAATCAGTAAGTCCCATC
>DAITQH010000105.1:0-7315 GCA_036833175.1 Candidatus Dormiibacterota bacterium
GATCGCATGGTCGAGGTGGCGCTCGGCCACTGCCAGATCCTCGAGGAGCTCGACTACGGGCCAGGCTTCATCAAGGTGTCGTTGAAGGCGACTGACGTGTGGACGAACATCATGGCGAACCGCAAGTTCGCGGCCGCGCGGCCGTATCCGATCCACCTGGGCGTCACCGAGTCCGGTCCCGTGGAGGCAGGCAGCATCCGCAGCGCGGTGGGTATGGGCATCCTGCTCAGCGAGGGCATCGGCGACACGATCCGCGTCTCGCTCGCGACGTCCGATCCGCGCGAGGAGATCCGCGTCGCGCACGAAATTCTTAAGACGCTCGCGATCCGAAACGAGAGCGCAACGCTGGTTGCGTGCCCGACGTGCGGCAGGCTCGAGTACGACATGGTTCCGACCGTCAAAGCCGTCGAGGCCCACATCGCGCGGCTGAAGATTCCGATCACGGTCGCGGTGATGGGGTGCGTGGTCAACGGCCCGGCGGAGGCGCGCCACGCCGACATCGGCGTGACCGGCGGCCGCGGCAAGGGCGTCATCTTCAAGAAGGGCAAGCTCTTCAAGACAGTGCCCCAGGAGGAGCTGCTGCCCGTGCTTCTCGCCGAGATCGACGCAATCGCCGCCGAACGCGTCGGATGAAAGAGGTCGCTGAAGAGCAGCAGGACTTCGTAAAGGACATCACCAAGATGTCTGCCGACTTCGACCGCTGGTACGCTGACATCGTCCGTAAGGCCGAGCTCGCGGACTGGTCGGGAATCCGCGGCATGATGGTCGTTCGACCCTACGGCTGGGCGATGTGGGAGGCGATTCAAAAAGCTTTCGACGACATGATCAAGGAGAGCGGCCACGAGAACTGGGCTTTTCCGCTCCTCATCCCACGCGAGTACCTGACGAAGGAAGCCGAGCACGTCCAGGGCTTCGCGCCAGAGGTCGCATGGGTGACGAGAGCGGGTTCCAGCAACGAGGAGCTGGAGGAACCGCTGGCGGTCCGCCCGACTTCCGAGACCATCATCGGGTCGCTGATCAAGCGATACATCCAGAGCCACCGTGACCTTCCGAAGCTGACCAACCAGTGGAACAGCGTGGTGCGGTGGGAGATGCGCTCGCGGCTCTTTCTGCGATCGCGCGAGTTCTGGTGGCAGGAGGGCCACACGTTCCATGCCAACGCGAAAGAGGCGATGGACGAGGTCGAGATGATCCTTGGCTACTACCTCGACATCGCGCAGAACTGGCTCGCCGTGCCGGTGTTGTCGGGCAAGAAATCACCGGCAGAGACTTTTCCGGGCGCTGTCTACACCATGACGCTCGAAGGCCTGATGCGCGATGGGATGGCACTTCAGATGGGAACTTCTCACTATTTCGGCCAGAACTTCGCGAAGGCTTACGACATCTCCTTCTCGAACAGCGACAACCAGCGCGAGCTCTGCTACTCGACGTCCTGGGGCATCAGCACCCGGCTCGTAGGAGCCCTGGTGATGGCCCACGGCGATGACTCCGGTCTGATTGTGCCCCCCAAGGTGGCGCCGATCCAGGTGGTCATCGTGCCGATCTTTCGCGACGCGGAGACTCGGGCCAAGGTCGAGGCATTCATCGGGGGCTGGACCGGCGAGCTGAAAGCCGCGGGGATCCGGCATCGCGTCGACTGGCGCGACGAGAGGCCGGGCGACAAGTACGCGCACTGGGAGATGAAGGGGGTGCCGCTGCGCCTCAACGTGGGTGGGCGCGACGCCGACGCCGGACAGGTCGAGCTCGTCGACCGGCTGTCGCGGCAACGCCGCCCCTTGCCGGTGGCGGGCATCGGCGCGCGGCTCGCCGACGAGCTCGGGTCATTCCAGAAAGCGCTTTTCGAGCGCGCCCAGGCCTTCCTCAAAGAAAACACTTTCGAGATGTCCACGCTCGCCGAGGTCGTCGCCCACTTCAAGGAGGGCGTGGGCTTCGTGTGGGTGCCGTGGTGCGGCGACGCCGAATGCGAGCTGAAGATCAAGGCTGAGGCTGGCGGAGTGACCGTTCGCACCATCGACCCCGACGAGAAGGCTTCAGGAAAGTGCCTGGTGTGCGGCAAGCCGGCGAAACACCGGGTGGCGCTGGCTCGCGCGTACTAAAAGGCGCGGGGGAAGCAGGCCTCCCCCGCGGAACCCCCACCGAGTGGCACTTTGCATGGAGGCGCCTGGCAGGTGTCACGCAGGTGACGGCCGGAGTAAATCCGGCCTACGTCTCCACCAATTTATTAGTTAGTAGGGTTTTCGAAAGCTCCGATCGCCGGAGCGTCTTTGTACATGTTCTCCTGCGAGATGACCTTCATCGTCCCGTTGTGCGCCGCGTCGAGGACCGCCTCGGCGACGTCGGGGTGGAAGTGCGTGCCAGCGCCGGCGCGCACCTGCTCGACTGCGACCTCGAGCGACGACGCTTTGCGGTAAGGCCTGTCGGAGGTCATGGCATCGATCGCGTCGGCGGCGCTGACGATCCACGCGAACATAGGCAGCTCGTCTCCCTTCTTGCGGTCGGGGTAGCCCTTGCCGTCGTAGCGCTCATGGTGTGAGCGGACAATCACCAGCTCGTCGGTGAGCATCTTCAACCCGCTCAGGATGTTGAAGCCGGCGACCGGGTGCTCCTTCATCTTCGCGAACTCGTCGTCGGTGAGCTTCCCGGCCTTCTGGAGAATGGCGTCGGGCGTGCCGATCTTCCCGATGTCATGAAGCCGTCCGCCTCGCTCGAGCTTCACCCATGCGGCCTGGTCCTTGGGCGAGTACTTCATCTGGCGCGCGATCGTCAACGCGTACTGCGTCACTCGCTGCGAGTGGCCGGCAGTGTATGGGTCGCGCGCATCGACCGCGTTGGCAAGAGCCTCGAGAGACGAAAGGATGACCTCCTCGCGGTCCTTGAAAAGGCGGGCGTTATCGATGGCAACTGCGGCCTGAGCTGCGAGCTCGGTGACGAGGTTCCGGTGGTCGGGCGTGAAAGCGTGACCGACCTGGTAGTTAGCAAGAAAAAGGACGCCCGTCGGCGTGCCGCGGAGCGTGACCGGCACGCACAGCACAGCGCGCGGGTTGAGAGGGCTGTCGTTGACGGTGCCGTGGTCCATCGCTTCCATGAACGGCTTGCCCGAAGTCATCACATCGCGGCAGATGTCGCCGCCGACTCCGAGCGCGAGCTTCTCGGCGGTGGCTGAGTCAGTGCCGAATCCGCCCTTGAGGACCAACCTGCCCGAATCATCCAGGGCCAGGCACCCGATCTGCGCGCTCGACGCCTTGGCCGCACCCGCGAGCACCTGCTGGAGCACCTGGTTCAGGTCGAGAGTGGAAGTCGCGGCCTGCAGCGCCTCCTGCAGGTTCCTCAACTCCCAGATGCTGCGCTGGTTGTTGTCGTACAGCTCTGCGTTTCTGACCGCGACGACCCCCTGGTTGCCAAGCGTCGCGAGAACGCGCTGATCGTCGGTGGTCCACTCACGCTTCTTCACGTCGAACACCGACAGCGTCCCCCAGAGGCGCCCGTCCTCCAGCATCGGCATGCAGATCGCGGCGTGCAGCCCGAACTGGACCAGGTTGGGCGGGGACTGAAGCTCAGGGCTCTGGCTGAGGTCTGTCACGGCCGTCGGCTGCCCGTTGAGCATCACCGAGCCGATGATGCCCTGGCCGTTCTGCACGACCAGGTCGTCGACCGTCGACGGCAGGCCCAGCGACATGATGGTGGCCTGCCCTCCCTCGGCGGTGGTTCGAGTCAGCAGCCCAGCGCTTGCCGTGGTGACGCGCACCGCCGTCTCCAGCGTCTTCTGCTCGAGCACCTTGGAGCCCTGGGTGACAGTCGTCAGCGCCTGCGAGACCTCACCCAGAGCGTCGAGGGCCGTGTCCAGCTTGGATGCCTGGCCCGTGACCACCTGGAGGATGCGCGAGTTCTCGACAGCGACGCCCGCCATCGATCCGAGCTCGTCTAGCGCCGCGATGTCGCGCTGGTTGAATCCGGTGGTCCCGTTGCGGCCGAGGCAGATGGCGCCGAAGACACCTTCCTTGCCCCGGATCGGAGTGAGCGCCTCATTGGTGGTGCCGCCTTCGGAGCTGGGGATGAGCCCGCTGTAAATCCCCTCGTCGACCGTGACCAGGCTCCTGAGCACCGTCTCCCCGTCGCGCACCTTGGCCAGCGGTCCTGCGATCGGCTGCGAGCCGCCGGATCCGCCAAGCACGACGTACGTGTTGTCGGGCTGGAAAAGCGCGACGCTGCCTGCGTCGTAGCGGATCACCTGCTTCCCCTTGTCGAGGACCAGGTCCAGGACCTCCTTCATCGACTTGCCCGAGGCTTCCTTCACGAGCTCGTTCATCAGCGAGTACCGCGCGGACTCCTTCCGCGAGAGAGCGACGGCGTGCGCGCTGGCCAGCTGCGCACCGGCGCGCAGAGTCAGCGTGCGCGCGAGCCTGCGGTCGTCGTCGGTGAAGCCACCGGGCTTGTTTCCGAGCAGGACGAAGCCGCCAATGTGCTCCCCGATCGGCATCGGCACCGCCATCAGGCTCTCGACGTGGAGGTCCTCAGGCAGGTAATGCGCCAGCTCCCGCAACCCGCTGTCGTCCCGTCCGACGAACTCCCGGCCGGCCTCCATCGCCGCCGTCAGCGGACCAGCCCCACCCGGCACGCGATTGACGGGCTGCGGGTGCAGGCGCTCCAGCCCGATTCCGGGTGGCTGGGGGACAAACTGCTTGCCGTCGGGCGACGCGAGAAAGTAGCACGCGAATGCCGACCCGATCTGGTGAGCGATGTTCGCCGTCAGCGCAGCCACGTCTCCAGGCGGGGCCGCGCTGTCGGCGTCTGAGGTGGCCGCCAGGAACGCCCGATGCTTTTCCTCGAACTGGGTGTTCAACCTCTTCATGCCGTCAAGCTGGCGCCGCATCGCTTCGGTGAAGCTCCGATAAGCAAGGCTGCCGGCAAAGCCGCCCATCGCCAGCAGCACCAACCCTCCTATCTCCGGAAAGCTGAATTGGGTGGTGACCAGCGTCACGACGAGCGCGGCAATGCCCAGAGGCACGGCCACCTTCCAGTTCCGGTTGGAAGCCCCTGCCAGCAAGGCGAGCAGCCCCGCGATCACGCCGAACAGAGCCGGCTCCCCGACGCGGCCGTTCGCGTTGAGCGTGGCGCCCGCCAGGATCAGGATCGCCGTGGCGGCCGAGAGTGCGATCCGTGTGACGAATGTTGCTCGATCGGAATTCATGTCGCCGGCTAAGTCTAGGCAGCGATCAGTACGTCCGGAACCTTATCGCCGCTTTGCGCGCGGGGACCGGGACGGGCCTCCTCCAAACCTCTCCTAAACTCTTATTCGAGTGACCAGGTGACAGTTTCAGAGCTTCTGCGCATCGCGGACCATCTCGAGGCCCCGGACCGGGACATCGTCAAGAGGGCGTATGAGCGCGCCGCCAGCGCGCACACGGGGCAGCGCCGCCTGTCGGGCGAGGACTATGTGAACCACCCGATGGAGGTGGCGGCGATCCTTGCCGACCTCGACCTCGACGCGGCCACCATCGCCGCGGCCCTGCTCCACGACACTGTCGAGGACACCGCCCTCACCGCCGAGGAGGTGGAGACGGAGTTCGGCCCGGAGGTGGCCAGGCTCGTTGAAGGCGTCACCAAGCTCGGCCGCATCTCGCTGCGCTCGGACCAGCAGCAGCAGGCGGAGAACATCCGCAAGATGATGGTCGCGATGGCGGAGGACCTGCGGGTCGTCCTCATCAAGCTCGCTGACCGGCTGCACAACATGCGCACGCTCGAGCCGCTCGCAGATGTCAAGCGCCGCAAGATCTCGCGCGAGACCCTCGACATCTACGCGCCGCTGGCGCACCGCCTCGGGATCGGGCAGGTCAAGTGGGAGCTCGAGGACCTCGCCTTCCGTTATCTCGAACCGGAGGCTTACGACGAGGTCGCGAAGCGGATCTTCCGCAAGCGCAACGAGCGCGAGGCTCTGGTGTCGGATCTTCGCGAGATCCTGGCGCGTGAGCTCGAGAGCGTGGGCATCACCGCAGAGATCACCGGAAGGCCGAAGCACATCTACTCGGTGTGGCAAAAGATGACCCGCGAGAACAAGGACTTCACGGAGATCTACGACCTGTCGGCGATCAGGGTGCAGGTCGACTCTGTGCGCGACTGCTACGGCGTGCTTGGCGTTGTCCATTCGCTCTGGAAGCCGGTGCCCGGCCGTTTCAAGGACTACGTCGCCATGCCCAAGTCCAACGGGTACCAATCGCTCCACACGACTGTCATCACGCATACCGGTGAGCCGATCGAGATCCAGATCCGTACTCACGAGATGCATCGCATCGCCGAGTTCGGCGTCGCGGCGCACTGGGCGTACAAGGAGGGCGGCAAGGACGCGAGCTTCGACCAGAAGCTTTCGTGGCTGCGCAGCCTCCTCGAGTGGCAGAACGAGGTGGGGGACGCCGAGTCGTTCCTCGACACGGTCAAGGTAGACCTCTTCCAGGACGAGGTCTACGTGTTCACGCCGAAGGGCGAGGTACTCAATCTGCCCGCGGACTCGACACCGGTGGACTTCGCGTATCGCATCCACACCGAGGTCGGCCATCGGTGTATCGGCGCCAAGGCCAACGGACGCATGGTCCCCCTTGACTACCCGCTGAAGAACGGTGAGATCGTCGAGATCCTCACGTCGAAGGCGCCGCACGGCCCGAGCCGCGACTGGCTCAACTTCGTCAAGAGCGCCTCGGCCAAGGAGCGCATCCGCAAGTGGTTCAAGAGCCAGCGGCGCGAGGAGAACGTTGGCAAAGGCCGCGACCTGCTCGACAAAGAGCTGCACCGCATGCACCGCTTGAACCTCGCCGACCTGCCCGACGCAAAGCTGCTCGAGATCTCGAGTGCTCACCACTACAACGCGATCGAAGACTTCCTCGCGGCCATCGGTTACGGCGACCTGTCACCGCACGCGGTGGTGATGCGCATGGCCCTCAGCACCGGCGCTGCGGACGGCGATCTCCGCGCGATTCCGCTGATCCCCAACGTGCAGCCCACGCCACGCGTGCTGGTGCGTGGCGAGAAAGGCGTTCTGACGAAGATCGCCCCGTGCTGCCAGCCCGTGCCGGGCGATGCGATAGCCGGTTACACGACGCGCGGTCGGGGCGTCACCGTGCACAGGGCGGATTGCATCAACGCGGTCAATGCGCAGGATCGGGCGCGTGTCGTGCCGGTCGACTGGGACGCCGAGGCGACGCACCTGTATCCGGTCGACATCAAGATCGAGGCCTGGGACAGGCAGGGTCTCCTTCGCGACATCGCGACGGTGGTGGCGGAGAACCGGGTCAACATGTCGGCGCTCGAGGTTCACGTGTATGAC
>DAITQH010000106.1:0-7197 GCA_036833175.1 Candidatus Dormiibacterota bacterium
GCTTGATGAAGCCTGGTTGGTTGATCAGGTGGCCTTCCTCTTTGTGCCAGATCGCCGTCTCGATCACTCGGCCGAGATGGTCATCGGAAACTCCGGTGCGCATGAGGTCTCGCAAAGGCGTCTCGGTGAGCGAGAACAGGCACGTGCGCAGGCCACCTTCCGCCGTGAGGCGTATGCGGTTGCACGAGCTGCAGAACGCCTGGCTCACCGAGGAGATGAAGCCAACACCACCTGGCGCGCCGTCCGCGAACTTGAAACGGGTGGCGGGCCCTGGCCGGGGATCGGCGACCGGCACGAGCGGGAAGAGGTCCTCGATCTGCTCCTGGATACGCAGGCTGGGCACGACCTGCTCGTTGGTCCAGGTGCCGTCGCCGTCGAGCGGCATGAACTCGATGAAGCGTACCTCGTACCCCTCGTCACGGGCCAGCCGCGCGAAGTCGACGACCTCGTCGTCGTTGTGACCCTTCATGACGACCATGTTCAGCTTGATGGGCCACAGGCCGGCTTCCCGCGCGGCCTGGATTCCATCCATCGTGCGGCCGAACTGATCGCTGCGCGCGATCTCGTGAAAGCGCTCCATGTTCAGCGTGTCCAGCGAGATGTTGATGCGCTTCAGCCCGGCCTCTGCGAGCAGGCGGGCTTTGTCGCGCAACAAGACCCCGTTGGTGGTCATCGTGATGTCGAGCGTGGGGTCGATCGCGTTGATCATCCCGACCAGCTCTTCGACCTTGATGCGGACGAGCGGTTCGCCCCCAGTGATCCGAATCGTCCTTACGCCGTAGCGTTCCACGAAGATCCGGGCCAGGCGCACGATCTCCTCGAACCGGAGGATGTCGTCGCGCTTGAGCCACTTGAGGCCCTCCGCCGGCATGCAGTAGATGCAGCGGAAGTTGCAGCGGTCTGTGATCGAGATCCGCAGGTCGTCGGCGACCCTGCCATACGAGTCTCTTAGCGTCGCCGAACCCATATGACGGATGATAGGCCGCGGTGGCTTACGAGCACATCCTGGTTGAGATCGAGGTCCCAATCGCCACAGTCACGCTTAACCGGCCGAAGGTCCTGAACGCCCTCAGCCCAGACCTGATCCGCGAGGTCAACCTGGCCCTGGGGGAGCTGGACGCCGACGAAAACGTGCGCGCGGTCGTGCTCACGGGGGGCCCCAAAGTGTTCGCGGCCGGTGCGGACATCGGCGACATGGCCGACCGCACCGCGGTAGAGCAGCTGCGCCGCGACCAGACCGGTCGTTGGGCGGGGATCGCCGCCTTCAGCAAGCCCCTCGTCGCGGCTGTGAACGGCTACGCGCTCGGAGGAGGCTGCGAGCTGGCCCTCATGTGCGACCTGATCATCGCCGGCGACACGGCTCGACTCGGCCAGCCGGAGATCAACCTCGGGATCATCCCTGGCGCCGGAGGCACGCAGCGGTGGCCGCGTACGGTTGGGAAGTACGTGGCCATGGAAGTGATGCTCACGGGCGCACCCATCACCGGCTGGCGCGCCTTCGAGTTGGGCCTGGTGAACAAGGTGGTGCCGGCTGACATGACGATCGAGATCGCGCGGCGGACTGCACGCGAGCTGGCGGAAAAGCCGCCGCTCGCGCTTCGGATGGCGAAAGAGGCGGTGCTCAAGGCGTTTGAGTCGCCGCTGTCGGAAGGGCTTGCCGTCGAGCGCAAGAGCTTCTACTTCCTTTTTTCGACCGAGGACCAGAAGGAAGGCATGCACGCCTTCCTGGAGAAACGGAAGGGCGTATTCAAAGGTAGGTAAGAAGACGAATGGCGACGACTGAAGTCGAGCAGCATGTAGCGGTCCGCATCCACGACGGCGTGGGCTTGATCCAGCTGAACCGTCCAGAGAAGATGAACGCGATCGGAGCGCTGACGCGCAAGCAGCTCGGAGATGCGATCAAGCAGATGGAGCGGGACGAAAACGTCCGGGTCGTGGTGCTGACCGGGTCGGGCCGCGCGTTTTGCTCAGGCGCGGACGTCACCGAGATGGTGGGCGACGGAGGCATGCGGACTCCGAAAGACGTCGGTGACGTGCTGCGCAACGAGTACATGCCGATGCTCACCCGTCTGCGCACGATGCCCAAGCCCGTGATCGCGGCCATGAACGGCCCCGCGGTCGGCATCGGCGCGAGCTACGCGCTGGCTTGCGATATCCGGATCGCAACGCCCGAGGCGTACATCCTCGAAGCGTTCGTCAACATCGGACTGGCGCCGGACGGCGGCGTGAGCTGGCTCCTGCCAAGAATGGCGGGCACCGGTGTTGCGTACGAGATGTTCTTCAGCGGCAAGCCGCTGCAGGCGGTGGACGCGCACCGGCTGGGCGTGATCAACCGCCTTGTGCCTGCCGACCAACTCGAAGCCGAGGTGCGCGAGCTGGCGAGTCACCTGGCGGCGCAGCCTAGAGGAGCCATGGCCGCGGCCAAGCGCGCGGTCAACCATGCGCTCGATTCGAGCTACGAGGAGGCGCTCGAGTTCGAGTCCTACTTACAGGAGGCGCAAGCGGCGAGCCCTGAGTTCGCCGAAGGTGTCCAGGCGTTTCTCGCCAAACGCGCGAAAAAATGACCGAGCTGCGGGATGTCGTTATCGTCGCGACCGCCCGCACGCCCATGGGGCGGTACGGCGGCCAGCTCAGGGATGTGCGGCCCGATGACCTGGCCGCGATCGTGCTTAAGGAGGTCTGCGAGCGCGCCCACATCAAGGCGGCTGAGGTGAGCGACGTGATCTTCGGATGCGCGAACCAGGCGGGCGAAGATAACCGGAACGTCGCGCGGATGGGGCTTTTGCTGGCGGGCTTTCCGGTTGAGGTGCCGGGCCAGACGGTCAACCGCCTCTGCGGGTCTGGAATGCAGGCGACCATCGCAGCCGCTCGCGAGATCCAGACCGGCGCCGCCGACGTGATGATCGCCGGCGGGGTCGAGAGCATGACCCGTGCACCGTGGGTGATGCCCAAGCCGGACAGCGGTTACCCCCGCGGACCGCAGACCGTTTACGACACGGCCCTCGGTTGGCGCCTCATCAATCCGAAGATGGCCGAGCTCTACGGAACTCTCCAGATGGGGGAGACCGCCGAGCGCGTGGCGCAGAAGTACGAGGTGTCGCGAGAAGACCAGGACGCGTTCGCCCTCCGCAGCCACCAGCGAGCGGTGGCCGCGCAGCAGTCCGGCCGTCTGGCCGAGGAGATCGTTTCGGTGCTGATTCCGCAGCGGAAAGGCGAGTCGATCAAGATCGACGCCGACGAAGGGCCGCGACCTGACACGTCGCTCGAGGCGCTCGGCAGGCTGCGTCCCGCCTTTGCGGAAAACGGCTCCGTGACAGCCGGCAACTCCTCGCCGCTCAACGACGGCGCGACAGCGATCGTGCTGATGTCCGCAGCCAAGGCGAAGGACCGCGGCTTGACGCCGCTTGCGCGCCTGGTGGCGGCCGCGCCGGCTGGAGTCCATCCCGACTACATGGGCATCGGCCCAGTGCCCTCGTCGCTCAAAGCACTTGAGCAGGCAGGGCTGCAGCCGTCGGACCTCGGCCTTGTGGAGCTAAACGAGGCGTTCGCCTCACAGTCGCTGGCGTGCGTGCGCCTGCTCGGCCTCGACGAGAACAAGGTCAACGTGAACGGCGGCGCCATCGCGCTGGGGCACCCGTTGGGAAGCAGCGGTGCGCGCCTCGTGAGCACCCTCGTGCGCGAGATGGCCCACCGCGATGTGGAGTTCGGTCTCGCCACGATGTGCATCGGTGTCGGGCAGGGCATCGCGTCCGTGTGGCAGAGGGTCTAGTGTCCCGGCCCGGAGGATCCTTGCATCTTCGGCGGACCTCCGGTCCAGGACACTAGCGATCAGCGAACGCGATCCCGAGGCGGTGCGCGCGATGTTCGACCGCATCGCCCGCCGCTACGACCTCGTTAACACTGTGCTGTCGGGCGGCACCGACGCGGGCTGGCGCCGGCGGGCGGCGCGTACCACTGGCCTCGAACCAGGCGGATCGGCCCTCGATATTGCATGCGGCTCGGGGAAGCTGACAGCGGTTCTCGCACGCATCGCGGGCCCAGGCGGTCGCGTCGTCGGCCTCGATTTCAGCCCGCAGATGCTCGACATCGCGCGGCGTGACCACCCTGGGATCGAGTTCCTGGAAGGCGACGCGCTGAGTCTCCCCTTCGACGACGCGACCTTCGACGCATCAACCAACGCATTCGGCCTGCGTAACCTGGCCGATCCGGTGCGCGGCCTGCGGGAGATGTTGCGGGTCCTCAAGCCTGGTGGCCGTACGGTCGTCCTTGAGTTCGTACGCCCGCCGGAGAACCTCGTGGGAACCGCCTACCGCCTTTACCTGCGCACGCTGCTGCCGGCCATCGGCGGGGCGCTGTCAGGACAGCCGGCCGCCTATCGATACCTCAGCGACACCGTGGATGCGTACCGCACGCCTGATGAGCTCCGCGCGATGGCAGCCGCGGCGGGTTGGAAGCAGATCCGTTTCCAGCCGCTCGCGATGGGCACCGTGGGCATCCTGTCCGGCGCGGCCGCGGCTTAGGAGATCCTGTCGACCGCCGATTGCGCGAGGCCTATCAACATCGGTCGCAGCCCGTCCAGCTCGATGTTCTCGAGCTCGTGCACGGCGGAGGCGACAAGCGCGCGCGCCTCGCCGCGCACTCTCTCCAGCGCGTCGCTCGAGGCGACGAGCTCCGCGACCCGGCCAACTTCTGCGTCGCCCAGAGCTCCCGCGAGCAAGCGCCGGACCTCAGGTCCCACCGTGCGATCGTCCGCCGCATAGATAAGAGGTAGGGAGAGCACGCGCTGGCGGATGTCGAGACCGACTGGCTTGCCCGAGCTCGGGCTGAAGTCGACCATGTCGTCCGCCATCTGGAAGGCGACGCCGAGGTGTTCGCCATAACGCCGCAGCGCCTCGACGACCTCTGGACCGGCTTCGGATAGTTGGGCGCCCGAGGCGCAGGCTGCTGCAAACAGCGCGGCGGTCTTGCCGCGGACCACGCGAAGGTATGAATCGTGGTCTCCGGGAAACGCTCCCCTTAACGCAACGTCATCAATCTGCGAGGCACAGATGGCCTCGAGTGCTTCGGCCACCGTGGACGTCACCTCGGGGTTGCCGATCTCTGCAATGAGTCGGGTCGCCTTGGCGAAGTAGTAGTCACCCACCGCGACGGCTCGATCCGGTCCCTCGGCCGCTGCGACGGTGGGGCGCCCCCGGCGGTGGGTGCTCTCGTCGACATAGTCGTCGTGGATCAGGGTCGCGTTGTGGAGCAGCTCGACGGCGGCGGCCAGGGCGGCTGCGCGAAGCGGTTCGTTGCGCGGACCGATCCCGGCGGTGAGCTGCACGAGCTTGGGGCGCAGGCGCTTGCCGCCGGCTTCGACGAGGCGGCGCATCGGTGTGGAGACGGCTTCCGGATCGACGAGCAGCTGGCGGGCAAGCTCGAGCTCGACCAGCTCGGTGTCGTGGTTGCCGGCTCCAATCCCCCCACCCGGCCGAGCTAGCCCGGCGAGCTCGGCCGACCTCCCCGGCGAGCGGGGAGGTGAGAACTCTCCATCCAGCTGCAGTGCCAGCTCTCGGTGGCGGGGGCCGTCCAGCTCTACCGCGAACACCGATTGCCAGCGGCCCAGGACCAGCTCACCGTCTTCGACGAGAACCGTTGCGAAACCGGTGAGCAGCAGCTGCCGGCAGTGCGCGTGACCGTTGACCGGCTCATCCAGCGCGACGTCAAAGCGCCGCGCAAAGTCGTCGTGCTCGTAGCCGGCGTTTGCCGGAGCGATGCGTTCGAGCAGGCTCTGAAAATCTCGAAGCAGTAGCGGCTCGTTCTCGTTGACCGCAAGTCCCAGCGTGGTGTGGAGCGACTGCAGGTGCAGGCGGCCCATGCGCATTCCGCTCCGCTGCACCTCTTGGCGCAGCCGGTCCGTGATGTCGACAAACTCGGTGGCGTGCTCGGACTCGAAAAGGAGTCGCTTGGAGATCATCTTGCCTTGAAGGCTCGAAGCAGTAGTTCGCGCGTCGCAGGCGCTGGTCGCCCGGAAGCGGCGGCGGCGGACATGTCCTCGATCGCGCGGGCGAAAGCCACCTGGACCTTCTGGGTCGCGGCGTCCGCCAGCAGCCGCGAGGAGCGCGCCAGGCAGAGGTCGCCCACCAGGAGGGTCGGTGGCGCCGCCGCCCGTCCGCCCAGGCCCTGGAGCCGGACGCCGATCTCGATGAGCGCCGCCGCGAGCGCAAGCTTGGGCTGGGCCGCGGCGTCGAAGACCGAGACCGCGTCCAGGTACGACCGGTAGGCATCCGAGAGGCCGTCTTCCCAGAGGCTTTCCAGGCGGACCAGCTCGCGATCGATGACCTGGACCGACATCAGACGGGCTCCACCAGGCTGCCGGCCAGCTGCCGGAAGGCCGAGAGCGCTTTCAGGCAGGACTCGTCGTCGCGAGTGACTACGTAGTACAGGCCAAAGCCGAGCACGGTGTTGAGGACCAGCGGGACCAGTACTTCGCGAGGAACCGTGAGCCGGATGCGTCCGTCCTCCTCCAGCCGGTCTAGCTGCTCCTGGATGACCTCGCGGTAGCGGGTGAAGAGCTCCGGCAAGTAGGCCCTCAGGCGCTCTGTGCGCGGCGCCTGGACGAGGAGGTCGAAGGCGGCGAGCTGGATGTCACCGAGGCGCCGCAGGGAGTCCCAGAGCGACTCGACACCGATCTCGAGCACCTCCAGCGGGTCCGTGAGCTGATTGAGGGTGTGGCGAAGCTGTTCCACCGACCGGGCGGTCAGGTATCGCCAGGCCTCGACGAGAAGCTCGGACTTGGTCGGAAACCAGTACTGGAGGTTGCCGATGGCGACGCCCGCCTTGGTCGCGATCGACCGGACGCTCGTGCCCGAGTAACCGTTCTCCAGCAGCGAATCGGCCGCTGCGTGGATGATCTGGTCCCGCGTGCTCTCCGTCGCCGTGGCCCCGGTCATACGTATGTACTAGCTTAGCGCGCAAGCGGCGATGAGGATGGGATAAGACCGCGGGATGGGTTGGGTTGGCTGGTTCGGAGATAATTCACCTGGCTGTGCGGAGCATCGACCAGGTCTTCCCAAACCGTCTCTGTGGCGTGCTGCGTACTGAGGACTCCGACGCCGGCTTCCAGGCCTGCCTGGCCGCAATGGAGGGCGGCGTGAGGACGATCGAGATCACCAAGACCGTGCCCTCGTGCTTCGAGATGATCCGCGGGCTCATCGC
>DAITQH010000107.1:0-7195 GCA_036833175.1 Candidatus Dormiibacterota bacterium
GGACGATCACGCCTGCGACACCGGCCTGGGCGGCCTCGGCCGCGAATCGCCTGGGATCGTGAGCAAGGACCGGGTTGATATAGGTCATCAGGACGACTGGCACGCCTTCGGCCGCAACCGCGGCCGCGACCTCCAGCGCACCGGCCACGTTCATGCCGTGCTCGAGCGCGATCTGTCCGGCGCGCTGGATCACCGGTCCGTCGGCGAGCGGGTCGGAGAACGGGATGCCGATCTCGAGCGCCGCGATGCCGGAGGTCGCCAGCCTCTTCCCCACCTCGATCGATTTCTTCTTGTTGGGATGGCCGGCCATCATGTAGGCGACCAGCTTCAGATCGCCGGTGGCGCGCAGCGCCTGATCCAGGGACGAACGTGTTGAGGCGCCCTGCGCGCGCCCGGCGTCAGCCCGCATCTTCAACGGAGTCCATGTCCTTGTCGCCGCGGCCCGATAGGCAGACGAGGATCCGCCCGCCCGGGCCCATCTCGCGCGCCAGCACGCCCGCGTGATGCAGCGCGTGGGCAGGCTCCAGCGCCGGCATGATCCCCTCGAGACGCGTGCAGAGCTTGAACGCGGCCAGAGCGTCCTTGTCGGTCACAGCGACGTATTCGGCGCGCTCGATGTCGCGCAGGAATGCGTGCTCGGGCCCAACGCCCGGGTAGTCGAGTCCCGCAGAGATAGAGTGCGTGGCCTGCACCTGGCCGTCGCCGTCCTGCAGCAGGTAGGAGTAGCTGCCGTGCAGCACGCCCGGGCGACCGCCCACGAGCGAAGCGGCGTGCTCCCCGCTCTTGAGACCTTTGCCGGCCGCCTCGACTCCGATCAGCATCACGTCCTTGTCTTCGAGGAAGGCCGTGAAGATGCCGATCGCGTTGGAACCGCCTCCGACGCATGCAACCACCGCGTCGGGCAGCTTCCCGTCGACCGCCAGGTACTGCTCGCGCGCCTCGTCGCCGATCACCCGCTGGAGGTCGCGCACCATCTCCGGGTAGGGATGCGGCCCGACCACCGAGCCGATGATGTAGTGCGTGGTCCGCACGTTCGTGACCCAGTCGCGAATCGCCTCGGACGTCGCGTCTTTCAATGTCTTGGTTCCGCTGGTCACCTCGACGACCTCGGCCCCGAGGAGCTTCATCCGGCGTACGTTCATCGACTGACGCCGCATATCCTCGCTGCCCATGTAAACGATGCACTCGAGGCCGAACCTGGCGCACACCGTCGCGGCCGCCACGCCGTGCTGGCCCGCCCCCGTCTCCGCGATGACGCGCTTCTTGCCCATGCGCATCGCCAGCAGGGCCTGGCCGACCGCGTTGTTGAGCTTGTGCGCGCCCGTGTGGCACAGGTCCTCGCGCTTCAGGTGGATGTGGGCGCCGCCGAAGTGCTGGCTGAGGCGCGTCGCGGCATACAGCGGCGTGGGCCGGCCGACAAACGCGTGCCGGTGGCCGGCGAGCTCGAGCTGGAACTGGGGGTCGGCCTTGGCCTCGTGCCACATGTCCTCGAGCTCTTCGAGCGCGCTCATCAGGGTCTCGGGCACGTACTGGCCGCCGTAGGCGCCGAAGCGACCGTCGACCGGGTGGGTAGGAGCGTTTCGGGCCATCACATCAGGGCCTCGGCCAGCCGGACCGAGTGCACGAACGCGCGGACCTTATCCGGATCCTTGACCCGCACAGAGCTCTCTACACCGCTCGAAACGTCGACCCCGTAGGGCTTGAAACCGCTCACGACCTTGCCCACGTTACCCGGTTCAAGACCACCGGCGATGAACACCCTGCGCGTGGAAAGCAGCGGGCGCGCGAGCTCCCAGTCCCAGGACTGGCCCGTGCCGCCACGCTGGTCGGCCGACCAGGAGTCGAGCATGATGGGGTCGGGCCAACCCTCCGCATCAGGGATCTCGCCGTCTTTGACCTTCAGCACTTTCATTACCGGACGCCCTGCGTCGAAGCCGGGCGTCTCGGAGCCATGAAGCTGCAGAAGGTCGAGCCCCACGAACTCCGCGATCTGCCGGACCTCGTCCTCTTCCTGGTCGATGAACACGCCGACAATCTGCGGGCGCAGCGTGAGGGCGTCGACAATCGCCTTGGCTTCCTCAGGCGTGACGCGTCGCCGTGAGGAGCAGAAATGGAAGCCGATCAGGTCGGCGCCGGCTTCGATGGCGCTCGCCGCGCCCTCCGCGTCGCAGATGCCGCAGATCTTCACCTGGACCACGCGGTCAGCTCCTTGATCCGCAGCTCGGGCTTTTCGGCTCGCATGAGCGCCTCTCCCACCAGGATCGCGTTCGCGCCCGCCTCATACACGCGCCGCGCGTCCTGCGCATCGTGGATCCCGCTCTCGGCCACGACGATGACGCTGGGTGGGATCAGCTTCCGCAGCCGTTCGGTGAGGCCGAGGTCGATCTCGAACGTGCGCAGGTCGCGGTGGTTGACGCCGATCAGCAGCGCGCCGGCCTGGAGAGCAATTTCCGTCTCAGCCTCGTCGTGGACTTCCACGAGCGCGGTCATTCCCCTGCTCTTCACCACCGCGAGCAGCTCGGTCAGATGCGGCCTGTCAAGTGCCGCAACGATCAGCAGCACGGCGTCGGCTCCCGCTGCCCTCGCCTCGGCAATCTCCCACGGATCTGTCACGAAATCTTTGCGCAGGATCGGCAGGAGCGTCGCCGCCCGCGCCGCGGCCACGTGCTCCGGGCGCCCGCCAAAGCTCGCCATGTGCGTCAGCACCGAGATCGCCGCCGCTCCACCATCTGTGTAGGCGTGAGCAAGGTCGGCGGGCCGGTAGTCCTCGACGAGGACGCCCATGCTCGGCGTGCGCTGCTTCATCTCGGCGATCACGGACAGGCCCGGTCCGCGCAGCGCTCCGGCGAAATCCTTGGGAATGTACGCAGCGACCGCGCGCTCGAATTGGTCCTGAGCGATCAAGGCTCGGCGACGCTGGAGGTCCTGCCTCGCTTCTGTGACCAGCCGCGCCAAGAGATCCTGTTCCTGAGTCACTCCTGGGAGATTTTCGCCCAGCGCTGGAGGACGTCGCCCGCGCGGCCGGAGTCGATCGCCTCGGCGGCAAGGCCGATGCCGTCCTTCCAGCTGCCTGCCAGCCCCGCCGCCCGCAGCGCCGCGGCAGCGTTCAGGAGCACCACGTCCCGACGCGGACCCATCGCTCCCTGGAGCACCTCGCGCGCGATCCGGGCGTTGTCTTCCGGTCCGCCACCGCGCATCGAGTCGACCGGTGCCTTGCCCAGGCCAAGCTCGGCAGGGTCCAATTGGTACTCCTTGCGGTCTCCATTGATCTCGATCACGGAAGATGGCGCGCTGACCGACAGCTCGTCCATCCCGTCCCCGGCATGGAACACGATCGCGCGCTCGACCCCGAGGCGCACCAGCACCTCGGCCATCTTGCCCGCGAGAGCTCCGTCGGCCACGCCAAGCGCCTGGTATTTCGCCCCCGCCGGGTTGCACAGGGGCCCGAGCACATTGAAGATCGTGCGCATCCCGAGCTCGCGGCGCGGGACTCCCGCAAAGCGGAATGACGGGTGGAACACGGGCGCGAACAGGAAACCGATGCCGGCCTCCTCGATGCAGCGGGCCACGCCCTCCGGAGCGAGGTCGATCTTTACCCCTAGCTGCTCGAGCACGTCGGCCGACCCGCACATAGAGGACGCTGCGCGGTTGCCGTGCTTGGCCACCTTCGCCCCTGACGCGGCGGCGACGATCGCGGACAGGGTCGAGATGTTGAACGTCGCCAGGCCGTCGCCACCGGTCCCACACGTGTCGAGCAGGTCGCCGTCGACCTGGATCGGCGTCGCCATCGCACGGGCGGTGCGGGCGAAGCCCGTGATCTCGTCCGTGCTCTCGCCTTTCATCCGCAGCGCGACCAGGAGCCCTGCGATCTGGACGGGTGTCGCGTCCCCCCGCATGATCTCCTCGAACGTTGCGGCCGCTTCGTCCTCGCTTAGCGATTCGCACCTGACGAGCTTGGCGATTGCCTCGATCAAGACTTCTTCTCCGCACGCCGCATGAAGTTAGCGAGGATTTTCTTTCCCTCTTTCGTCAGCACCGACTCCGGGTGGAACTGCACCCCGTACGTCGGGTGCTTGACGTGGCGCAGGCCCATCACCGTGCCGTCAGCCGTCCACGCCGTGACGACGAGATCTCCAGGAACCGAATCACGCTCGACGATGAGGGAGTGGTAGCGGGTCGCCTCGAACGGATCTGTCACGCCGGCCAGGACGCCCGAGTTGTCGTGCCGGATCCACGACGTCTTCCCGTGTGAGGGCTCATTGCGCACGACGCGGCCGCCGAACGCCTCGCCCAGGCACTGGTGGCCAAGGCACACGCCAAGAATGGGCACCTTGCCGCTCAGCTCGCGGATGGCCTGCGTCGAGACACCAGCATCCTCAGGCCTTCCCGGGCCAGGCGAGATGACGATGCCATCGAATTCGCCAAGCTCCTGCACAGTCACCTCGTCGTTGCGAAACACGCGAGGCTCGGAGCCGAGCTCACCCAGGTACTGCACCAGGTTGTAGGTGAATGAGTCGTAGTTGTCGACCACCGCCAGCATCTACATGTCCTCCGCCATCTCGATGGCCTTGAACATCGGGGCCGCCTTCTCCTGCGTCTCCTCGTACTCGCGCTCGGGACGCGAGTCGGCCACGATGCCGGCGCCCACCTGCACGTAAGCGATTCCTTCTGCAGCCACCACGGTGCGGAGGGTGATCGCCATGTCGAGGTTGCCGCCGAAGCCCACGTAGCCCAGCGATCCCGCATAAACGCCGCGCTGCTCAGGCTCCAGCTCGGCGATCACCTCCATGGCACGGATCTTCGGGGCGCCGGACACGGTGCCAGCGGGGAACGCCGCTCGCAGCGCGTCGATCGAGGTGCAGCCGTCACGCAGCTGGCCGCTGACCGTCGAGGAGATGTGCATCACGTGCGAGTAGCGCTCGACCTCCATCAGGCGATCCACCTTCACCGTGCCTGGCCGCGCGACGCGGCCCACGTCGTTGCGCCCGAGGTCGACCAGCATCACGTGCTCGGCGCGCTCCTTCAGGTCATTGAGGAGCTCTTTCTCGAGCCTCACGTCCTCGACCGGGTCGGCGCCCCTTTTACGCGTGCCCGCGAGCGGCCGCGTCTCGACCCGCGTGCCTTCCACCTGAATGAGCTTCTCGGGAGAGGTGCCCACGACGTGCCGGTCGCCGCCCAACGACAGGTAGTACATGTACGGCGACGGGTTGATCGCGCGCAAGCAGCGGTAGACATCGAACGGGCTGGCCTCGAGCGGCTTTCGATAGCGGTGAGAAACGACGATCTGGAAAGCGTCGCCGGCGAAGATGTACTCCCGCGCCGCGTCGACCATCGCCTCGTACTGGCCTTTGGTGACGTTGGACTCCCAGTGCGTCCCGTCCGCGCCGCGCGCAAACGCCGCCACCTGGTCCGACGCCAGGCGCTGTTCCATCTCGTCGATGCGCGCGACCGCAGCCTGGTAATCCTCGCGATCCGGCCGGTGGATGGTGAGGAGCTTGAGCCGTCTCGTCACGTGGTCGAACACGGCCAGGTCGTCCGCGCGCAGGAACGCGCTCTCGGGCATAGGCGGCGGAGCTCCGGCCGCGACCGGCAATCGTTCGAAATGCCTCGCTGTCTCGTAGCCGAGATAGCCGACCGCCCCGCCGTGGAATCGCGGGATGCCCTTGACCGGCGCCGTCACCTCGGAGGCCACGGCGCGGAGCGCTGCCAGGGGATCGTCGGGGGCCATGTCCAGCGGCTTTGGTTCGAAGCCGATGAAGGAGTACCGGGCCTGGCGCTCGCCGCCCTCGACGCTCTCCAGGAGAAAACCCGGGGACCCCGGCGGGCAGAGCAACGTGTAAGCGCGGACTGGGGTCAGCATGTCGGCCAGCACCTCCCGGTACACCGGGATCAATGCGTGGTCTTTGGCGAGCGCCCGGGCTTCCTCCGGGCTAGGCAGACACTCCCTCATCCTCATCTCCTCTGGTCCCTGATCTATCCGCGCGACTCTCTGCGGCCGCGCCGGAGGCCAAACCCTACCAGATTGCTATTGCTTCGCTTTCGCTTTCATCTCGCGTTTGACCTCGCGAGCCTGGACCATCGTTTCGTCCGAGTCGACGTCGGCGACCGTGTGCCAGTTGGCCGCGTGCTTCTCCCAGCCACGCGGCTTGACCCCGAACTTCTTGGCCAGCACCGCGACCAGGATCTTGACCTTCATGTCCCCGAATCCCGGCAGCTTCTTGATGCGGGCCGCGAGGTCGTCGCCATCGCGGGCATCTCCCCACACCGACCCCGCATCGCCTCCGTATTCCGCGACGATCACCTGGCACAGCGCCTGCGTGCGCTTGGCCATGCTGCCCGGAAAGCGATGGAGCGCCGGCCGCTCGCGAAAAACGGCGCCGAGCTTTTCGGGGTCCATCGACGCGATCTTCCGGACGTCGAGGTGTCCAAGGCGCCGCTTCAGCTCGTAAGGACCGCCGAACGCCTTTTCCATCTTGATCTGCTGGTCCAGCACCAACCCGATCAAGAGCGCCAGCGGATCGGTCTCGAGGAGCCGGTTCGCCTCTGGGTCGCCGGTCCACATGATGGGCATTCCTGAACTCTATAGCGCGCTGCCACAAACCGTTAACACGCCGGGCTTAGTACCCTTCGCCGTTATACCCAACGTGCAAGCGTCGCCTGACCGGGGGCAGGAGACCTACCTGCCGGGCTCGCGAGAGGATTTCGACCGCCTCTACCGGAATGCGTACCCGCGCGTATACCGGACGTTGATGGCCATCCTGGGAGATCCGGCCGAAGCCGAGGATTGCGCCCAGGACTCGTTCGTCAAGGCGTTCCAGGCGTGGAAGCGCTGGAGGCCGGACGCCCCCGCCGAAGCGTGGATCCACCGGATCGCAGTCAACCGCGCGATCTCGTACCGGCGCAGCTCCCGCCTGCGGTCCGTCGGCGAGATGCTGCGGCGGCTGGGACGTCCGGCCGCCTCGACCGATCCCGCCCAGGTCGCAACCAGGCCCGACCTGCTGACCGCGCTGCGCGCGATTCCTCCGAAGCTCGCGGCTGCGATCGTGCTGCGGTACTACCACGGCTACAACAACCGGGAGATCGCGGCCGCGCTCGGAGTATCCGAGCGCACGATTGGAACCCGTTTGAGCCAGGCCGCCGAGCGGCTGCGACCCCTACTTGAAGAATCTCGAACTTCGGCCTTCTCACTTGGCGC